>NZ_CP016286.1:1262000-1577500 GCF_001679785.1 Rhizobium leguminosarum
TCCGCCGTCGAAATAATATCCTGAGGAAAAAGGCTCATCATTTCTTTCCGCGATAGACGACGGTCGCCGTGGCGATCGCCGCGATGCCTTCGCGCCGGCCGACGAAGCCGATCGTCTCGTTGGTCGTCGCCTTGACCGAGCAACGCTCGATATCGATGCCGAGATAGTCCGATAGTTTCGCCCGCATGGCGTCGCGATGCGGGCCGACCTTGGGCGCCTCGGCGATCAGCGAGACGTCGGCATTCATGATCGTGCCGCCGCGCTCGCGCACGATCCGGGCGGCATGCTCGATGAAGATCCGCGAGGCCGCCCCCTTCCATTGCGGGTCGGACGGCGGGAAATGATCGCCGATATCGCCGGCGCCGCAGGTGGCGAGCAGCGCGTCCGTCAGCGCATGCAGCGCAACGTCGGCATCCGAGTGACCTTTCAGTTTCTGGTCATGCGGAATGAACACGCCGCAGAGTGTCACGCCATCGCCCGCTACGAGCTGGTGCACGTCGTAGCCGTTGCCTGTGCGCACGTCCGGAAGCAGCGAAGACGAGAGCTTGTCGTCGGCCATGGCGATATCGTTCTTGACCGTCAGCTTGACGTTGTCGTTCGTGCCCTCGACGATCGTCACCGGAATGCCCATCCATTCGGCGATCGAGGCGTCGTCGGTGAAATCGCTTCGTCCGCTCGCGGCTGCCTTCTCATGCGCCTCGAGGATCTTGTCGAAGGCGAAGGATTGCGGCGTCTGGGCCGCGTAGAGATGCTCGCGTGAAACCGTTGTCAGCACGGTGCCGGTATTGTCGGCGCGTTTCAGCGTATCGATGACCGGGATCGCCGGCAGCACCGCCGGCGCCCCGGCGTCAAGGCTCTCGGCGATGCGATCGAGAAGCGCATGATCGAAGAACGGCCGCACGGCATCATGGATCAGTACATGGCTGATGTGCTTGTCCTTGAGGTATCTGAGGCCGGCGAGCACGGATTGCTGCCGGGTCGCACCCCCATGCACCGTTTCGATCGGCGTTGCCGAGATGATGTGGCGGAAGGCTCTCGCATACAGCGCCTCGTCATCGGGGTGAATGACGACGACGATCTCAGTTGCTGCTTCCCATGTCATGAAGTTTTCAAGCGTATGCACGATAACCGGCTTGCCGCCGATCATGCGATACTGCTTGGGGCCTTCCTTGGAGGATCCTGCGCGCTCGCCGCGGCCAGCCGCCACGATGACAATTCCAGCCGATATCGGTTGCTTAGAAGGCATTTGCAGCATAAATCCCCTAAAATATGCGGAATTGACCCGAGTGCTCTAACGTCTTGCTTTGGCCTTTTCCAGCATCTGCCCGAAAAATATCAATTCCCCTCCCAGCCCCCTTGGCAAGTCAGGGAATAATGGCTAAAAATAATGCAGTTCTATTGTGTGCCCGAAAGATAATCATTTGATTTCCCAGGACCTCGCAGCGCCTTTTCGAATCGGACCCGTGTCCGTGCGGAACCGCGTTGTACTGGCGCCGATGTCCGGCGTCACGGATATGCCCTTCCGCGAGCTTGCGTGGCGCTTCGGCGCCGGCCTCGTCGTCACCGAGATGGTGGCGAGCCGCGAACTGGTCAACGACACGGCTGAATCCTGGTCGCGGCTCAGCGCTGCGGGCTTCCGGCCGCATATGGTGCAGCTTGCCGGGCGCGAGGCGCACTGGATGGCGGAGGCGGCCAAGATCGCCGCCGATCACGGCGCCGATATCATCGACATCAACATGGGCTGTCCGGCAAAGAAAGTGATCGGCGGTTATTCCGGCTCGGCGCTGATGCGCGACCCCGACCACGCGCTCGGCCTCATCGAGGCGACGGTCAAAGCCGTCGACATTCCGGTGACGCTGAAGATGCGCCTTGGCTGGGATGAGAATTCGATCAACGCGCCTGATATCGCCCGCCGCGCCGAGGCGGCCGGCATCCAGCTTGTGACCATTCATGGGCGCACCCGCATGCAATTCTATGAAGGCCGCGCCGATTGGGATGCGATCCGCGCCGTCCGCGAAGTGGTCGCCATTCCGTTGGTCGCCAACGGCGATGTCGAAACCACAGCTGACGCGCAGGAAATATTGCGCCGCTCCGGCGCCGATGCCGTGATGATCGGCAGGGGCTGCCAGGGCAGGCCGTGGCATGCCGGCGTCATATCAGGTGCGCCCGCACCGCAATCCCCGGAGATCGCCGAGATCGCCGTCGAGCATTACCGGATGATGCTGGATTTCTACGGCGAAGCGGTGGCAATCCGCCACGCTCGCAAGCACCTTGGCTGGTATCTCCAGCGTTTCGCCCCGGCTCTGTCAGGCGCTGAAAAGGCCGAGATCATGACCTCGCGCGACCCGCGCGAGGTGGCGACGCGCCTTTACGATGCGTTGGCTGTGAATATTGTCGACAGCCGGGAGGCGGCATGATGAAGGATATGACATCTCCGTCCGATCACGCCGGCGGGACCGTCGCCATGGCCGTGCTGAACGCTATCCAGAATCCCGTCGTCATGGTCGACGAATCCGGCTTCGTCGTTTTCGCCAATTGGGAAGCCGAGGCCTTTTTCGGCGCCAGCGCCTCGCATCTGGCTCGTTACCGCATCTCGACCTTCATTCCTTTCGGCAGCCCGCTGCTTGCCCTGATCGACCAGGTGCGCGAGCGCAAGGCGCCGGTCAACGAATATCGCGTCGACCTGAGTTCGCCCCGCCTCGGCCAGGACAAGCTCGTCGATCTCTATGTCGCCCCGGTGCTTAGCGAGCCCGGCGCCGTCGTCATCGTTTTTCAGGAACGCTCGATGGCCGACAAGATCGACCGGCAGCTGACGCATCGCGCCGCCGCCCGCTCGGTGACCGGCCTTGCCTCGATGCTGGCGCATGAGATCAAGAATCCGCTCTCCGGCATACGGGGTGCTGCCCAGCTGCTCGAACAGTCCGCGGTCGATGAGGACCGTGCGCTGACCCGGCTGATCTGCGACGAGACCGATCGCATCGTCTCGCTGGTCGATCGGATGGAAGTCTTTTCCGACGAACGCCCTGTCGACCGCATGCCGGTCAATATCCATTCGGTGCTCGATCATGTGAAGGCCGTCGCCAAGGCGGGTTTTGCCCGCAACATCCGCGTCACCGAGAGTTACGATCCGTCGCTGCCGGCCGTCTATGCCAATCGCGACCAGCTCGTCCAGGTCTTCCTCAATCTGGTTAAGAACGCCGCCGAAGCGGTCGGCGATCGGCCGGACGGCGAAATCATGCTGACCACGGCCTATCGCCCGGGCATCCGTCTTTCGGTCGCCGGCACGCGCGAAAAGATCTCGTTGCCGCTGGAATTCTGCGTCCACGACAACGGCCCTGGCGTTCCCCTCGATCTGTTGCCGCATCTCTTCGATCCCTTCATCACCACCAAGCCGAACGGCAGCGGCCTCGGCCTGGCGCTCGTCGCCAAGATCATCGGCGATCACGGCGGCATCATCGAATGCGACAGCCAGAACAGCCGCACGACATTCCGCGTTCTCATGCCGGCGTCGAAGGACGCCTCGCTTGAAGACGCCTCTATAGCAAGCTCGACAGGACCTTCTCGATGACAGCCACGATCCTCGTTGCAGATGATGATGCGGCCATCCGGACCGTGCTCAACCAGGCTTTGAGCCGCGCCGGTTATGACGTCCGCATCACCTCCAACGCCGCTACCCTCTGGCGCTGGATTTCGGCAGGCGAGGGCGATCTGGTCGTCACCGATGTGGTGATGCCCGACGAGAACGCCTTCGATCTGCTGCCGCGCATCAAGAAGGCGCGGCCCGACCTGCCGGTCCTCGTCATGAGCGCCCAGAACACCTTCATGACCGCCATCAAGGCCTCGGAGAAAGGCGCTTACGATTATCTGCCGAAGCCCTTCGACCTCACCGAGCTGATCGGCATCATCGGCCGAGCGCTGGCCGAGCCGAAGCGCAAGCCCGCCAAGCTCGAAGACGACATGCAGGACGGCATGCCGCTCGTCGGCCGGTCGGCGGCGATGCAGGAAATCTACCGCGTGCTCGCCCGGCTGATGCAGACGGACCTGACACTGATGATCACCGGCGAATCCGGCACCGGCAAGGAACTCGTCGCCCGCGCGCTGCATGATTACGGCAAGCGCCGCAACGGCCCGTTCGTCGCAATCAACATGGCGGCGATCCCGCGCGACCTGATCGAATCCGAACTCTTTGGCCATGAGAAGGGTGCCTTCACCGGCGCGCAGACCCGCTCGACCGGCCGCTTCGAGCAGGCCGAAGGCGGCACGCTCTTCCTCGACGAGATCGGCGACATGCCGATGGACGCCCAGACGCGGCTCTTACGCGTCCTGCAGCAGGGCGAATACACTACCGTCGGCGGCCGCACGCCGATCCGCACCGACGTGCGCATCGTTGCCGCCACCAACAAGGACCTGAAGCAGGCGATCAACCAGGGCCTCTTCCGCGAAGATCTCTATTACCGCCTCAATGTCGTGCCACTGCGCCTGCCGCCGCTGCGCGACCGCGCCGAGGACATTCCCGATCTGGTGCGCCATTTCATCCAGCAGGCCGAAAAGGAAGGTCTTGGCTCCAAGCGTTTCGATCAGGAAGCGCTCGAACTGATGAAGGCCTATGCCTGGCCGGGCAACGTCCGCGAGCTGGAAAACCTCATCCGCCGCCTGATGGCGCTCTATCCGCAGGAAGTCATCACCCGCGAGATCATCGACGCGGAACTGCGTTCCGACGTGCCCGACAGCCCGATCGACAAGGGGCCGATGCGCAGCGGCTCGATGACGATCGCCCAGGCCGTCGAGGAGAACATGCGCAGCTACTTCGCCGGCTTCGGCGACAATCTGCCGCCGCCCGGCCTCTATGATCGCGTGCTGACAGAAATGGAGTATCCGCTGATCCTCGCCGCCCTGACGGCGACACGCGGCAACCAGATCAAGGCGGCCGATCTTCTCGGTCTCAACCGCAACACCTTGCGCAAGAAGATCAGGGAGCTCGGCGTCTCGGTCTACAGGAGTTCCCGAACCGCCTGAGGTCGCTCGGCGGCGCGATGAAAAGAAGGCGGCGGGCCCTCATGTTTGCCCACCGCCCACCCCTCCCGGCGTCCGCCGCCACGGTCGGGAGGAACGGTGAGCCTATCTGAGCCGGGCCACGGTTTGTATCCAAGCAGACAAACAAAGATGCGGTGTCATTTCACAGTCACATAAGCATTTGTGAGGAGTGGTTTACCGACAGGCGAATGTCATTGAAGTTGCTGCGATCATTGTCGCGGTGCCTGTGGATAGGCTGTGGATATCCGGTGGATGACACGATCAATCAGCGGGCGATAATGTCGCAGATGCCAATCGCATGTTGCCTATCCGTTCCGAATCTCATCATTCTGCCGTTGCAGCTGTCGACCTCCGCCGCAAACGTCGTCGATCGCATGCCACGGGGCGCTCCGACTGATGTCGTGGAGCGCCCTTTTCTTTACGGTCGGGGGCTGACGGAAACTGCGACATCGTGTTTTGGTCAACTTGGCTGGCTGAGCCTCGCATATCGTTGCGCATGCCATAGATTACGCCAATCGGTCGTCGATCGATCGGGCGACGCCGATCCCGGTGACAAACCGGCACATATTCATAATTTGTGGGAGTTGCATGATGGAATATCGACGTTTGGGAAAGTCGGGCCTGCAAGTGAGCGAGTTCTCCTTCGGTTCCTGGGTCACGTTCGGCAAGCAGGTCAATGGAGGCGACGCCGTCGACCTCATGAAGCTTGCCTATGACAACGGGGTGAACTTCTTCGACAATGCCGAGGGATATGAGAGCGGCAAGTCCGAAATCGTTATGGGCGAGGCGCTCAGCAAGCTTGGCTGGAGCCGCGACAGCTTCGTCGTCTCCAGCAAGGTCTTCTGGGGAGGTGAGAGGCCGACGCAGCGCGGCCTGTCGCGCAAACATGTGACGGATGCCTGCCACGCAGCGCTCAAGCGGCTTCAGGTCGACTACCTCGACCTTTATTTCTGCCACCGCCCGGATATCGACACGCCGATCGAGGAAACGGTCCGGGCGATGCACGATCTCGTCACCCAGGGCAAGGTGCTCTATTGGGGCACGTCGGAATGGTCCGCGCAGCAATTGACGGAGGCCTATGCCGTCGCCCGGGATTTGCGCATCACGCCGCCGACCATGGAACAGCCGCAGTACAACATCTTCGAACGTCAGAAGGTCGAATCCGACTATCTGCCGCTCTACGACCTGATCGGCCTTGGCACCACGATCTGGTCACCGCTCGCCTCGGGCGTCCTGACCGGCAAGTACAATAACGGTGTGCCGGCCGACAGCCGTATGAACCTGCCGGGCTATGAATGGCTGAAGGAAAAGTGGTCCAGTGATGCCGGCCGGGCCCAGCTCAAACAAGTTGGCGAGCTGGCAAAGCTCGCCGAGGAGATCGGCCTATCGATCACCCATCTCGCCCTTTTGTGGTGCCTCGCCAACCGGAATGTCTCGACCGTCATTCTTGGAGCCTCGCGCGCCAGCCAGCTGCAGGACAATCTCGCGGCCCTCTCCCACAGACAGAAGATGACGTCTGACGTGCTGGACCGGATCGACACGATCGTCGGCAACAAGCCCGAAGGACCACGTCGCTTCTAGAGAAAACAAACTTCCTCAGCGGGTCAAATTAAGGCTCGTCGAGGGAGGCATGGCTTGACAATGTGACCAGACGCGTTGCATTTTCGCCACAATGCGTTGCTTAAAGGTCACGCAAGGGTTTTGGACATTCGCTCCCGATCGAGTCGTTGCAGCGCTGGCTTTTTAAGCCGGCGTTGCTTGGTTTTCGATCGGATGGCGAGGGCGGCGGGTGCCGTCTGAAGAGAGGCCGAATGACGCAGGATGGGGTATCGCCGGCGGCGGCGGGCGAGACGGTGACGACGGTGACCGACCGCCGCGCCCTTTTTGCCGTACCCGGCCTTGTGCTCGCTGGCGGCGCGCTTCTCTGCGCCACGGCCACGTTGTTCGTGCTGCTCGGCCTGACGCCGATCGCCCCGACCTCGCATGTCGTCATCACCTCGGTGATCGTTAATTCCTTCTTTGTCCTGACGCTGCTCGCCTTGATCGGCCGCGAGGTGGCAAGACTGCTGAAAGCCCGCACCCGCGGCCGTGCGGCGGCCCGCCTGCACATCCGCATCGTCGTGCTCTTCTCGATCGTCGCGATCACGCCGGCGATCCTCGTCGCCATCTTCGCCAGTATCACGCTGAATGCCGGTCTTGACCGCTGGTTTGCCTTGCGCACCCAGTCGATCGTCAGCTCGTCGCGCAATATCGGCCAGGCGTACATGATGGAGAATGCCAGCTATCTGCAGGGGCAGACGGTCTCCATGGCCAACGACCTGGAGCGCAACCGCGCGCTCTATAGCCTCGACAGAACCGGCTTTGCCGATCTGATGACCCGCCAGGCGAGGGGCCGCGGCCTGCTTGGCGCCTTCCTCGTCGAGCGCGACGGCTCGGTGATCGTCCAGGCCGATATCGCCACCGAAAAGCCGCTGCCGGCCATCCCGCAGGACGCGCTGGAAAAGGCGGCTGCCGGCCAGCCGACACTGATCCCGCCGGGCGTCACTAACCTCGTCGGCGCCATTATCAAGCTCGATGCCATCCAGGGCACCTTCCTTTACACGGTACGCGCCGTCGATCCCAAGGTCATGGGCGCCATGCGCATGATGGAGGAGAACGCCACCGAATACCGATCGATGGAGGCCAATCGCTTCTCGCTGCAGGTCGCCTTTGCCGTGCTCTATATCGGCTTCGCGCTAATCGTATTGCTGGCGGCGATCTGGACCGCGATCGCCGTCGCCGACCGCATCGTCCGGCCGATCCGCCTGCTGATCACGGCGGCCGACAGCGTTGCATCGGGCAATATGGATATCGTCGTGCCGGTGCATGCCGTCGACGGCGACGTCGCCAATCTGTCGCGCACCTTCAACAAGATGATCTCGGAAATCCGCACCCAGCGCGACGAGATCCTCGAGGCCAAGGACGAGGTCGACGACCGCCGCCGGTTCATCGAGGCGGTGTTGTCGGGCGTCACTGCCGCCGTCATCGGCGTCGAGCAGGACCGCCGCATCGCCATCGTCAACAGCTCGGCCGAGACGCTGATGTCGCTGTCGGCCGACGAAATGCTCGGAAAGCAGCTGGTCGACATCGCGCCGGAGGTCGATCACGTGCTGACCGAGGCGGCGGTGCGTCATCGCGGCGATTTCCGCAAGCAGATCGCGCTGGTGCGCGGCGGCACGGTGAGGACGCTGAGCGTGCAGGTCACCCGCGAGGAAGTGCGCGACATGAGCGAATCCTACGTGATCACGCTCGACGACATCACCGATCTCGTCATCGCCCAGCGCTCGACCGCCTGGGGCGACGTGGCAAGGCGCATCGCTCATGAGATCAAGAACCCGCTGACGCCGATCCAGCTGTCCGCCGAGCGCATTCAGCGCCGCTACGGCAAGCAGATCGACCCGGGTGACCGGACCGTCTTCGACCAGTGCACGGATACGATCATCCGCCAGGTCGGCGATATCGGCCGCATGGTCGACGAGTTCTCCGCCTTTGCCCGCATGCCCAAGCCGACCAAGGAGCCGAGCGATCTGCGTAATATTCTGCGCGACGCGATCTTCCTGCGCGAGATGGGCAACCATCACGTCACCTTCGAGCAGGATTTCGGCGACCAGCCGCTGGAGGGCCTGTTTGACAGCCGCATGCTCGGCCAGGCTTTCGGAAATCTCATCAAGAATGCCGTCGAATCGATCGAGGCCGTTCCGAGCGACGAGCGGGACGAACGCAAGGTTCTCGTCCGCGCCGCACTCGATACCGGCCGCGACCGCTTCACCGTCGACGTGATCGACAATGGCCGCGGCCTGCCGGTGGAGAACCGCCACAGCATTCTGGAGCCCTATATGACTATGCGCGAGAAGGGCACCGGCCTCGGCCTCGCCATCGTCAAGAAGATCATCGAGGAACATGGCGGGCAGCTCGAGCTGCATGATGCGCCCGCCGATTTTGACCGGGGAAGAGGGGCCATGATCCGCGTGCACCTGCCACGCCTGGATCCGACGCCTGCCGCTCCCGCAGCCAATGACAAGGAAAGCGTTTATGGCCTCTGATATTCTCGTCGTCGACGATGAGCACGATATTCGCGAGATCGTTTCCGGCATTCTCTCGGACGAAGGGCACGAGACGCGCACGGCCCATGATAGCGACAGCGCATTGGCGGCAATTTCCGATCGCGTACCGCGGCTGATCTTCCTCGATATCTGGATGCAGGGCAGCAAGCTCGACGGTCTGTCGCTGCTCGACGAGATCAAGACCCGCCATCCGGAACTGCCCGTGGTGATGATATCAGGCCATGGCAACATCGAGACCGCCGTCTCGGCGATCAAGCGCGGCGCCTTCGATTTTATCGAAAAGCCCTTCAAGGCCGACCGGCTGATCCTGATCGCCGAACGCGCGCTGGAGAATTCCAAGCTGAAGCGCGAGGTCTCCGATCTGAAGCGCCGCACCGGCGACGCGCTGGAGCTGATCGGCACCTCGGTTGCCGTTTCGCAGCTGCGCCAGACGATCGAGAAGGTTGCACCGACCAACAGCCGCATCATGATCCTCGGCGCGTCGGGTTCCGGCAAGGAGCTGGTGGCGCGGATGATCCATAAGAAGTCGGCTCGCGCCAACGGCCCCTTCGTTGCGATCAACGCCGCCAACATCACGCCCGACCGCATGGAAGTGGCGCTGTTCGGCACCGAGGGCACGCCCGGCCAGGCACGCAAGATCGGCGCGCTCGAGGAAGCCCATCGCGGCATCCTCTATCTCGACGAAGTCGGCGAAATGCCGCGCGAGACGCAGAACAAGATCCTGCGCGTGCTGGTCGATCAGCAGTTCGAGCGGGTCGGCGGTTCCAAGCGCGTCAAGGTCGATGTCCGCATCATCTCCTCGACCGCCTACAATCTCGAGAGCCGCATCGCCGAGGGATGGTTCCGCGAAGATCTCTATCACCGCCTCGCTGTCGTGCCGGTGCGTGTGCCGGCACTTGCCGAACGGCGCGAGGACATTCCCTTCCTCGTCGACCAACTGATGCGCCAGATATCCGAGCAGGCCGGCATCCGTCCGCGCCGTATCGGCGACGACGCCATGGCCGTGCTGCAGGCGCATGACTGGCCCGGCAACATCCGCCAGCTGCGCAACAATATCGAGCGGCTGATGATCCTTGCCCGCACCGACGGCCCCGATGCGCCGATCACCGCCGACATGCTGCCGACCGATCTCGGCGACATGCTGCCGAAGGTGTCCGCCAAGAACGACTATCACATCATGACGCTGCCGCTGCGCGAAGCCCGCGAGATGTTCGAGAAGGATTATCTGATCGCCCAGATCAACCGCTTCGGCGGCAATATCTCGCGCACCGCGGAGTTCGTCGGCATGGAGCGTTCGGCGCTGCACCGCAAGCTGAAGTCGCTCGGCGTCTGATCGTTTCCGGCACGGCCGAGGCCGCGCCGCGTCCCTATATTGCTTCCCGGAAGACCAGGTTTCCCATGCCGAGAATTGCCTATGTGAATGGCCGTTACGTCAAGCATTCCGATGCCAGCGTGCATATCGAGGATCGCGGCTACCAGTTCGCCGATGGCGTCTATGAGGTCTGCGAGGTGCGCCACGGCTATATCGTCGACCTCACGCGCCATCTGAACCGTCTCGACCGATCGCTTGGTGAGTTGCGCATCGCCTGGCCGATGGGCAGGGCGGCGCTGACGCAGGTCATTCGCGAGACGCTGCGCCGCAACCATGTCCGCAACGGGCTTTTCTACATGCAGGTGACGCGCGGCGTCGCCCGCCGCGATCATGTCTTCCCGGCCGAGGGAACGCCGCCCTCGCTTGTCATCACCGCCAAGAGCACCGATGCCAGGATCATTGCCGCCAAGAACGCCAACGGCATCAGGGCTATCACCCTTGTCGACAATCGCTGGGACCGCGTCGACATCAAGTCCATCGGCCTGCTGCCGAATGCCATGGCCCGCCAGCAGGCCAAGGAGGCCGGCGCCCAGGAAGCGATCTATGTCGACGGCGACGGCATGGTGAAGGAAGGGGCGGCGACCAATGTCTGGATCGTCGATCCGGACGGAACGCTGGTGACGCGACCGGCCGAATACGGCATTCTGCGCGGCATTACCCGCACCACTCTGATGGATGTCGGGGCCAAGCTGGGGTTGACGATCGCGGAGCGGAATTTCTCCGTTTCGGAGATGCTCGCGGCCCGCGAGGTCTTCCTCACTGCAGCCACAAGCATTTGTTTTCCGGTCGTTTCCGTCGATGGTCAGGCCATTGCCAACGGTCATCCGGGCAGCGTTTCGCAGAAAGTCCGCGAGGCCTTTTTCGACGTTGCGGAAAAGATTGCGATTTGATACCAAGATTTGCTGGACAGGTGGAATGAGGATGCCACCGGTCTTCGCATGGTGAGGTTGATTGATATTCTACCGGCCAGATCAGGTCGGCAATAAAGAAAGAAGCGGCGCGATGGCGGAACGTTCTCAGAATCTTCAGGACTTATTTCTCAATACTGTTCGCAAGCAAAAGATTTCCCTGACAATCTTTCTGATCAACGGCGTGAAACTCACGGGCGTTGTTACGTCTTTTGACAATTTCTGTGTTCTTCTTCGCCGTGACGGCCACTCGCAGCTCGTGTATAAGCATGCGATATCGACGATCATGCCGGGCCAGCCCATGCAGATGTTCGAGAGCGAAGAAGCCGCGTCCTAACAGGATCAGCCGTCATTTCGACACGCGATACCAAGAACGATTCGATCATCCCTGAGGCCGCCAAGCACAGGGACGACATGCGCGCGACCGTCGTCGTGCCGGTTCTGAAATCGCGCAGTCGCGGCGGCCAGAGCGAATCGGCATCGACCCGCACGCCAGAAAGCCGGCTCGAAGAGGCGACGGGCCTTGCCCAGGCGATCGACCTCGATGTCGTCAACGGCTCGATCGTCCCGGTCAACGATCCGAGACCGGCCACACTGCTCGGCACCGGCAAGATCGAGGAGATCAAGGCGCTGCTCGACGAGCGCGATTCCGGTCTCGTCATCGTCGATCATCCGTTGACGCCGGTGCAGCAGCGCAACCTCGAAAAGGAATGGAACGCCAAGGTCATCGACCGGACGGGTCTCATCCTCGAAATCTTCGGCCGCCGCGCCTCCACCAAGGAAGGCACGCTGCAGGTCGACCTCGCCCATCTGAATTATCAGAAGGGCCGCCTGGTCCGAAGCTGGACCCACCTTGAACGCCAGCGCGGCGGTGGCGGCTTCATGGGCGGCCCGGGCGAAACCCAGATCGAAGCCGACCGGCGGATGCTGCAGGACCGCATCATCAAGCTCGAACGCGAGCTGGAGCAAGTTGTGCGCACCCGCCAGCTCCACCGCGCCAAGCGCCGCAAGGTGCCGCACCCGATCGTGGCGTTGGTCGGCTATACCAATGCCGGCAAGTCGACGCTCTTCAACCGCATCACCGGCGCCGGCGTGCTGGCCGAAGACATGCTCTTTGCAACCCTCGACCCGACCCTTCGGCGCATGAAGCTGCCGCACGGCCGCACCGTCATCCTCTCCGACACCGTCGGTTTCATCTCCGACCTGCCGACCCATCTGGTCGCCGCCTTCCGGGCGACGCTGGAAGAGGTGCTGGAAGCCGATCTCATCCTGCATGTCCGCGACATGTCCGATGCCGACAACCAGGCGCAGAGCTCCGACGTGATGCGCATCCTGAACGATCTTGGCATCGACGAGGCCGAAGCCGAAAAACGGCTTATCGAGGTCTGGAACAAGATCGATCGGCTGGAGCCCGAGGTGCACGACACCATGGTGCAGAAATCGGCCGGCGCCAGCAACGTGGTCGCGGTTTCCGCCGTCAGCGGCGAGGGCGTCGACACGCTGATGGAAGAGATCAGCCGGAGACTGTCAGGCGTGATGACCGTGGCAACGATCCGCCTTCCGGTCGACAAGCTGGCGCTGCTGCCCTGGCTTTACGATCACGCGATCGTCGACAGCCGCGAGGATAATGAGGACGGCACGATCACGCTCGATCTGCGCCTCTCCGAAACCGAGGCAACCGAACTCGAACGCCGCATCGGCAACGGACAGAAGTCTTCAAAGGAAGATTGGGAGCGGTAAGGCATTCCCTTCCCCCCGGTGGGAAGGGAGATGTGGCAACGTTCCGCTTACTCAACCCCCGACGTCACAGCTCTTTCAATCGCCTTCGCCGCCTGCCAGATTTCTTCCATGCGTTCGAGAGTGGCTGCCTCCAGCGTCTCGCCCTCTGCTTCAAGAACCTGTTCTATATGGCTGAAGCGACGCCGGAATTTCGTATTCGTGCCACGCAGCGCCTGTTCCGGATCGGCCTTCACATGCCGGCCGATATTGACGACTGCGAAGATCAGGTCGCCGAGTTCGTCGCTGACTTTTGCCTGATCGCCTTCGCGAAGGGCTACCCGCAATTCGCCGATCTCCTCCTCGATCTTGTCGAGGATCGGCTCGGGCGCTGACCAGTCGAAGCCGACCTTGGCGGCGCGTTCCTGCAGCTTCAGCGCTTCCGTCAAAGCCGGGAAGCTGCGCTGCACCGAGCCGAGGAAGCCGCTATTGAAGTCCTCGGTGATGCCACGCCGTGACCGTCGCTCGGCGCGCTCGCGTTTCTCCGCCTGCTTGATCTCGTCCCATTGTCTCTTCACCGCGTCCGGCGTATCCGCCGCCGAGCGGGCAAAGACGTGCGGGTGGCGACGGATCATCTTGGCGGTGATGGCGTTGACCACGTCGCCGAAGGAAAATTCGCCGGCCTCCTCGGCCATGCGTGCGTGAAAGACCACCTGCAGCAGCAGATCGCCCAACTCGTCGCAGAGATCGTCCATGTCGCCACGCTCGATCGCGTCGGAAACCTCATAGGCCTCCTCGATCGTATAGGGCTTGATCGTCTCGAAACTCTGCACGATGTCCCAGGGGCAGCCGGTTTCGGGATGGCGCAGCGCCGCCATGATCTCGATCAGCCGCGAAATGTCTTTGGAAGGTTGCATGTTGCCTCGGTTCAGCGGGCTTCAGTTCGGTGGGCTCAGTTCAGGGGCCTCAGTTCAGGGGCCCTCAGTTCAGGGGAATGTCGTTGGCGCTCTTCGATGACTGGTAGCTGGTCGATAGCGCGTCGTAGCGCGCCTTGATGCGGGCGGTCTGCGCCTTCAGCGCGGTTTTCAACTGAGCCTCTTCGGTCTCGACGAGATCGGCAATGGCAAAGCTGTTCCAGAAGGCGTTTTGCCTGCGGTAGCCGCCGGGTTCAAGCCCGAAGACTTCCTTCAGGATCTTCAGGTCGTGCGGAATGGCGAAGGCGTCGCGCGAATCCTCATGGCTGAAAAAATAGTAGAAATTGTCGAAGCCCGCCCAGGTGATCGCCGACATGCACATGGTGCAGGGCTCGTGCGTCGACAGGAAGATCAGATCCCTGGCCGGCGGTTTGTCGCCAAGCTCGTAGAAGCGCTTCAGCGTATGGACTTCGCCGTGCCAGAGCGGATTTTCCAGCTCGTTATTGGTCTCGGCGACGACGAGCGAAAGATCGGATTTCCTTAAGATCGCCGCACCGAACACCTTGTTGCCAAGCGAAACGCCACGCTCCGTCAGCGGCAGGATATCGTCTTCCATGACCGAAAGCAGGCGGGAGGCAATGGTCTTATCAGGCATGAGGGCACTCCAGTTTTCCTCAGTCTATCGCCTTGGCGGTGCGAGTGAAATGCGTCAAGCGCCGGTGGACGTTTTTTGCCACAGGCTTTATACTGCGCTGCAGCAAGCGGGCTGAGAAATATGCGGCTTTTGGGCCGCACGGGTGACTTTTCTCAAATCATTGACGGCACGAGCAAAAGAATACCCGCTTGCTTGGGCTTTCGAATTTCTGTTCCTTCAATCCCTTGTCGATCAAGGGCATATTCCGGCAACCTCGAAGTGGATTGATGATGCCTCCCAAGACTGAACAGCTTTCGGTATTTCCCGCCTTCTTTCGCGTGGAAGGCCAGAAGACGGCTGTCTTCGGCAATGGCGACGAAGCTTTCGCCAAGGTGCGGCTGTTGCTCAACACGCGGGCGCGGATTGTCGCCTATGCCGACCGGCCGGAAGCCGATTACCATGCCTTCCTGATTGCCAACCGGATCGAGACCGTGCGCGCTGCCTTCTCGGCCGAACAGGTCGAGGGTTCAGCACTCGTCTTCGCCGCAACCGGCAATGAGGCCGACGACCGCAGCATCGTCGATGCCGCCCGCGCTGCCAGAATTCCGGCCAATGCCGTCGATCAGCCGGATTGCTGCGATTTCTTCACGCCGGCACTGGTCAACCGCGCGCCCGTCGCCGTTGCGATCGGCACTGAAGGGGCAGGGCCGGTTCTGGCGCAGATGATCCGCGCGCAGATCGACCAGCTTCTTTCGCCCTCGCTCGGCCGCCTTGCCGGGCTGGCGACGAGCTACCGCAAGGCCGTCGAACAACTGATTCCGAAAGGCGTCTCCCGCCGGGTCTTCTGGCGCCGTTTCTTTTCCGGTGCCGTTGCCGATGCGGTCGCCAACGGCAACCTGCCGCAGGCCCGCCATGCCGCCGACCGGCTGCTGCACGCGATGGACAAGGTCGCTGGCCACGTCTGGCTGGTCGGCGCCGGTCCGGGTGCCGAAGATCTGCTGACGCTGCGCGCCCAGCGCGTGATGATGGAAGCCGACGTCATCGTCTATGACGCGCTGGTGCCGCAGGCGATCGTCGATATGGGCCGCCGTGATGCCGAGCGGCTCTCCGTCGGCAAGCGCAAGGGCTGCCACTCGAAGTCCCAGGAAGAAATCAACGACCTGCTGGTCGATCTCGGCCGCCAGGGCAAGCGGGTCGTGCGCCTGAAATCCGGCGATCCTCTGGTCTATGGCCGGGCAGGCGAAGAGATGGCGGCACTGCGCGCTGCCGGCGTCACCTATGAGGTCGTGCCCGGTATCACCTCGGCTTTCGCCGCCGCTGCCGATTTCGAGCTGCCGCTGACGCTGCGCGGCGTCGCCTCCTCGCTGGTCTTCACCACAGGCCATGATCTCACCGGCGATGTACTGCCCGATTGGGCAAGCCTTGCCGTTTCCGGCGCGACGATCGCCGTCTATATGGGCCGCACGGTTGCTGCCTCCGTCGCCGAGCGGCTGATGCAGGCGGGCATTCCCGCCGAAACCACCGTCGCCGTCATCGAAAATGCCAGCCGCGCCGATCGCCGTCTGCTGCATGGCACGCTCGCTGATTTGCCCGATCTGCAGCACCGCGATGAATTGACCGGACCTGTCATGGTCATCATCGGCGATGCGGTCGCCGGCGCCAATTTCGAACTGTCCGAGCCACTGGTGCGCGCAAACACCCGGCTCGAGGAACTTGCAAGGAGCTGAATATGGGTGACAAGGTTCTGACCGCCAACCGGCTGACGGACGGCATTGCCGTCTGGCTGGATGCGAACGGCAAGTGGTCCACCTCGCTGCAGGAGGCGCTCGTTGCCCGTCATGCCGAAGCCGTCGCGGCACTGGAGGCGATCGGCAAGAAATCCTATGCCGACAACGAGGTCGTCGACGTCGCCGTCGTCGACGTTCAGGAAACCAACGGCATTCTCTGGCCGCTTCGCCTTCGCGAGCGCATCCGCGCACAGGGCCCGACCATGGAATATGCCCCGGGCTACGCTCCTGCCGATCCCGAATTCATTGCAGTCTGAGGAAGACGATGTACCGTTACGACGAATTTGACCATGCCTTTGTTACCGAGCGCGTCGAGCAGTTTCGCGATCAGGTCCAGCGCCGCCTTTCCGGCGAGCTCGCCGAGGACGCGTTCAAGCCGCTGCGCCTGATGAACGGCGTCTACCTGCAGCTCCACGCCTACATGCTGCGCATCGCCATTCCCTATGGCACGCTGAGCTCGCGCCAGCTTCGCATGCTCGCCCATATCGCCCGCACCTATGACCGTGGCTACGGCCATTTCACCACGCGCCAGAACCTGCAGTTCAACTGGCCGAAACTGTCCGACATTCCAGATGCGCTGGCCGACCTTGCCAGCGTCGAGATGCATGCGCTGCAGACCTCGGGCAACTGCATCAGAAACGTCACGGCCGATCACTTCGCGGGTGCCGCCGCCGACGAGGTCGCAGATCCGCGTCCTTACGCCGAAATCCTGCGCCAGTGGTCGTCGGTCCACCCGGAATTCTCCTTCCTGCCGCGCAAGTTCAAGATCGCCGTCACCGGCGCCGAGCGCGACCGCGCCGCA
Source organism: Rhizobium leguminosarum (assembly GCF_001679785.1). Taxonomy (NCBI): domain Bacteria; kingdom Pseudomonadati; phylum Pseudomonadota; class Alphaproteobacteria; order Hyphomicrobiales; family Rhizobiaceae; genus Rhizobium; species Rhizobium leguminosarum. Next base: position 1,279,271 of record NZ_CP016286.1, read on the forward strand.
ATCCAGGTCCATGATATCGGCCTGCATGTGAAAAAGAACGACAAGGGCGAGATCGGTTTTGCCGTCTATGTCGGCGGCGGCCAGGGCCGTACGCCGATGATCGCCAAGCTGATCCGTGACTTCCTGCCTGAGGAAGACCTGCTCTCCTACACCACGGCCATCGTGCGCGTGTACAATCTGCACGGCCGCCGCGACAACAAGTACAAGGCCCGCATCAAGATCCTCGTGCATGAAACCGGCACCGAGGAGCTGACACGCCAGGTGGAGGCCGAATTCGCAGCGCTGAAGGATACCGAGCTCAAACTGCCGGAAAAGGACGTCCAGTCGATCTCTGCCTATTTCGCGCCGCCTGATCTGCCCCAGCGCGCCGAAGGCTGGGAAAACCTTGCCCGTTGGAAGAAGGCCGATTCCGGTTTCTCCCGCTGGGTCCAGCAGAACGTGCAGCCGCACAAGAACCCCGACTACGGCATGGTGACGATCTCGCTGAAGCCGATCGGCGGCATTCCGGGCGATGCCTCCGATGCGCAGATGGACGCGATCGCCGATCTCGCCGAGGAATATGCCTTCGACGAAATCCGCGTCAGCCATGAGCAGAACCTGATCCTGCCGCATGTGGCGCTGGCCGATCTCGAAGCCGTCTATCGCGGCCTCGTCGCCATCAATCTCGCCGAAGCCAATGCCGGCCTGATCACCGATATCATTGCCTGTCCTGGGCTGGACTACTGCGCGCTGGCCAATGCGCGCTCCATTCCGCTGGCGCAGGAAATCTCCCGGCGTTTCGGCAATGCCGAACGCCAGGCAGAGATCGGCGAGCTGAAGATCAAGATCTCCGGCTGCATCAATGCCTGCGGCCATCACCATGTCGGCCATATCGGCCTGCTCGGTGTGGAAAAGAAGGGTGCCGAACTCTACCAGATCACGCTCGGCGGCTCCGGCGACGAACACACCTCGATCGGCGAGATCATCGGCCGCGGCTTCGAGCCGGACCGGGTGACCGACGCGATCGAGACGATCGTCGACACCTATCTCGGCCTGCGCCTCGATCATTCCGAGAACTTCCTCGCCGCTTATCGCCGCGTCGGACCGCAGCCTTTCAAGACCGCGCTCTACGGCTCGGCCGCCGAAGCGGCATAAGGAGGGGATGATGACGAAGATCTGGAGAGAAACCGGTTTTGTCGAAAACGATCCCTGGGTGATCGAAACCGACGAGGTGAAGGCGACCGAGGAGCAGAAGCCGCTGCTCGGCCTCGACGAGATGATCGCCAAGGCCGACGAAAGCAACGATGTCGGCCTCGGCGTGCTGATCAAGCCGGCCGACGACGTGCGCCGGCTGGAGCCCTATCTCTATCGTCTCGAAATCGTTGCCCTGGCCTTTCCGGCTTTCAATGACGGCCGCGCCTTCAGCCATGCCTCGCTGCTGCGTCAGCGCCTCGGCTACACCAACGAGCTGCGCGCTGTCGGCGACGTTCTGATCGATCAGGTGCCGCTGATGCTGCGCGTCGGCATCGACAGCTTTGCCGTCACCAACGCCACGGCGCTGAAGCGGCTTGCAGAAAACCGTCTTCCCGCCATTCCCCATCATTATCAGCCGGCAGTGCGTGACGCCGAAGCCGGCAAGGGCTATAGTTGGCGCCGTCAGGCGAAGCCGGCCGCATAAGCGACCGGTCCGCCTTTTTACGATGGCGGAACAGTAGCATGAAGACATTCGAAGTGGCGGTCATCGGTGGCGGTCTGGCCGGCATGATCGCCGCAATCGCGCTGGCGCGCGGCGGCCGCAGCGTGGCGCTGGTGGCCCCCGTTGCTCCGAAGGAGGACCGTCGCACCACGGCGCTGATGGATCAGTCGATTCGCTTCCTCGACCGCCTGGCGCTCTGGGAAAAGCTTCGTCCCGCAGCCGCCCCTCTCACCAGCATGCGCATCGTCGACGGCACCGACAGGCTGCTGCGCGCGCCGACCACCACCTTCCGCGCGGCCGATGTCGGCCTGGATGCCTTCGGCTACAATTTCCCCAACAAGGCGCTGATCGATATCCTCGAAGGGGCCGCCGCCGGCGAGGGCAATATCACCCGCTTCACCGGTATGGCCGAATCGATCGACACATCAGCCGAAGTGGTCTCGATCACGCTTGCCGGCGGGGAGAGGCTGTCGGCCGATTTTGCCGTCGGCGCCGATGGCCGCAGCTCGAAGCTGCGCGAGACATCGGGCATTACCGTGCGCAACTGGTCCTATCCGCAATCGGCCATGGTTCTGAATTTCGCCCATTCGCTGCCCCACCAGAATATCTCGACCGAATTCCACACCAAACACGGCCCCTTCACGCAGGTGCCGCTACCGGGGAGCCGCTCCAGCCTCGTCTGGGTGCAGGATCCCGCTGAGGCGGCGAGCAACATGGAATTGCCGCTTGCCGAGCTCGGCGCTCTTGTCGAGGCGCGCATGCAATCCATGCTCGGCAAGGTCAGCGTCGAGGAGGGCGTCCAGGTCTGGCCGCTCTCCGGCATGATGGCGCATCGTTTCGGCAAAGGACGCATTGCGCTGATCGGCGAGGCCGCCCATGTCTTCCCGCCGATCGGGGCGCAGGGGCTGAACCTCAGCCTGCGCGATATCATGGCGCTTGCCGATATCCTTTGCGACCGTGCGGAACTGCCGGTCCCGGCCGACGCCGGCGAAAGCTTCGACCGCAAGCGCCGCGCCGATATCATGACGCGCACGGCCAGTGTCGATCTCCTCAACCGCTCGCTGCTCTCGGATTTCCTGCCCGTCCAGATGCTGCGGGCTGCCGGCCTGCATATCCTCTCGGCGATACCGCCGCTGCGCAATATCGTGATGCGCGAGGGCATCGAGCCCGGCCGCGGCTTTCGCGATATTCCGGATGCGCTACGGGAAAAGCTGAAGCGGAAGAAGGCCTGAGCGGATCACGATCAGCCAGAGCGAAACGCTCACCACCGAAAACACCGTCGTGATCAGGATCGTCGCCGAGGCGCGCTCCCGCCAGACGCCATATTGCTGGCCGATGACGAAGACGTTGGTCGCCGTCGGCAGGCAGGCGAGCAGCACGGCGGCCTGGATCCAGACCGGCTCGAAACCACCAACCGCCGTCAGCGCAATGAAAACCGCGATCGGATGCAGGATCAGCTTCGCCGGCACGATATAGGAGATTTCTGCCGGAACCCGCTTCAGAGGCCGCAGCGCCAGCGTCACGCCCATGGCAAAGAGCGCGCAAGGAGCCGCCGCCTGGGCGAGATAATCGACGAGGCGCTGAAACGCCAGCGGCTGGTCGATGTGCAAAGCGGCCACCGCAAAGCCTGCCGCCGTCGACAGGATGAAGGGATGCAGCGCGACCTTCCGCACGATATCGGCGACAAGCTGGCTTGTTGAACGCTTGTCGTCGCCGGCCGCCGCCATCAGCGCTGGCGCCACGATGAAATGCAGCGCGTTTTCGAAGCAGATGATCAGCGCCACCGGCACGGCCGCGCCTTCGCCGAGCGCCAAGAGTGCCAGGCCCGGCCCCATATAGCCGATATTGCCATAGGCGCCGGCAAAGGACTGGATGGTGCAGTCGGCGAGCGAATTGCCGCGCAGCAGGCGGCCGATGGCGAAAAGCAGGATGAAGACTGCATAGGTCGCCGCGATATCGGTGGCGATGAAATCGACGCGCGTCAGTTCTTCGATCGGCGTGCGCGAGACCAGCTTGAAGAACAGAGCGGGCAGGGCGGCATAGATGATGAAGGTGTTCAGCCAGCCGAGCGCTTCGGCCGGCTGCTTCGTCGCCTTGGCGGCGATGTAACCGATCAGGATCAGGCCGAAGAACGGCAATAGCAGGCTGACGATTTCGGCCAAGAGGTCTTCCAGGGCGCGGGGATGATCGGCGGGTCAGGATCTGACTTAAGCAATTCCAACGAAACTGTGTAGCGGTTTTTGCGCCCGGAATTGCGCAGAAACAAGAGCAATTCCAGCAAAAGTGTGTAGCGGTTTTGCGTCCGGAATTGCGCAGAAACAAATCGATAGTGCGTGGACTCATTCACGCGATGAGTACACGCTCTAAGATCCCAACCCGACAAGCGATCAGTAGTCCCAGAAGGCCGCCACCCAACGAAAGGCGTCGCCGTCGACCGCCACCCGGCCGACGGATGGGAACGGCAGGTGGGTGGCCACCAGTTGCTCGCCGGTCTCCGCCAGCTCCCGCAAAAGACGGATCCGAACGCGCGCCGCCTCCTCGGGGTCGTGCTCGAAGCCGTTGAACCAGTCGGGGTGCTCAAAGCCGACCGCGAATACGGCGTCGCCGGCAAACATCAGCCGGTCGCCGCCGGACGCCAGGCGGATCACGCTGTGCCCCGGGGTGTGGCCGCCGGTGCGATGGACGACCACGCCCGGCGCCACCTCGTACTCGTCATCGAACAGCCTGAAATGGCTGCGATATTCTTCGGCGAACCGCGTGGCAGTCGCCCGAAGCGCGTCCGGGAACCCCGGTGGCATAGAGACCCGGGAGAAATCGGGCGCCTCCCAGAATTTGACCTCGGCCGCCGCCACGTGGATGCGCAGGTCCGGACGCAACTGGTCCTTCACCCCGTCGACGAGCAGCCCGCCAATATGGTCCATGTGCATGTGGGTCAGCACCACGTCGGTCACCGACGCAAGATCGATGCCGGCAGCTTCCAACCGCTTGATCAGCTGCCCGGCCCGCGGCAGATGCAGGTCCGGGTCGATCCCCAGCCCTGCGTCGAGCAGTATGGTGTGGTCGCCGCTGCGCACCACGACCACGTTCAGCGCCCAGTCGAAAGCGTCCGCTGGCAGGAACATGTCTTTCAGCCAGGCCGCTCGGACGGCGGGATCGATGTTGTGTCCCAGCATCGCGGTTGGGAGCGGTAGCACTCCATCGCTGACCACCAGCACCTCAATCTCGCCGACCTGCACCGCGTAGCGCGACGGAACCAATTCGTCGAGCCGAGGTCTGCCGGTGTGTGCGGTGTTTTCCAGGCTCATCTTTGTCTCAAGGTTCATGTTCGTCTCCTTCTGACCGCCGCCTTAAACACGGCATCGACGACGCTACATGGAGGCGTGTTTGCGATCGATTGGTCGAGGGATAAGGACGAGTGGGGCCGAGGGACAGGACAAGCCATACCACGGCATAGGTGCAGGCCTCGCTTTTTGCTGCCGGCGTGGTGCTGATGGGGGCGGCGTCGATCAGATCGGCGAACGCGGCAAGCCTGCTACCGCCATTGCTCGATGAGAAATCCCGATGGTCCTTGAACGGGATCGGTGTGGGGTAGGGGTACTGAGGATATTTTCGTCAGCGTCTCGCTTGAAGCAGCCGAAGTCTGAATGTCGGCATGCTGTCCCTTAGGATAAGCGCCGATGACCTGGAAGTTCGACGTGCAGCCGAGATTCTGATGCCCTGTCCCGGCAGGAAGCACCAGACAGTCTCCGGCCGCCACCGCTATTGCTTGACCCCCGGGACCACCAATCAGCAGCGTGGCGCTACCAAGTGCAATTCCCAGCACTTCATGGGCACCGGAATGGTAGTGCTGATAGCCGAAGACACCATTTCTCCAGATGCCCGTCCAACCGTTTGCCGCGAAGCGACGTTCGAAATCGGGCGGTCCGCCGTCGGCAAACAGCCCTCTGTAAAGCAATACAGGAAGATGCGGGTTGTTCGGGACCCAGTCGCTCGGCCCGAAAAGGATCGTCTCGATGTTCATGCCGAATTCCCAAAGCTAGTCGTCGATTGCCGCGACGCGACGGCCATCGAGCCGTCGACGTTGTTCGCCAAGTCTTTCGCCGCGTTTTCCATTGAACTCATCTGCGCTGATGTTCTCAAAGCTAAACTTTGGCGGTCGCCAGCGGTTCCTTGACGTGCCGTGGTTTAGCCGGGCCAACGGACCATGGCGGGCGCGAAAGATCGAGGCTACTTCGAGCTCCGTCTTTTCGACAAGCGACTGGTCTGCGAAACGGTAAGAATAGGAGGACTTCGGGAGGCTGCCAAATAGCCCGCCACTGCAGCGCATTGCGGAGACAACCTCCGACGAAGACGGTGCAGTGGCCGGTCGGTGGAGTCCGTCAGAGCGTGTCGATCAGGCCTCCGTCCACGCGCATCGAAGCTCCAGTCGTTGCGGACGCCAAAGGGGAGGCCAAATAAGTGACGAGATTGGCAATTTCCTCGACGCTCGCGGCGCGTTGGATGATCGAACCGGCGCGGTGCTTCTTGACGAAGTCCGCCGCCACCTCCTCGATCGGTTTCCCCGTCTTCGCACGTTCCTCGGCGAGCATCGCCTCGACGCCTTCCGAAAGCGTGGGGCCGGGAAGGACGGAGTTCACGGTGACGCCCGTGCCAGCCATGCGCTTGGCAAGGCCGCGGGCAACCGCAATGTCTGCGGTCTTGCTGACACCATAGTGGATCATCTCGACCGGAATGTTAAAGCCGGATTCAGACGCGATGAAGATGACGCGGCCCCAATCGAGCTTCTGCATGCCCGGAAGATATGCGCGCGAAAGCCTGACGGCGGACATGACGTTCACCTGCCAGTGGCGGTCCCATACCTCGTCGCCCGCATCGAAGAAGTCTAGCGGCTGGAAGATGCCCGCGTTGTTGATGAGGATGTCCACGTGAGGAACTTGGGCGACAAGAGCGTCACATCCGCCAGCGGTCGCGAGATCTGCGGCCGCCGCGGTCACGCTTCCCTTGGCGCCTTCGCCTTTCAGGCGGACGGCGGCCTTCGCGGTCTTTTCTTCGGACCGGCCGTTGACCACCACGTCCGCACCCGCCCTCGCGAGCTGGCGGGCGATTGCGTATCCAATGCCTTCAGTGGATCCGGTAACCAGAGCGGTCTTGCCTGTGAGGTCGATCTGCATCTTCTGCTCCTGTGAGGTTGGATGACAGAACGTATGAACTGGCGACCGATCTCGCAACAGCCCACGATGAGGATAATCCTCTCGCGACAGGATGATGTCGGCGGCGGCGGCGTGCGAATTTCTGGCGTATCGTCTAGCCAGGGTCGACAGTCACGATCCCTCGTCCGGTATGTTCAAGACCTCTCCGCACGCCTTGCAATGAACGGCGTCCGCGTCATGGCGCTGAAGGCCGCATCGGTGGCAGGAATAGGTCACCTTGTGAGGGCGGACCACTGCCTGAGCAAGCCTGACGAAAAGGGAAATGCCGACGATCATCGTCACAACGGAAGTGAGCTTGCCCAACGTTCCCGGAAGCGTGATGTCTCCGAATCCCGTCGTCGTCACCGTCGCGACCGTGAAGTACAGCGCATCGACGAATCCTTCGCCTCCCTCCCTGTTGTAGAAGAAGGACGTATAGACGAACCCGGTTGCCATGAAGAGGAACACAAGGAAATTGATTACCGCCCGGACGACGTCGAGAAGGTATGAATAGCCGGCCTTGCGCAGCAAGTCCCTAAGCAACGGACTTCTGCCGATCGCCCAGAACCGCATGATCCGCAGGAAAGCGAAATTGTAGAGCAGGTCCGGCAGCAACAGCGTGGCCAGCACCACAAAGTCGATCCAGGTCATCGGCCGCCGAATCCACTCGCGCAGAGAGAATGCGGCGATCGCCCGGCCCACCATCTCGGCGGCGATCCACACTGCTATCGCATAGTCGATGATTAGATAGGACGGACCGGATCGCAGGTACGGGCCGAGCAGGAAGAAGACGAGAATGGCGACGTCAATGGCAGCAAATACCAGCCGAAAGGCGACCGCCTGCCTGCCGTCGGCCCTATCGAGCTTGCGCAGCACCTGACGAAGCGAATTCTGCCGAGAGCCGTTGTCGGATTCGAAGGTTTTCATCCAGGGAATCTAGATCCCTCATTGGCGTCTGCAAGTCGCCAAGAAATCGACTCCTCGGTGATTTCAGGCGACGGACCATCCACCGTCCACCAGCAGGTTAGCGCCGGTGATTAGGCTCGCAGCCGGCGATGCTAGGAAGACTACGGCACCCACCACATCATCGGTTTCTCCGATCCGGCCTAGCGGAATGTGACCGAGCGTCGCTTTGCGATTGTCGGCATCGGATAAAAAAGGTGCTGTGCCATCGGTGTGAATGAACGTCGGCGATACAGTGTTTACGGTGACATCATAGCGTGCCCATTCGGCTGCAAGGCAGCGTGTGAGGTGATTGATTGCCGCCTTGCTCATGCAATAGATTGCCTCGCCGCGCAGTGCCACGGTACCGGCCTGTGAGCTGATGTTGATGATCCTGCCGCCGTTGCGCTTGATCATGTGCCGGCCCACAGCCTGCGTCATCAGAAAGGTGCCCTTGATATTGACATCGAGTATCTCGTCAAGATCCTTCTCCTCGACCAGTTCCGCGAGATTGCCCGGAGCCACGCCGACATTGTTGACGAGGATGTCGATCCGGCCGAACGTCGCAAGCGCCGCGTCAACGGCTTGCGCGATATGGGCCTTATTGGGGATATCCAGTTCAACGGGCAGAACTTTTCGGCCCGCTCCCTTGAGCTCGGCAACCAGCCCCGCCGACGCTGCGACATCGCGAACCCCCAAAACAATATCGGAGCCTGCCGCGGCACAGGCAAGTGCGCAAGCTCGACCGATGCCACGGCTCGCTCCTGTCACCAAAGTCACCTTGCCCTCAAGGCTGAAGTCCGGCGCATTCTTCTGCATCACGATGCCTCCCTCGATGAAGCTCATTTATGGCAGGGTCGGTGGGCGGATGCCAGATGTTCTGCGAGTGCTGAGGAGTGCCCTTTGACAACTGGGCTATCCCGCAACGTGGGACGCTTTTCTCGAAAGGCCCCCGCAAAAAGCCGGATTGCCCGTCGGTTCCTGCACACGACGAGCGACGGCGCGGGAGGAAACGGAGGACCCCACGCACCACCTGTCACATGCCTGGAAAATCGGCAACCGGTGGCCTAGCCGATCTGCATCAGGATCGGAAAGGTCTGCTGGAACCAGATCGCCACATTGCTGACCCATCCGAACAGGAAGGCGAGACCGGCCCACCTCGAAAGCTCGAACCCAGCGACCGCGAGAAGGATCGCTCTGGCGACGGCCTCGATCGATTTGGAGGCCGCCGCAAGCAGCCGCGGTCTGCTGCGCATCAGTCGCCCGAGTTGCTCCCTGAAGGCGACCGCCAAAAGTGCGACCGCCGATAGCGTCAGGCAGACGCCGATCATCATCGACACCGCAAAGAGCAGTCCCGTGACGACGACCTGGTGGATTATCGCAAAGGTCATCACGAAGAGCGTCAGAGGACAGCGGATGAGACCGGCAAGGAATCCTACGACGACGCCTTCGCTGCTCGAATGGGTGTGGGCGTGGCGGAACAGCGCGCTGCCGAGCATCCACAGGCCGATCACGCCGAGCAGTCCACGGCTGAGCGCCTGGAGGGCGGGAGCCGAGCCCGCGTCGACGAAGGAATGCGAGACCGGCGGCAGGGCGAGCAGCGCGATCAGGACCGCCATGGACACATGCGTGAACGACAGCGCCATCGACACCAGCAGCGCCTTGTGCGCCTTCATCGAAGAGCCCATGAGATAGGTGGCGAGGACCGACTTGCTGTGACCGGGCGTCAGGGCGTGGACTGCACCGAAGGCAATTCCCATCGGCAGGAATGCCAGAAAGGCGAGCCAGCCGCCGCCCTGCGCGAACGCTTGATGTGGTCGGCGAAGGCCAAATAGATGTCGCGCTGGAATTCGATGATCTGCTGCCAGGGCATCAGGCCAGTCCCGTGGTTGCCGCTGCCAGCACGATATAGCGTCCGGCCTTGGCGATCGCCACCAGGAGGACGAAGTTCGGGAGCGGCTCGCGCAACACGCCGGCGACGACGGTGATCGGATCGCCGACGATCGGCAGCCAGCTCGCCAGCAGCGACCACTTGCCATATCGGCGGTACCATCGCTGGCCGCGTTCCAGCGCGCCGGGTTTGACAGGGAACCAGCGGCAGCTTCGAAAGCGTTCGATCCATCTGCCGAGAAACCAGTTGACGTCCGTGGGCATCCGGTCGCACGGGGCGCGTTTTCGGCAGCCACACGGGCGTCCCTATATTGCGACAGGCCCGTGACCTTGCGGCAGGCAAGAGACGAGTTCACATTCCAGGAACTCTTGGTTGACCAAAGGCGGAGCCGAAATTCCCGAGATCGATAATCCGCGACCGTCGAGCTAGGGAAGCCGTCTCCCGCGACCGACCATTCGTCCAAACTTCAGTAGCAGGCGCTCAAGATCCGGCTCCTCTACGCGGCGGGCGGCCTCAATCGGCGTCAGCCACACGGAATCTCTTTCCGCCATTTCTGGAAAGCGCTTTCGGCTACGGCGGACCTCCAGGAGGAAGACGGCAACGACCGGTCGCGCTCCACTTCCGTCCTGCATCAGCTTGTCATAGAGGAACTCGCCGAAGGGCTTCTTCTTCGCCCTGCCGATCACGCCAGCTTCCTCCCAGGCCTCACGTTCTGCCACTTTGCGCGGCTTCAGACCTGATATCGGCCAGCCCTTCGGGATCATCCAACGTCTCGTCTCCCGCGTCGTGATGAGAAGCACCTGTGGCCCCTTGGCTGTGTTTCGGAAACACAATGCACCATACTGCTGGATCGGCTTCGGATAGACGTCAATCTCATTCATCGTGTCTGCTCATGTTCATCGACGTCCTCGACCGTGGCGGATAGACCGAGGTTCCTTCGCTTAAGGTTCGTGGCGACCTCATGTCAGCGCCAGAAGCGCTTCGTGTCGATGACCTCATCTACTGAGGACTGCGCCATGCGGATCAACGCATTCTTGTCATCGTGGGAAACGACAGAATCTCGAGCAGGGTGGTCGGCCAGTCCATGCTGCTCAAGCACGTCCGGTCCCGTAGCCAGATCGTTCAATGCTCCAAGATAGTCCTGCAGTTCCTCCATCGCTGCGATAAATTTCCGGTGCCGACGGGCGCCGCGCTTGTCGTCGAACAACGATCCGAAGAATTCAGCCGCGTAGCGAAGCTTCTTAGCGTCCTTGCGGACCTGATGACGATGCTCGTCGTCGGTCCCAGCCAGCGCACTGCCGTGCTTTTTCAACTTCTTACGCATTTTCTCGAGGGCCTTCGCGGCAAACTCCGAAGCCGATGTCTCCTCGGAAGCTGCGCTGCCGACAGGGCGATCGAGGTCACATTGAAGCCACTCGTTGAAATCGAGCATCAGCGCGCGCGTTCTCGCCGATTCCAGAGCCTCGACAGCGTCGCCGTAGGCCTTGTTGCGGGCATCCTTGAGCTTGGCCCGAAGGTCGGAGTCCTTCGCCTTCATCAGCAGGACATCGAGATTTCGCGCTTCGCCCAGGACGCCAGCGAGCCAGCGAAGCTCCTCTTGGATCATTTTCGGCTCGTCGCCCATCAGGAGCGGCCTGAACAGAGAGAACGCAGAGCGGAGACGCCGCAGAGCTACCCGCGCCTGATGAAGGCCTTCCGAATTTCGTCGCTGGAGAAGGATCTCTTCGTTGAGACGGAACTGCCGAAAGCAGGACCCGGCGATCTCTTGAAAGGCGGCAGATGCCTTGATGTTTCGGTCGAGATCGAGGCGCTCTGCCTTGAACATGAATTGCTGCCTGTCCAGAAGCGCGAGACCCCGTTCGGACTTGGACTGAATGCCGAACCGGAAAGGTGCGATCGCGTCGATCTTGCGAATGAATACGAACAAGTCCTTCGTATCGCCGTCCTTCAGTTCGACTTCGATTTCCTGAACTGGCGAGCGCCTGTTGCCAGACACTACGTCTCCCCGGTCGACGACCACCTCCAGCCGAGAGCCGTTCAATTCGATGTTCCAGACGCGGCGCTCAATGAACACGGTGAAAGCGGCTTCCACATCAAGTTCCGGTCCGAACTCGCTTATCAGAGGGCTCGTATGGTCGAGGACGGGTTCATTGCCTTCAATGGGAGTCTCCCATTCTGAACGGACAAACAGTGATTTCGCCGGTCCGGATGCCTTCACAGTCTGGACGTGGGAAGCGCCGGTAGAGCGGATACGCAGAGAGAACCCCTTCTGCGACAGCCGACGATCATCCGTTTCGAAGTAGGTCGATGTCTGCTGCAGTGCGTCGTCAGGCTCTCCGAGAAGATCGGAACCCAAAAGGCTCTCAAGGGCTTCGTTGGAGAGGTCGAGTTTGATTTCGATTTCCGATGGCAAGGCAGGCTCCATTCTGATTGGATGTTCATCAACGCTGGAGGTCCTGTCATAGTTCGGTCGCGTCACGACCTGATGAAGCGAACTGGACTCTCGAACGTCGCCCGGCTAGCTTGCGCGGGCTTCGAAACCGGAGGCGGACGATGCTCAACGAAAACGCCCAGACGGACCTTACGAAAACCATGTCTGGTCGCGATGTCGCGCAGGCTGGTGCTCTCTGCTACCGTCGGAACGAAAACGGTGGAGTTGAAATCCTTTTTGTAGGCAGCCGACGGAACGGTCGATGGGGCATTCCGAAGGGGCACGTCGAAGGTGGTGAGGCCAGCAGCGCCGCGGCGCTAAGAGAGGCGTTCGAGGAGGCTGGGGTCGCAGGCGTCGTGGACAAGGCCGTATTCGGTACGTTTTCTTATCGGAAGGACACGAGTCCCAACCAATACCACGTGGCCGTCCACCTTCTTAAGGTCTCGAGGATCGCGGACAAGTTTCCGGAGAAGCATGTCCGTAAGACACGGTGGTTCCCCTTAGAGACCGCGCTGCGGGAAGCAGCGCAGCCGGGCTTGCGGATGCTGTTGTCGCAGCTCGAGTCCGTGGGCGTATGAAAGTCGGTTTCGGCAAATCGCTAGCCCGGGTCCTCAAATCCCAGAAGAAATTCAGCAGGCTGATCGAGAAGGCCCTCAAGGCGCCGCGAAACAAGGCGAAACGCGCGACGCCGACACCCCGTGCCGCGAAACCGACTCTGGTCGAGACGACCGCATTTGGAAGCAATCCCGGCCGCCTGATCATGAAAACCTTCGTGCCGACAGCGCGGCTGCCGAAAAACCCGGCACTTGTGGTCGTGCTTCATGGTTGCCGACAAACACCCGAAAGCCTGGACAGTGCCGCTGGCTTCTCCAAACTCGCAAAAGAACGCGGCTTCGTTCTCCTTTATCCTGAGCAGAGAAGCGCCAATAATTCGCAACGATGCTTCAACTGGTTCCGCCCAAGCGCCGTCGCCAGAGACCGCGGAGAAATGCTCTCCATCAAGCAAATGATCGAACATGCTTGCGAAAGACATCGCATCGACCGCTCGAGGATCTTTATCGCAGGATTGTCTGCTGGCGGAGCGATGACGGCCGCGCTCGTTGCCAACTATCCCCCAATGTTCGCAGGCGCCGCGATCATCGCAGGCATGCCCGTCGGATCGGCCCGAGATGCGATGTCCGCACTACGAGCGATGAAGTCGGGCGCGACGCCGCCGCCCGGCGGCTGGGGCCGAGCTGTTACGAAGATCTCTTCCGAGGTCAAGGCGTGGCCCGCGGTAACGATCTGGCAGGGCATGGACGATAGGACTGTGAACCCGGTCAACGCGAGCGCATGCATAGCACAGTGGCTCGAAGTCCAGGGCATCGACGAAGGCAGCGGACGTGCGGCGGAAAAACCGTGGGGCAGATTGCAGTCGTGGCGGGCCGCAGACGGTCTGAAGCTGGCCTTTTATTCGGTCAGGAACATGGGGCACGGGCTTCCAATCAAAATGCGGGCCGCTGCGAAGTCGAGACGATCTGGAGACCCTTACGTCATTGCGGCAGAGATTTCGGCTCCAGCAGAATTGCTGCGACTATGGGGCTTGAAGAGACCTATGCTATAGTCGAAAACGCTGTGGCTAGGCCAAATTTTGTCTATTCCCGTTAAAGCAAGGTCATTGACCTGCGGCCCTCTCCCGGCGACCTCATTCGCTATTGCCGTTTCGAACCAAAGCGCCAAATCGGTGAAGTGGCGAGCTCCCGACTTTTCATCCGAAGCTCAGCCAAGAGGAACGCAGCATGGATGCAAACAGCGGGCTCATCGGGGATAAGGTTGCCGCAAAACGTAGCCAGGAGGACGCAGCCGTCGTTCCGCGCGCGATAGAGAACCACGGCGTCATCGGCGATTTGGCGACGATCGCGCTTGTCGCTACCGACGGCACGATCGATTTTCTATGTTGGCCCGATTTCGACAGTCCGACAATTTTTGCTGCGCTGCTCGACCCGGAACGTGGTGGCATGTTTCGGATCGCTCCGGAGCTTGCCGACGCCCGCGTGACGCAACAGTATCTTCCGGATACGAACGTCCTCCTCACACGTTGGATGGGCGACAAGGCAAGCGGCGAACTTACTGATTTCATGTACGTGAAAAACAGCCGTAGCGACGGCTCGAGCATGGTTGTACGGCGCTTTCGTGTGACGCGCGGGAGTTTGAAGTTGCGTATGTCGTGCACTCCTCGGTTCGAATATGCGAGAAGACAGCTCCCGGCGAAGATGGAAGAGGGCGCTGTAATCTGGCGGCAGGCGAACGGCGAAGTTCTACGACTCTTGGCTGGTGTGCCACTCGTCGAGATCGATGGCGGCGTTATCGCCGAGATCACCCTTCAAGCTGGAGAGGGCGTCGATTTCATTCTCGACGACGGTGACGACAATGCGGAAGAAGCGACCACGGAGGAGATGGAAGATCAGACGGTCGCCTTCTGGCAGAACTGGGCGAGACAGTCGACCTATCGCGGACGCTGGCGCGAAATGGTCAATCGCTCTGCACTGGCGTTGAAACTCATGACCTCGCGCAAGCACGGGTCGATCGTCGCCGCCGCAACCTTTGGGTTGCCGGAAACCCCCGGTGGCAGCCGCAACTGGGACTATCGCGCCACCTGGATACGCGACGCCTCCTTCACAGTGTATGCATTGATGAGGCTTGGCTATCGCGACGAGGCGATGGCATTCAACGACTGGATCGGCCAGCGGGCGTCGGCATGTGACGCCGGCGGTCGACTGAAGATCATGTATGCGATCGACGGCGGCGAGGTGCCTAATGAGGCCAGCCTCGAGCACCTGCACGGCTATGGCGGTGCGACGCCCGTCCGGGTGGGAAACAACGCTGCAGAACAGTTCCAGCTCGACATCTACGGTGAGCTTCTCGACTCAATCTATCTGAGCAACAAATACGGCCACGCAATCTCTCACGATCACTGGGAGGGGGTTCGAAAGGTTGTGGAGTTTGTCTGCGACCACTGGGAGGATCCTGACGCCGGGATTTGGGAGATGCGCCGCGAGCCACAGGAGTTCCTCCATTCCAGGCTCATGTGTTGGGTGGCGGTCGATCGGGGAATACGTCTCGCGACCAAGCGATCCCTCGCGGCGCCTTTTTCCAAGTGGCATGACGTCAGGAACGACATTTACGAAGACATTTGGAAAAACTTCTGGAACGAGGAGAAGGGGCACTTTGTGCAGACAAAGGGCGGCGACACGCTTGACGCCTCGCTGCTACTCATGCCGCTGGTGAGGTTTGTCAGTGCCACGGACCCGAGGTGGCTGTCGACCTTGACGGCGATCGGCGACCAACTAGCGGACGACGGCGTCGTGCACCGATATCGAAGTAATGACGGCCTTGACGGGGAGGAGGGCGCCTTCTCAGCCTGCTCATTCTGGTATGCAGAGTGTCTCGCACGAGCGGGGGACACCAAGAAGGCTCGCAGGGTCTTCGAGTCGGTTCTGAATTATGCCAACCATCTCGGACTATATGCCGAGGAGTTTGATACCAAGGCGCAGCTCGCTGGCAATTTCCCGCAAGCCTTTACTCATCTCGCTCTCATCAGCGCAGCGTTCTACCTAGATCGCGAGCTCGACGATCGCAATAGCCAGGAATGGCGGCCGTAGAGCCGACGAATACCGCTCCGCGTCCGAGTGGGGGCCGCCTTCAGATGGTAGCAAAGCACTTCCTCGGAGGACAGTAGGATCGCGCCCGGCCAGCGCCACCGAATGTATTTCAGCTTAAGTTTTATGCGCTGGCGTTGGCAGTTTGGCTGCCTCGGAACTTTCAATGTCCCCAGTCAGTTCGTACTGTTGTGGAGGAACCGGCCATGTCCAAAAAGAATAATGCCCCATCAAAAAGGGGCAATCCTAAAGAGCAGCCTGTCAATCGCCCCGACCATAAGGAACCGCCGGAGCCTGACGATCGTAAACACCCGGCCCGTGATACAAGAGAGGCGCCGGTGCCCAACCCAAACGGCGAGCCTGTCGAGAAACTTTAGCGACTGCCAGACCCGTCATTAATTGGCTTTAGGGTCAGCCTCGGTGTTGCTTTGAACAAGCGAGATCTGACCGTTTCGCACGATGACACAAAGACCGATCCTTGGGACCGGCTTGAGCGATAGAGATGGACATTAACTGGGATTACGAGACGAATTTGGACATTCCCGAGCTGAAGTCGGCAAATGCGAGACGAAGACGCACGTCTGTACAAAAGGCGCAACTAAACGCCTGCGCTGACATCTGACTTTTTTATGAGAGCAAGTTGCACGGAATTGTGGGCGCCGCGCTATTTCTGACGAGCCCACGCAACCTGCCACATGGCCTGGAAAATCGGCAACCGGTGGCCTAGCCGATTTGCATCAGGATCGGAAAGGTCTGCTGGAACCAGATCGCCACATTGCTGACCCATCCGAAGAGGAAGGCGAGGCCGGTCAGCACGAGGAACAGACCCATCACCTTTTCCACCGTGCCGAGATGCCGGCGGAAGCGCGACAGGAAGCGCATGAAGGCGCCGGAAAAGCCGGCGGCGATCCAGAAGGGGATGGCAAGGCCGAGCGAATAGATGGCGAGCAGCCCGGCACCGGAGCCGACCGTCTCGCGCGAGGCGGCAACGCCGAGGATGGCGCCGAGCACCGGGCCGATGCAGGGCGTCCAGCCGAAGGCGAAGGCAAGGCCCATAATATAGGCGCCCGTCAGCGTCGCCGGCTTGCCGCTGCCCTGGAAGCGCGCCTCACGCGCCAGCACTCCGATTCGAAAGAGGCCAAGGAAGTTCAATCCCATGACGATGATGATCAGCCCGCCGATCTTCGACAGGAGGTCAAGATGCTGGCGAAGCGCCATGCCGATGCTGGAAGCACCGGCGCCAAGCGCCACGAAGACGGTGGCAAAGCCGAGCGTGAAGAGCAGTGCCGAGAAGAACACGCCGCGCCTGACGTCCGGCGCCACCGCCACCGCACCGCCGCCGCGGAACTGCTCGACGGAGATGCCGGCCATATAGCAGAGATAGGGCGGAACGAGGGGAAGCACGCAGGGCGACAGGAAGGAAAGCGCCCCGGCAATGAGCGCGCTCCACAGGGAAATATCGGCAATCGACACGCATTCTCTCCGGCTGCAATCTGCGTGATGTTCCTAGCTTTGCAGGCCAGCGATTGCCAATCACCTTTTTGCGCGCGCAAGAAATCTGTCTTCGCTCTCGCAAGAAATCCGTCTTTGCACGCAAGACATTTGGTCTTGGCGCGCGCAAGAAATGTGCCGGGTGCGGAAAAAGGCAAATTTTTCGGTTGACCGCAATGGGTCGCCTGCCTATGTTCCGCCCACTTCCAGCCGGGGTGGGCACGCCCGCGGAGAGGGAGAGCGTAGCTCAGCTGGTAGAGCAACTGACTTTTAATCAGTAGGTCTCGGGTTCGAACCCCGACGCTCTCACCAACGATTTCAACGGCTTAAAGCCTTGGATTGGCCTAAATATCGGCTACAATACCCTCACACATGTCTCGCACAGTCCGGGAGGGTAAAGTGACCTCGCATACGGTATTCGGTGACAAGGTTCGAATCTATCGTCGCGCCCAGAGTTCCCTGTGGCAATGCTCCAACCTATTTGGAGGGCCGGGAGTGGCGCGTGAGCACCAAAACGGACAGTCTTGCGCTGGCCAAGGAGTTTGCCGAGGACTGGTATCTTGAATTCCGGGACAAAAGCCGGGGTGGGTCAGCTGAAGCAGGAAAGAACCTTTGCCGACCCTGCCAAGCAGTTCGTTGGGAATATGTGCCACTTAATGTACGGCGGCCGAAAAGGTTGGCTGCGGCCGACTAAAGCATGTCGCGCAAAAGTGTGCAGCGGTTTTGCGACAACGACATGCGTAAAAACAAAGACCTAAAGCGCGACAAGCGAATCTGAAAGATCGCGACGCGCTTTAGGCCGTATGTCACCACGCGGCGCACACCTCGGGCCGGCATCCCGCCGGGGGCGGGTGCGCCGTGACTATGCCCTGTGCGGCCTGTTTGGTGCGGAACGGCGAGCAGTAATCTCCGCCGCCGTCCAGCTTGTCCCCCAAGGGTTATAGGCGTTCAGCCATCATAATGGCCCGAAAGTGCCGCCTCGGCAGACTTAACAACCACGGCGATATTCACGCCCTTCGTCAAGGTTGTCCCGGTCGCGCGAAGGTCTGTCACCACTTTCAGGCCGCCCGATTTAGGCGCCGGGAGCGGTACGACGGTGCCGTTGTCCAGATCAGCGATCCAGAGCCCGTCCTGACCTTCAACACTAATAACAACAACTGTAGCCATGTTATTCCCTCCAACGATTGATGTTTAAAATCCAGCTTTCTTCAGGCCTTCACGATAAAGATCTTTATGCCATTGCTCTTTACTTGGGACCGCGGACAACCATTTGTCCACATCGAAGTCCGGATTGCCTTCGCGAAACCTCCGTACGAAGACCCGCGCCTTGTCCTGACGGCCCAACATGGCCCAGTTCGCGGCGGACAGCCTGTCCGCCAAATTGGGATCGGCCATCTGCCCAATGTAGTCCAGCGAAGCTTCGAATTCGCCGAGCGCATAGTTTGCTCCCGCACCGGTCCAGAAATAGGTATCGGGACCGAGCGGGTTCAATTCAATTGCCCGCTCGATCTTTCGCAAGGCCATGGCGGGAAGCGAACAATGAACCAACGTGTCAGCGTAGTCGGCAATCACGTCGGCGTAGTGCGGAGCAAGGCTCTCCGCCACTTCCATTGCCTCGGCGCTTTCGTCAAACGCCCCCTGCAACAGTTTGGCGACCCCGAACTCGCGATACCCATCGGCGAAGTCTGGACGTGTCTCGGTGGCCTGCTTAGCCAAGCTCTCCGCCGTTTGCAAAAGCTCGATATCACCTCGGGCCGTCAGCAACCATTCCTTGGAGTAGGTCCGCGCCATCGAACTCAGCGCCGGCGCGAAATCGGGGCTGACGCTGAGTGCGGCTTTCATTTCCTTGCGCGCACGCCGCAGATTCGGAAGCGTCAACCGCGCCAGGTGCCGCCTGCCGACAAGATATCGATGGTAAGCGATCGGGTTTAGATCTTCGCGCAATGCCTCATGGCGCTCGATTTCACTGGACACGGAGAGCGCGATCCGTCGGGCGACAGTTCTCCGATCTTTGACGAGATCCATATGATCAAGGCTGAATCTTTCCGCCCAAACAATTTGATTTTGGTCGAAAAAGATCAGTTGGGCGAACAGGGTGACGTCATCGTCCGTATTGCTGATCCGGGTATCGAGAATATAATTGACGTGATGACGTTCAAAGAAGGCCTTCTGCGTCTCCATGTGGTGGCCGATTTGAACCGCCGAATACGGGGCTATGACCTCCAAGCTGTTGAAGGCGCAAAATCCGATTGTGATATCTTCGACCAAAGACGCGGCTAGAAAACCGGCTTGGGGTCGGACGGATTGGTTCTTGGGCGGAAGCAGCACCAGACGGGGAATTGCGATCCGGATATCTTGGGGCTCAAGGGGAAAAGCGGTCTCGAGTTTCGGCTTCGAAGGCGATGATGTCGGACGGAGGGATATGGCGTCACCATCGGGTCTGGTGCGCGCTGCGGTCCCTCGCAAAATCGCATTCCGCCGTTGTTCAAAATGGTTCCGAAGGGACGCAACCTCGTCTTCCGCCTGGAATATCTCTATGAGCATTTGCAGCGTATCGGGATCCTTCGGCTCCGCCCGAAATAGGATAACTGCAGCCTTCCTCAGGAGTTCGGATTCCTTCGGCGATTGCGCCAGTCGGGACGCCGCTCTCAACGTATTTCCGAGAAGTGCGATGTGGCTAATTTCTCGCTCGGCAAGCCACAGTTGAAACCGACGGCTATGACTGTGAACCGACTCCAGAAAAGGCTGGTTCATGAGCTTCACGAGAATCTTAAGCCGGGAGAACGGTTCAACCTCTTCCTCCGTCCCGGACAGCAGAATATCGGAAGACAGAGACTCCCGGTCGACGGTGACCATGTTGCCCTCGGATGAAAGGATATTTATCCCGAGTTCAATTTGACGGGCCTTCATTCTCGAAATCAACTTACGCAAAGTCGCAAGCGTATTGTCCCTATCGGCCTCGCCCCACAGAAAGCTCACCAATGTTGTTCGATCCGCGGAACCTTGATCGGTCGTGAGTAAATAGGCGAGAAGCAGCAGGCCTTTCTCAGGAAACGCGACCACATTCCCGGCCTCGTCAACGAGCTGCAACCTACCGAAGGTCTTCAGAACAAGCGCCATTTTGCCCTTTAAGTCATCACACGTTTCTGCGTCTGCATGAAAGTGCAGTGTGCGTATTGCACCAGCAGAAGTCGCAAACTGTATCTTCGCGGTGGCACTTTGTCTCAATGTGCTATGAAATTCAACAATGCGTGGAAAACGTTATGCTATGTTTGCCAGGTTAACGGCAGAACTGAATTTCGCAATCGCCTTCTCCAAATTATCTTTAGAGGAGAATTCCAAATCTAAGGTGATGATTATAGGCGTGAAGGGTGCGAAGACGGCCTTCGGCTTGTCGACTTCGATGCGGGCACCGTCACCGCGACAGCCGGAAAACGTGAAGACTATGTCAGCCACCGGCCCGGCACCCACGGACAACGATGTGCTCGATTTTGCGGAGTACTTCGAGACTAAAGCGGAGGCCATTTCCGGTCACTTCTGGAGTACGCCGGAAGTTGACCTTGCGGTTGGTTTCGAGCTCAAGGTAGCCGCCTTTTCAGGCCGGCCATGTCTACCGAACTCCGGCGGTCGACGTTCCCGCTACCAAGGTGAACTAAGTAAAATCTCCGGCGGAATCTGCTCTGCATAGCCTTCAAACAAGATGGCGTGCGCCCGGGTTCCGCCGCATTCGGTTTCGGTGGCGGTATGACTTCTCATGCACGATTGACGTCCTATTCCGACCGCAGTTGCTCACCGCATGAGACCCTGGCACGTATAACGCCCTCGCTGTCAAAATACGGCATCACCCGTCTCGCTCGCCTGACGGATCTCGACAGGATCGGCATCCGGTCTGGAATGCCATTGCGCCCAACTCCCGTTCGATCTTCATAAATCAGGGGAAGGGGATCGAGGACATCGACGCCAAGGTCTCGGCGGCGATGGAAGCACTGGAGCGTGCGGTCGGCGGAGATCCTCAGATCGACGTCCACCGGGCAAACCGCCAGCAGCTGGAATCGGAGGGCTTCTATGCTGAGCCCCTGGATTGCCGCTTTATTCCGGAATTCGGCTGGATGTCAATCAGCATCCAAAATTCACCCCTTATCGGCATCCAATTTTGGCTCTGACGCAGTTTTGATGGTGATGGATTTTATCCCGCGCCGATGACGCGGGCCTGGAGGAGGTCAATCTTTCCGCGGCCATACATCTGGCGTTTCACAAGTTTGAGCTTGGTGATCTGCCCCTCCGTCTGGCCGTTCGACCATGGTGAAGTGATCGCGGCGCTGACGGCCGCACGGTCTTTGACGATGCCGTTAGCGAAGGAGGCTATCAAACCTGTTCTGGCTCTCTCCAACCATGGATCGAGATCAGCGATGGATTTCTTGCGGATCATCGTCTGGAAGGCGGCGATCGCTTCCCGCACCTCAACGAGCAGCGGCACGCCGCCTTCAATCGCAGCAACCGTCACGGTCTCGGATTTGGAGAGATCGTCGCGACCGATGGTCATAAGACGCGCGATGGTCTTGGCCGACGGCGCTCGGTTCAAGTTGCCGTCATCGACCTTTTCCGCTTTTCGGCGGCGTGTGGCCCATTCGGTGACAACGCGAAGGCAGCCGCGGAACCCTTGGCTCTTGAGTTTCCGCCACAGCTCTGTCCCATTCCGATGTCCGGCCGCCCATTGAGCGTCAAGCCACGGCAGATGGAGTTCGAGCGAGTTCTCGCGGACGCGGAAAATATCCGACCGTTGACCACGCAACACGCATCGGACCAGGCCGCGACTGTACCCGGTCTGGCGCACGATCTCCTTGATTGCGGCCCCCGACTTGGCCAGATCGAGAATGGCGGCGTTGGTGTCTTCGCGGCGAAGATATCCCTCGTACTGGATGCGCTCGGCGGCAGTCAGCAGTTCGGGATTGATCGTGGCGGCTCCGATCGCGGTTCGGATCTGGCGCATGGATTTGCGCACCGCATCGAGGAATGCCCGGCTGGCATTCTCCATCAAGTGCCAGCGGTCAGCGACCTGGGTCGCCTGTGGCAATGCCTTGGCTGCAGCCGTCGCGTAACCACCGCCGCGGTCGCGGGCGATGATGCTGATCTGAGGTTGGTCCGAGAGCCAGGCCTGGGCCGTAGACGGCTCTCGATCTGGCAAGAGAGCAATGGTTTTGCGCCGTTCCAGATCGCAGATGATGGTCCCATAGCGTTGGTTACGTCGCCAAGCCCAATCATCAATCCCGATGACGGTCGGCGGGACAAAGCGCGGACTTCCGCGTCGCCGCACGACGCGTAGCAGCGTATCGTTGCTTACGGGCAGCATGAGCCGCTTGGCAAAGGTGGCCGCTGGCCTGCCACCCAGTGCAAGTCCGAGATGATGGACGATGTGGTCGAGCCTGGCGGTTCGCCGCGACGAAGGCGCGAGAACGTCCCCATCGAAGCGCTCGGTGAAGATTCGCCGGCCGCACAACACTGCGTCGCAGTGGAACCGTCGCGCATAAATGACAAGCCGAACAGGCTTTCCCACCAACGGCAGGTCAGCCAAGCGTCGTTGATATCGACTGTGGATTCGTTCCGATCTTGTTCCGCAAACCGGGCAAAGGCTTGCTCTGCTCGCCGGCCGAACTGCGATCAACATTACCTCATCATCAAGGGCTGTATTGTCGACGACAAAGCCGCGAGGGACGAGCGTCGACAGGCGGAGCGAATGACCCATGGTGTTGATTCCTTGTGTGAAACCAACATCAGCCAGCACTTGATTTCATCAAAAGTGAGTCAGAGCCAAATTTGCACGCCGAAACACAGCTGGACGTTCGAAGCGACAAGCGTATGGAAGGCGATGTTTCCTATTGCTCGACCGAATTAGTTTTCTGGAAAAATCTGGTGACCCACGCCCGCTCCGCAGCGAACTCTGCGTCTCTGAGAGTCTTTTAACTCTCCTCTTTGGCGCCGGGGCAAGCGTTCGCGCCAAATGGCGCCATGTTTCCTGCGTCGATGCTTCCATTGTCATGAGATGTTCTTTCGCTAACCATCTCCTGAAATGCGCCCAGACGCCTGCTCATCGAGCGGAACAGGATGTCGTCGGTTTCAGACTGGCAGCCCGAGTTGTTTTCGCAGGCTCTTATCGAATGCGAATGCGGGGACGAAACGGCGCAGGAAACTGACCTGGCGTGCCATTTTCCCGGCCGCATAGCGCCTCTTCGGCGCCGGATCGGTCGCCGCCGCCAAAACGGTCTTGGCCACCACGTCGGGCGCGTCGCCTTTTTCCATTGCTTTCTGCACGGCTACATTCATGCCAGCGCGCGCAGAGTCATATATATCGAGCACCTGATCCGGCTTGGCGAGATTGTCTTCGAACGACGTCCGGGTGTAGGCTGGCTCCACCAGCGAAACGCGAATGCCGAAGGCGCGCAATTCATGATCGAGCGATTCGGAATAACCCTCGATGGCATGTTTGGTCGACGAGTAGCGCGCGAAATAGGGAGCGGGGATGAACCCCTGCACCGAGCTCAAATTCACGATTCTGCCCTTCCCTTGGCGTCGCATTACCGGCAACACCGCGTTGGTCACACGGAAAACGCCGAAGACGTTCACGTCGAACAACGACTTAGCCTGGGTCATTGAGGACTTCTCCGCGCCACCAAGCAGGCCCACGCCCGCATTATTGACAAGAAGATCGATGCGCCCGGCCTCCGCTAGCACGTCATCAACCAGTTTCGCCACCGACGCGTCGTCGGTCACGTCGCATGTCAGCATGGATACACCGTCGCTCCTCTGGGTTGCGAGGCGGCGGCTGGTTCCGAACACGCGAAAGCCCGCGTTCTGCAGGGCTGCGGCCGTTGCATACCCGATGCCGGTGGATGCCCCAGTCACCAAGGCTACGCCAAGATTGTTCTTGTTCATGGAAATCACTTCTTTCTGTGTGATGAGCTGCGTCTTGTAAAAGTCGGGTAGGCTGTCTGCGATTTACGTGCAAAAGGGAGGTCTCCGACGATATCGTCACGCAGTCGACGGATACCGCTTTGGCCCGCAAGCAGGCGCGACCATGATATCCCGACATTCGCACCAAGTGGGCTGACAGCTCCCATTCCTGTGACAACGATACGACGCATCTTTCTTCCACCTGTCTTCACTGCAAAAAATAGGGCATGCCGTCAGCCTCTTGACCGATGATGCGGTAAGGGCCTGTTCTCTAAACATGCGGCTTATGCAGGAGCCTTAGGACACACTCATCTTTGCCAGGAGGGAGCTAAACTTCGGCACTTTTCCGCGCCAGGTCATTGAACCCGGCTTAGCCTTCAGCGACATCGTCGCCGCGCGCAATGCGCCTGACTTCGCCAGCCGCTGCGTTAAGGATGTCTCGTGAAAGGTTCTCGTCTTCCATGATCCGCGACAGCGTAACGGCGCCTACCATGAGAGACAGTATGGCCATCGCCCTGCCGCTGGGACTAGAGCTCGTGTCGCTGGCCATCAGTTCATCCAGAACCTCGAAGTGAGCCCGGATCCCGTCTTCAAATGGGCGCCTGACCTCTTTTCTCTGGCGAGCCGCGTCCGATCCCAGCGCCACAAGGGGGCAGCCTTCTGACTTTTCGCCTCTGTGGTCCGATGAAAGGTAGAACGCCATGACTGCCTCAAGGGGATCGGAGCTGTTTGCAGCCGCTGTAGACCATCTCCGTGTGGCGCTTTCCATCGCACGCCGCGATGCTAGTGCGGCGAGGTCGTCCTTCGACGCGAACTGCTTGTAGAAACCTCCCTGGGTCAGACCGGCCCCTTTCATCAGATCCTTTAGCCCAATTCCATCGAAGCCATGTTCTCGGAACAGACGGCTTGCGACGTTGATCACCGTTTCGCGGTTCTCCTCAGCCTGTGCCCGGCTCACTCTCATATAGACCTCCGATTAGATTTTGTTTGACATCTATAACAAAAATAGATTTAGATCGCAATCTAAATGATCCATGTCGCCCGTCAAGAAGAGAAACGCAAAATGAAACGCAAACTTGTCCTGACTTTCGTAGGTCTCGTGGCAGCGGCCGGCGCAGCCGGGGCCTTTTTCGTGGTTTTTGAACCTACCAAGCAGGAAGCGGTGGCCGCTGATCCAAGAACGGCGTCACCACTCGTAAGAATGGTGGAGGCAACCACCACCGGTGCGGCTGAGCGCTCTTTCACAGGCACTGTCGCTTCCCGGGTACAAAGCAACCTTGGTTTTCGTGTTCCCGGCAAAATCGTCGAGAGGATGGTCGACGTGGGGCAGCAGGTGAGGCAAGGCCAGGCGCTGTTGCGCATTGACGAGACCGATCTCCAACTCGCGCTGACAGCAAAGCGTAATACCGTTACCGCAGCACGCGCTGTCTTGGTTCAGGCGCAAGCAGACGAAAAGCGCTATGCGGCGCTGGTAAAAAATGGCTTGGCAGCTACTCCGCAGCGTTATGAACAGGCAAAAGCAGCGCTCGACACAGCCTCTGCTCAGCTTGCTGCGGCAGAAGCCGACGCCAAAGTGGCCGAAAATGGGACCGCATACACGCTTCTTGTTGCCGACGCTGATGGAACCATAACCCAGACCCTTGGAGATCCGGGACAAGTCGTGGCAGCGGGCCAGACCGTCGTTCAATTGGCGCAGGCGGGCCCGCGCGAGGCTGTTGTCTGGCTTCCGGAGACTCTGCGGCCCAAGATTGGCTCCGAAGCGCAGACCAGCGTCTATGGAGGCGGAAGTCTAAGCGGAAGGGCCAAACTTCGGCAGATCTCGGATTCCGCCGATCCGCAAACCCGTACCTACGAGGCGCGTTATGTTCTCGAAGGCGATGCGGCTTCCGCCCCGCTTGGCTCGACAGTGACGATTAGAATTCTCGATGCTGACCGCCAGTCGGAGGTCGCTATACCAGTGGGCGCAATTCTGGATGACGGTAGTCGCACCGGAGTG
The DNA here is from genome assembly GCF_001679785.1 of Rhizobium leguminosarum. Taxonomy (NCBI): domain Bacteria; kingdom Pseudomonadati; phylum Pseudomonadota; class Alphaproteobacteria; order Hyphomicrobiales; family Rhizobiaceae; genus Rhizobium; species Rhizobium leguminosarum. The sequence goes on from NZ_CP016286.1 coordinate 1,305,472, forward strand.
TGGGTCGTCAACGGCACAACATCAACGGTGAAGTTCACCCCGGTCAAAGTTCAGCAGATTGGCGAGGAGATGGCATTCGTCACGGGAATTGGAACTGGAGAGCAGGTTGTAGCACTGGGCGCGCATCTCCTCGCCGACGGCGCGGTCATCAGGATTGCCTCGCAGCAAGAGGTGAAAAAGCAATGAACTTCAATCTGTCAGCCATCGCCGTTCGCGAACGTGCCATCACCCTGTTCTTTATTGTGCTGCTGGCCGCCGCTGGCGCCTACGCCTTCGTCAAGCTGGGGCGCGCCGAAGATCCGTCTTTCACAATCAAGACCCTAACTGTTACTTCGGTCTGGCCAGGTGCCACTGCCCGTGAAATGCAGGACCTTGTCGCCGAGCCGCTTGAAAAGCGCATTCAGGAACTCACATGGTACGACCGCGTCGAGACGACAACCCGACCGGGCTACGCCTTCCTGACGGTCACCCTCAAGGATAACACCCCGGCAAGTGCCGTGGCAGAAGAATTCTATCAGGCGCGCAAGAAGCTTAGTGACGAAGCCCGCAATCTCCCTCCGGGCGTCATGGGGCCATTCGTCAACGATGAATACTCCGATGTGAGCTTCGGTCTCTATGCATTGAAGGCAAAGGGACTGCCGATGCGCGATCTCGTGCGGCAGGCAGAGGTCATCCGGCAGGACCTGCTGCATGTTCCTGGCATCAAGAAAATCAACATCGTCGGGGAACGTCCCGAACAGATTTTCGTCGAGTTCTCCTACGCGAAGCTCGCGACACTCGGCATATCGGCGCAAGATATCGCTGCTGCTTTGCAGCGACAGAACACGGTCACACCCGCCGGCTCGATTGACACACGGGGGCCACAGGTCTTCATCCGGTTCGACGGAGCTTACAACAGTGTGCAGGCCGTTGCCGACACGCCGATCGTGGCCGCTGGCCGGACTTTGAAACTCTCCGATATCGCGGATGTACGGCGCGGTTATCAAGATCCTGCCACCTACCTTATACGCCATGAAGGCGAGCCAACAATTATGTTGGGTGCCGTAATGCAGGCGGGATGGAACGGACTTGATCTCGGAAAAGCGCTTGAGGCTCGATCCGCCGCGATCGCGGAGACACTGCCGCTGGGGATGACGCTCACCAAGGTCAGCGATCAGGCTGTCAATATCGATGAGGCCGTCGGCGAGTTCATGCTCAAGTTCGCTATGGCGCTTGGCGTCGTGCTGTTCGTAAGTCTAGTCGCACTCGGCTGGCGCGTCGGCATTGTCGTTGCGCTTGCTGTGCCGCTTACACTTGCCGTGGTCTTCCTCATCATGCTGGAAACCGGGCGGTTCTTCGACCGCATCACGCTCGGCGCTTTGATCCTTGCGCTGGGACTTCTTGTGGACGATGCCATCATCGCCATCGAGGTGATGGTCGTGAAGATGGAAGAGGGCATGGACCGCATCAAGGCGGCCGCCTATGCCTGGAGCCATACTGCGGCGCCAATGCTGTCGGGCACGCTGGTGACGATCATCGGGCTGATGCCCGTGGGGTTCGCAAAATCAACGGCCGGCGAATATGCCGGTAACATCTTCTGGGTCGTCGGTTTTGCGCTGATCGTATCCTGGATCGTGGCTGTTACCTTCACGCCCTACCTTGGCGTCAAGATGCTGCCGAACATCAAGCCGGTCGAGGGCGGTCATCACGCCATCTATGACACGCCGAATTACCGTCGTCTTCGTTCCGTCATCGAGTTCGCTGTCCGCCATAAGTTCATGGTCTGCGCCGTGGTGGGCATCACCATGGCCGTTTCGGTTGTTGGGATGGGCGGCGTCAAACAGCAATTCTTCCCGACATCGGATCGCCCGGAGGTACTGGTTGAAGTGCGCATGCCCGAGGGCACCAGCATCGAGGCGACGACATCCGCGGTGAAGAAGGTTGAAGACTGGCTACAGACCCAGCCCGAGACCAATATCGTCACAAGTTACGTAGGGCAGGGCGCACCCCGGTTCTTCTTTGCTATGGCACCGGAATTGCCGGATCCCGCCTTCGCCAAGGTCGTCGTTCTCACGCCGGACGCCCATGCGCGCGAAGAACTGAAGCACCGCCTTCGTGCCGCTATTTCGGAGGGTCTTGTTCCCGAAGCTTCTGTGCGCGTCACCCAGCTCGTGTTTGGTCCGTACACGCCGTTCCCGGTCGAGTTCCGGATCATGGGGCCTGATCAGGATGAACTCTATAAGATTTCCGAGCAGGCTCTGGCGATCATGAAGACCGTTCCGATGTCCGCCAAGCCAACCGCGACTGGGGCAACCGAACACCTGTTCTGCGATTTGTCCCCGACCAGGAAAGGCTCAATCTGATTGGTCTTTCTCCATCGGAGGCTGCCCAGCAGATGCAGATGCTACTCACCGGCATCCCTGTCACGCAGGTGCGCGACAACATCCGCAACGTGCCTGTCGTTGCTCGAAGTGCTGGCGAAAACCGCCTCGACCCGTCACGACTTGCCGACTTTTCGCTGATGAGCCGGGATGGCCGCCAGGTTCCCCTCGATCAGATCGGGCATTCCGAGATCCGGTTCGAAGAGCCGATCTTGAAGCGTCGCGACCGGACCCCGGTCATCACTATAAGGTCTGATATCAACGAGGCGACGCAGCCACCGGAGGTTTCGCAACAGGTAATGAAGGCCCTCCAGCCGCTGATCGCATCGCTTCCCGTTGGATACCGTATCGAAATGGGTGGGAACATCGAGGAGTCCCTCAAGGCGAATACGGCACTAGCTCAGGTCTTCCCGCTGATGATTGCTGCCATGCTGATCATCATCATCCTGCAGGTTCGCAGTCTCTCGACAATGACAATGGTGATGCTGACCGCACCGCTTGGTCTTGCCGGGGTGGTTCCGACCTTGCTGTTGTTCAATCAGCCATTCGGCTTCAACGCCATCCTCGGCTTGATCGGGCTCGCAGGCATCCTGATGCGCAATACGCTTATCCTGACAGAGCAGATCAAGGAGAACCAGGCGGCCGGGCTCGACGACTACCATGCCGTGATCGAAGCGACCGTCCAGCGAACAAGACCTGTTATCCTGACGGCACTCGCGGCGATCCTGGCATTCATACCGCTGACCCACTCGGTGTTCTGGGGTCGATGGCCTATACCCTGATCGGCGGAACGGCGGCAGGCACCGTGATGATCCTGCTCTTCCTTCCGGCCCTCTATGCTGTGTGGTTTCGGATCAAACCACCCAAAGCAGATGGGAAAGAGGAAGCGGTCGAACATCAGGCGCGGCCAATTGCGCTGGCGGCAGAATAGGGGCGTCCGTGCCACGTATCGAGATCCCACAGGGCCGCTCGGGCACTGAAGTCGAAATGTGGCGCGAGCGTATCCTCGATGTGGCGGAAGAGCATTTTCGCCGCATCGGTTACCAGAAGACATCTGTCGCAGATATCGCATCATGCCTCGGGATGAGCAGTGCCAACATCTACCGGTTCTTCCCGTCGAGGGCAGCGATCAACAAGTCGATCTGCGGCCGGTTCATCGCGAAAGCTACTCGGTTGGCGGATGCAGTCGCCCGGCAAGAGGCGCCGGCTCACGAGAAGCTCGAAAGTCTTTTCAAGCTGCTCCATGAGGAGAGAAGAAAGAACTTCGTTGAAGAGAAGCCGGTCCATGACTTGATCGTCGCTGCAACGGCGGAGAGCTGGCCAGTTATTAGCGCCCATAGCGCTCATCTTGTGGCGATCATCGGAAATATTATCGAAGAAGGGGCAGACGCCGGCAGTTTTAGTGTCATCGATGCAGCCATAGCTTCTCGAAGTGCGATGAATGCATTCGTGCCTTTTTACCACCCGGTCCTCGTCGAGGAACGGGTTCGAAACGCCGGGAATGCTGAAGAGGGCCTTGGTGAACAGATCTCGTTTATCCTGCAAGCACTTGGTGGGAATGACGAAAGTCGTTGCTCGCGCGACCAACAAAGGCGACCTACATGCCCAGCATCGCACGAGGTAATACGTCGCTCAGGCGATGTGCCTGGTGGCACTGCACACCTCGTTAGTAAAGCTTAAAAATCTCAAAAGGAGGGTCGGCTGTGCCGCTGATCAAAGAAGCGATCGCCAATGGCGAACGCTTCTAGGCCCATGCCTTCGAATACACCTGCGGCACTACGGCACACGATTGGCGCATGACACATGGGCATGTAAAAACAGCCGCCGACTGGTGAGACCGACGGCTACATGCCGTATGGAAGGCGCCCGCAGTCCAGGAGCGCTTCGTGCTCAAGGCTGTCCAGCGGCCTCGACCAGAAATTCACTCATCTTTGCTGCCACGTCTTGCTCGCTGACGTTCTGACCAGCCGCTTGAAGATCCGATATAGCTTTCGAGAGAACTCCAGCGTCTCCACCCCCTTTAAAGCGGGCATCAGTGATTTCAGCGCCGTAGCCCGCAACATCATCCCGACCAATGAGGCCTGCAATCCATTGCGCCAAAAGCCTGTCCATGCGAGATTTGAGCTTGATGGACCTCTCGGCGTCTTGGAAGTATTGATCCTCCATCGCCTTTTTGCGGTCTCCTAAGTCGGCCATCGTTTTTTCTCCCTGATTTGTGTCATCTCCGCCTACAGAGTATTTTAGCACATTAAACGCCACACCATCTGATTTAACTTGATTTTTGGCGTTCACGACGAAGTCATCATCTCTTTGGATATCGTGTGTCACGGAATTCTATCCGCACCTGCCGCAAGCCCGAGCCTCACGAAGCATCGCTTTTCGTAATCATGAACGAGTTGGCAAGCGCCGGTATAAATTTCACGGAAAGAAGCGATCTTAGATCAACAGTCGCAATAACGCGCCCTCATCCTTCACCCCATGCTGGTACGAATGGATAACTCGCTGAGCCAGATCTTCGCGCTCGATGTCTGTTGTGATTTGTCGCACCGAGCTAATGTGGTCAAATACTCTCTGGCAGAGGGCAACTTCTTCGTCGCTCAACACGGTTTGCGTGTCGGCTATCTGGGATCGGATCATGACCGCCCTCGCTTCCTTCGGAACGATAGTGGATGGAACATCTCCTTTTTGAGCGCTTGAAGGGAGACACAAGGTCGTGAAGCCTCATCCCTATGTTCCGGATAGGTCTTTGTTCCCATCTGACAACTAGTGTTCGTTTGGGCCGCTCCACACATATGCGGAAGCCGGCTTTCTCCGTGCATTCCAGATCACTTCGTAGCCTATCTTCTCCAGCGAGAGTAATGCGCCAAGCCTTTCTTCATCCGGCAGACTCCGTAGAGAAACGTTAAGTGCGTCAAGTCCACCTAAATTGTAGAGGCTGACGAATACATTGAGTTCCATTGTTCATCTCCTCTTGGACAGTATAACATGCGAATGAAATATTTGAATTAGATCTGAACAAAATTTTTAAATATCTATTTATGTCTCTCAAAGGTTCAGATTATATTGGTTGGATGTGGTTTTGATTTGACGCGGGCAGGGCCTTGCATCTTTGCCGCAGGAATTGACCTTCGCTCTGTCCTATACCGCACATTGAAATCTCCGGAAGTTGGCATAAAATCAGTGCGTTGTGGTTACGTGTCACGTCAGCATCTGGGAGGATTGCGATGTTTCAAGGTATGCACGGCTCAAAGTCGGCTCTGGGTCCAGAAGACCTCACAATGATCAAAGACATCTATGACGAATGGTGCGCCGCTCGCTGCTGCTCCAAGGATAGCCCAAGTGCAATCAAAGCAGCTCAAGAGTTGATCTCCATGTTCGAGCATGGGGTACGGTCGAAAGACGATCTCCGCACTATGGTCGGCACAATAGGTGCCCATTTGCTCAAACACTGAAGGAAGCCGATGGCGATCGGCTGCTGGCGAGCACTTGCGCGCATGGCCTGGGCTGTCGTTCACGTGCGTCGATGCAGGTAACGCGACGGTTTGTAAAATTGGCTCAGACACAGGAACCAACTTCCACTGCAGTCCGTTTTCTCCTCATCAACAACTGGAGAAATCGACCATGGATTGGAATCGTATCGAAGGAAACTGGAAGCAGGCGAAGGGCAAGGTCAAGGAGCAGTGGGGCAAGCTCACTGACGATGATCTCGACCAGATCGCCGGCAAGCGCGACCAGTTGGAAGGCAAGATCCAGGAGCGGTATGGCATCGAAAAGGACCGTGTTAAACGCGACATCGATGACTGGACCGGCCGCCAGACTTGGTAATGCCAGACTTGGTAATGACCGAACAAAAACCCGGTGAAAGCCGGGTTTTTGCTGCCGAAGGAGTTAAGGCGGTTGATGACTGTCGGATGTCATGAATATCCGCCAAAAGCCAGGAGAAGGGCGCCGATCGCGATAACGGCGAGCGCCGGCCAGTTTTTGGACACACCGAGGAACCTGAGGCCTTGGCGTCGTGGTTCCAGCGTGGTGCCGCCTTGCGGCGTTCGATGCGGATCACTCGGTCTTCGACCAAGCGCAGAGGTAAAGAGAAAGAGAAGTCCGCCGATGATGAGAGCGGCTCCGGTCAGGATTGCCCACATGATGGCCTCCGCTAGCGATGAGGATGTGGGTTAAACCAAATCCGGACCTGATCGTTCCGTGCGCGGCTACTCACCTGAACAACCGCCGCGTCGGAACCAAAAGCGCTCGCATTGAATTTGACCGCTGAGCAATCCTGGAGATCCTGACACCGAAGACGGCCATCCGCGGAATGATATTGTACGTGCTCGCTCTTCTCGTCCTCGGGGTGCTGGCAGGCGCCGCCTACACGATCTATGGCCATCCCGCCGATCCGTCCGAGCGACCGGCAGCCGAGACGATTCCGCAAAAAGCTCCGGCTTCGCAGTAAGATACCCTTTCCAAGTCATTGATTGATCGCCGTTCGAGAACAGACGATGACCGGGAAAGATGCCTGTCAAAATCCGGCGCCCACCCGGTCAGGTCGTGCTGAAACGCCTTGGGTTCCACGGCACAAGATCAGCAAATGGCAAGGAATATGGCTTTAGAGAGCAAGCCCGACATCCTGTCGCAAGTCCTTCCAACCAGTATGGAACTCTTATTATAGGGAGAAAACCTGCGACAGAGAAAATCGGCATCTGCGCAGGACGGATTACTAGTGGGCCAGCTCTGTCTGGAATCCTGAAAGAGTGCGTCGGAACAGGGGAGATTGCGGATGAGGGAACATGCAGTCGTGATATCAGGGGCAGGGCCGACGGGACTGATGCTGGCAGGCGAGCTGGCCTTGGCAGGCGTCGACGTGGCGATCGTCGAACGCCGCCCCAACCAGGAGCTTGCCGGTACGCGTGCAGGTGGTCTGAGCGCACGCACGCTCGAGGTTCTCGATCAGCGCGGCATCGTCGACCGGTTCCTCGCGGCAGGGCAGATAGCTCAGGTCACGGGCTTTGCGGTCACGCGTCTGGATATCAGCGATTTTCCGACCCGGCACAATTACGGGCTGGCGCTGCGGCAGAAGCATATCGAGCGCATCCTGGCCGGCTGGGTCGGCGAGCTGGCGGTGCCGATCTATCGCAGCCTCGAGGTAACGGGTTTCGCCCAGGATGACAGCGGCGTTACCATCGAACTCTCCGATGGGGCCTCGCTCAGGGCATGCTATCTCGTCGGCTGCGATGGCGGCCGCAGTCTGGTTCGCAAGGCTGCCGGCATTGCGTTTGAAGGATGGGATCCGACGACCGGCAACATTCTCGCCGAGGTGGAGATGGCAGAGGAGCCGCCATTGGGCATTCATCGCACGGTCCTTGGCATCTATGCCTTCGGCAGGGAGGAGTACGAAATCGTCGACGGCAAGATCGTCTTTGCCAAGGAAGGTCCGATCGGCGTGATGGTGCCGGAGAAGAATGCCGGCGCCACGACCGAACCGACGCTCAGCGATCTCAGGGAAGCGCTCATCGCCGCATTCGGAACGGATTACGGACTCCATCGCGTCAACTGGATTTCACGGTTCACCGACATGTCCAGGCAGGCGACGGCCTACCGCAAGGACCGAGTATTCCTCGCCGGCGATGCCGCCCATGTGCATTCTCCGGTCGGCGGGCAAGGCCTGAATACCGGCGTGCAGGATGCCGTCAATCTCGGTTGGAAGCTGGCCCAGGTGGTGAAAGGCACATCGCCTGACGCCTTGCTCGACACCTATCACGCCGAGCGGCATCCGGTTGCTGCCCGCGTGTTGCGCATGACGATGGCGCAGGTGGCACTGCAGCGGACCGACGATCGCACGGAAGCCTTGCGTGACGTGGTAACGGAGCTGCTTGGCATGGAGGAGCCGCGCAAACGCATCGCTGCCGAAATGTCCGGATTGGCGATCCATTACGATTTCGGCGACGGGCATCCGCTGCTCGGCCGCCGCATGCCTGACCTTGATCTCACCACGCCGGATGGCCCTCTGCGTCTCTTTACGCTGCTCCAGGATGCGCGACCCGTATTGTTGAACCTCGACGTGCCCGGCAGCTTCGACATCGCGCCGTGGTCGGACCGCATCAAGTTGGTCGACGCCGGATATGACGGCGCATGGGAGCTGCCGGCGCTGGGCCTAGTTTCCGCGCCAGCGGCAGTGTTGATCCGGCCCGACGGATATGTGGCGTGGGTGGGTGACAGGACGCAGGATGGTCTGCAGGAGGCGATGAATAGCTGGTTCGGTCGACTCGGCTAAAGGCCGAAAAGCGCTAAGCGGCGAGCGAGATCGAGCCGCAATCCGATATCATAGCGGGGTCCGGCATGGGTTTGCCGCGGCGTTCCCACGTCCGACGGCTGATGCCGAAAGCCTCCCAGGGGTGCGCTTGGCTGAAAGAATTGGCGAGATAATCGGATCTGGAAAGCGCGCCGGCGGCACGGCGCTGCTCCTCTTTTCGGCTCCGGTCCCGCTGCCGCCGCTTTTCCTTTTGAAGTTTTGCTCGTTTCTGTTTCGGCACATCGAAGGCGCCGATGGTGCGGATATCGAGGGCGCTCCGTTCTGCGTAGCTGAGGTGCAAAGCATGGCCGAGCGCGTCGGCGGACAAATCAGAAAAGCGCACTTTTGTCCGCTCGTAGATCACGTCCTCTATGTCGGCTTTCCCAGCCCAGGGCAGCCATCGCGCCGCCCAGCCGAGCACCACTTCGACAAACTCTTCCTTGAACTCGACAAGGGCGAGGCCGGCGATCACCTCGACGTAAATCAATGCGTCATCGGCTTCGGGCACGATGTCTCCGTGACGGTGCCTGATCAATTTTTCGATCTCGCGCATCCGGCCGCGGAAATGGTTCCATCTGCTGGCCCGCATGCGGCGCTGGACGGCCTTGTAACCGAGCAGGCAGTCGCCGATCTTGATGGCCGTAACATTCCGCGCCAAGCCCTCCCGCCGATCGGCTTTTGCAATCCGCTTTTCCGATTGAGCCGCTTCATCTGCGCCAATAAGACGAGCCATCGAATTCCCTTACCATCTGCCTTGGACGGCGAAACGGCTGATTGTAAAGGAAGGGCCGTGGGGTGATCATCCACTTTTTGCAATCCGGCGAACATCGTCGCGCGGGAAAGCTTCAATCCTGGGGCAACGCCCCGTAATAGGCCGCGAGCGCCCGAATATCGTCGTCGGTCAAGCCTGCAGCAGCCCTGGTCATCACACCCGCATAGGGGCCGCCGCCACGAGTTCCGCTGCGGAAAAGACCCAGCTGGTTTTCAAGATAGGGTATCGGCTGGCCGGCAAGGCGTGGATAGGCCTCGTTGACACCGGCAGCATCGTGGCAGGCGGCGCAGGCTGCGATGCCACGCGTCCGGTCACCGCGTTCCGCAAGGAGCTTTCCGCGCGAGAGCATTTCCGAAGGTCGGCCCGTTTCGGTGGCTACGCTCTGACTGGCGAAATAGCTGGCCAGCTTTTTCCGGTCTTCGCTCGATGTCTGCGAGAGCGCAACCTTCATGACGCCGCTTGGACGTTTGCCGGTCGCGTAAGCCTCGAGACTGTCGCGAAGGTAGGTCTCCGACTGGTCTGTGAGACGCGGAATGAGGCTGGTTTCATCGGGGCCTGCCGGCGAATGGCAGCCTTCGCAGCTTTTCACGATCGCATCGAAGTCCCGGCTTGCCGTCGCGGAAAAGCCGGCGAGCCGCTGATAGGCGGCTTGGTCGAGGCTTGGATATTCCCGCAGGAAGGCGACCATGGCCCAGACCTCGTCATCCCGCTCCATCGACGGCCAGGCGGGCATGCCGGTGTAGCGCACGCCATGTTTGACGATCTCGAAGAGCTCGGCATCATTCCATGTCGCGTTGACATGCTGCAGGTCGGGCGGAGGGGGAAGCATGTTTTCGACGGTGGCGGGTCGCGGCATCGCCGGCGAACCATGGCAGCCCGCACATCCGGTTTCGTAGTGACCTGCGGCAAGCGGCAGCATCGCCGCCGTAAACCGTGGCGCATGCCCGCCGAGCGCTGCCGTGCGGACGGATGCACGCATCACCCAATGCAGGAACCAGTCCGTAACGCGCCAATGCCCTGTGCTTGCACGGATGTCGATGATGCCGGCCCAGGCGACGAACAGGCCAGCTGCAGCAAGTACTGCGGCGCCGGCAGATATCCGTCTCAACCTTATCCGCATTGGTTGCCCCTTGAAGACGTGGGCTTGAGGACGTCGGCAAGCAGGATGATGGCGCCGATCATGTAGGCGGCTGCGCCGACCAGGAGCATGACGACACCGCCGAGTTGCTGATCGGTGTCACGGCTAAGGGCGAAGCCGAGACAGGTGACATCTCCGATCCCATAAAGCGGGCGGGGCGCAAGTGTCAGCAGGACACCGAGCAGCGTCATGTGGATCGAGGTGAAGAGCAGGCCGATAATGCCCGCCAACCTCTGGGCGCCTTCATCATGCCGCCGGAAACACGCGGTCCACAACAGAATGCCGGCAAGAAGGAAGCTTGCCTGTTCGAGAAACATCGCATCAAGCCGCGTTTCCGCCAGCCGACGGAGCGCCGGCATATGCCAGAGCCAGACGACGAGGAGCTCGGCGACCGAGGCGAGTAGCGGCCCGAACCAGGGGAGATGGACGGCGGGATCGAGCCACCTGCCGCTGACCGCTATCGCCAGCAGCGGAGCTGCAATGGCGACGGTCGTCATGTGGACGATCATATGCGCCGTCAGCGACCCGCCATTCCAACTCGTCGCAAGAAGCGCCAGCGCAAGACAAAGGGCAAAGATGCCGGCGACAAGAGCAAGGTTCTTCATCTTGCGCAGGCCTCGATAAAAAGCAGCGGGACCGATACGAAGATGACCGCAACGAAACTCAGGCCTGACAGCAGCAGTGTTGCAAAGCCCTGGAACAGCAACCGGTCTTGCCTCGTCGGTTCGTCATGGGGCGGATCGCCGCTGCCGAAGCCCCATTGCCGCCAGGCGAGCCAGGCGGCGCCGAGAATGGCAAGCAGCGCGAAAACCGTCACAATGGACAAGGCAAAGCGGAGCATGCCGAAAGAGAAAGCAATTTCCGATGCTTTCGCGCAATAGACGGCGGCCGCGACATAGCAGACAAGAAAGTGCAGAGCCCAGACGGCCGGCCCGGTAAACAGGGTCCAGAGCGTTTCCACCTCTTTTGGAATCAGGCGCATCTCGTCACCTCAACTCTGGAAACAGGCCCAGCACTCCGAAGGAGGCGAGGGCTGTGATGACCAGGAAGTGCCAATAGAGCACGACATTGTGCAGATCGGCGTCATATTCCGCCGTCAGACGACCCGCAAAACTACTCGCCAGACAATAGAACTGCATGATCACGGCAACGAGGCCATGAATGATCGTCCAGAGCACGATGACCCAGACGATCGCCGGATAGACATGCGCCGTCGGCTTCATGTCGTACAGATAGGGACCCGCCAGACCGGCGGCGCAGGCGGCAAGTGTGAGGATCGTGGAGGCGAGGAGGCACAGGCGGGCGGATACCATCCTGCCCTTCGAATTGATATATCGCGCAAACAGCATGGCCAGCCAGGCAAGGGCAAATAGCGCGGCCGCCACCAGCGGCCAGAGCCTACCCGGACCCGGCAATCCTGCCGTAAAGTCGGGATGGATCGTCCAGTAGAAAAAATAACCGAACATCAAGCTGGCATAGGCTGTGCCGTCTCCGGCCATGGTGATGAAGACCGCCCACCAGCCGACTGAAGCCGGGCCGGAGGCGTAAAGGGGAACCTGCTTGCCAAGGCCGATATCCCTGAGGTTTTGGCTTGGTATTTCGCCGGTTCCGGTCCAGAGCCAGATCAGGACGGCGGCAAGTGTCACGGCGGCGCATAGCGCCGTCAAGATCCACCAATGGAAGGTCAATGCGATGAACACGCCGCCAAGTGCCAAAGCGGAGATTATGGTCAGAAGCGACGTGCCGCCGACCCGCAGGCATTGCAACGGTTCGGCGTCCAGAACCGACGTCACGAGCGTTTCGCGCCGGCCGTCGGCCGCGTCCGGCAGATAGAACCGGCCCGCCTTGATGCCGTCGATCAGCTCCGGCTGGTCCCAGAGCGGATACCGGCTTTTGATGATCGGAATGGACCGCACGCCCCAATTTTCTTCCGGCTCGCTGATCCACTCGAGCGTTCCGGCATTCCAGGGGTTCATTTCGCCTTTCGGTTCGCGATGTCTAGGACGCAGAATATCGATGACGATGATGGTGACGCCTGCGGCAAAGATGAAAGCGCCGATGGTGGAGACGAGGTTCAGGAGGTTCCAGCCGACATCAGCCGGGTAGGTGAAGACCCGCCGCGGCATGCCCCGCAGGCCGGTCAGGTGCATGGGGAAGAAGGCGGTGTTGAAACCGACGAACATGAGCCAGAAGGCGATCTTGCCCCATCGAGCCGAAAGTTTTTGTGCGTTCACCAGCGGATAATAATAGTAGATTCCGGCAACCACCGGAAACAGCATGCCGCCGATCATCACGTAATGGAGATGGGCGACGACGAAATAGGTGTCATGCGCCTGCCAGTCGAAGGGCGCGAGCGCCACCATGACGCCGGTCAGCCCGCCAATGATGAAGATCGCCAGTCCCCCGGCGCCAAAGAGCATGGGAAGGGAAAAGATCACCCGGCCGGCCAGCATGGTGGCGATGAAGACAAAGATCTGCACCCCTGTCGGGATCGCTACGGCCTCGGATGCCGCCGAAAAGAAGGCCAGTGAAATCTGCGGCAGGCCAGTGGTGAACATATGGTGGACCCAGAGCCCGAAGCTCAGGAACCCCGTGCCGACAGCGGCCAGCACGATCCAGGAATAGCCGACGATCGGACGCTGCGCGAAGGTCGGAACGATCATCGCCATGAGCGCGATGGCGGGCAGGAAGATGATGTAGACCTCGGGGTGGCCGAAAATCCAGAACAGATGCTGCCAGAGCAGCGGATCGCCGCCACGGGCTGCATCGAAGAAAGGCCAGTCGAACATCCGCTCCATCTCGAACAGGATGTCGCCGGCAATCAGCGGCGGAAAGGCGAAGAGGATCATGCCCGCCACGATCAGCAGATACCAGGCAAAGAGCGGCATCATGTTGATCCGCATGCCCGGCGCCCGGCATTTCATGATGCCGACGATGAGCTCGACGGCTGCGGCGATGGAAGCCACTTCGATGAAGGAAAGGCCGAGCAGCCAGATATCCGCGCCGATGCCGGAATATTGTTTGTCGGTGGCAAGCGGCGGATACATGAACCAGCCCGCATTGGGCGCCGCCCCGAAAAATATCGACCCGCAGACGAACACGCCGCCGAGCGCAAAACTCCAGAAGCCGAAAGCCGAAAGCCGCGGAAACGGCAGTTCCCGCGCGCCGAGCATGGAGGGCAAGAGGAAGATTGCGACGGCCTCGAAGATCGGAACGGCAAACAGGAACATCATCACGGTGCCGTGCAGCGTGAAGGCCTGGTTGAAGAGATCGGCGGAGAGAAAATCGTTGTCGGGGACTGCCAGTTGCAGGCGCATGAGCAGCGCAAGGATGCCGGCAAACAGCATAAAGATGAAGGCGGCCGATCCATACCACAGGCCGATCTGAGTGTTGTTGACGGAGGTCCAGTAACGCCAGCCTTTTGGATTGGCCCATACACGCCGAAGTTCCGCTTCCTGGGCGGCGGATGTTTCGGTTGAGACCGAAGCAAGGGGTTCCGTCATTCGAGCCCCCCGAGATAGCGGGCAATTTCTTCGATATCATCTTCAGGAAGCATGTTGAAAGCGGGCATCTTCGCGCCCGGTTTCACCGATGAGGGTGAGCGAATAAAGCGGGCGATGTTCTCCGGCGTGTTGGCAAGCGCACCTGCGCCGATCGAGAGGCGGGCGCCGATCAAGGTGAGATCCGGGGCGGTCTGGCCGGCGATCTGCAGTCCACGGAGCGAATGGCAGGCCACACAGCCATGACGCTGCAGGAGTTGTCCGCCTTCATCCGCAGCGCTTGCCTGGCCATCGATCAGGCGGCTGCGCCAGGCGTTGTAATCGTCCTCCTCCATGACGACGACCGAGAAAGCCATATAGGCATGCGAGGCACCGCAAAATTCGGCGCAGGGGGCACGATAGCTGCCGGTGCGCGTTGGCGTCAGCGTGAGATAATTGGTCCGGCCCGGAATCATGTCCATCTTGCCGCCAAGCGCCGGAATCCAGAAGGAATGAATAACGTCGGTTGCTTTGAGAGAAAAAGTCGCCGGTCGGCCGACGGGCAGGCGAATTTCGTTGGCGGTCTCGAAAGCAGGCTGGTCGCCGACGGCCGGGTAGCGAATACGCCACCAGAACTGCTCCCCCGTCACCTCGATCGCCCCGTCCTTTTCTGCAAGCGGGTTCCAAGGGCGTATCGCCGGCATCAGCCAGACTGCGTAGCCCAGCAAAAGCAGAAGGACGACAGTCGGAAAAGCAACGCCACCCCAGGCAATGAGCGCGCTAGCCTTTTCCGCCGGCCATGCTTCCCGTCGATGGCGGGCAGCGTGAAGGAACAGGAAGGTTACGCCGCCCCAAATTGCAATGCCGCCAATAACCATGACGACGAGCAGCCGATAGACCGCCTCCGATTCCTCGCCGGCGGGACTAAGCGCGGACTGCTGACCGCTGCAACCCGCAAGAACGAGTGCACTGGAAGGAATAAGACATCGCAGGATTGTCGGTCTCCCTTTCCTCCAATGCTCAAGCTCTCCGATATGGAACGCGTATGTCCGGTGGCAAGTGGCTGATGTTTGTCGGGCGGCAACTGGGCGGTATCGCAATACTGTGAATACGTCACAATCGGCGACCAGTAATTCCTTCCGTGAAAAAGCCAGTTCGGCCTTCTCGAAACCTGTCAGGGGGCGTCGGCGGGTCAATCGCGCTTCGTGAAGTCTTTTCAATCAGACGCGCACTCCGGCTTCCCTCGTCCATATGCTCGCCGGGAGAAGAAGACGCGGTTGAACCGCCGCATGCCATCAGCACGTCTGCAATCAGCGGAAGCCGAAGAAACTCAAAATCGCGAGCACGATAACGACAGCGCCGACAATCCAGATCAAATTGTTCATGGGAAACCGTTCTCCTGTTGAAGGTCGGGCCATTGTGACCCGATCATCTAACGGTGAGGCAGGGCTTGGAGTTCCCAATCACTTGCATCGCCGTATCATGCCGCCTCCGGCGAAATTTCCGCCTCTATGCCTTTCAATAGCTGCACGAGCGAGCATTGCCGGGTCTGAATCCGCCCGCGCATGCCGGGTTTATCGATGTATCCCGCTGATATTGAAAATCCTGGTGATCCTGCCTTGCAGGCGACGTGCAGGAAGACGTGAACACGGACACACCGATCAGCACTGCCGCTACCAATGGAAAAAATCGGTTCATCTGAACGTCTCCTCACAAGCTTGTCATGGTCGCAATCTACCATGCCAACGCGAGCCTATACGAAAACTTCTGGCCCGCTAGATCACGCTCACCTGAGCCGAAACATTCGCGCGATTGATCAATCAATCTATAATCGTGATGCGTCGCGGCCTCAGCCGATGATTAAATTCACGTAAGTCTAAGCTGATCGGGCTATTCCCTCGCTATGGAAGTAGTTTCGCCACGTTAATAGTCAAGCGGGCGCGATTTCGACTTGAACAGATTGCGGTTTTTGAGTAAAATTACACCATAAAAAAGTAATATAAATGGGAGGATACTATGTCGTCAACTCGGTTTGATCCGATTCTGCTTCATCGTCAACATTTCATCGATGAGGTCACGTGCCTCGATGAAATCTTCGATGTTCTGGACGGGTGGCCGGAGGACAAACGGGGTTTGGCATATGAAACGCTGTTGAAGGCGTGCAGAGATACGGCCAACGGGCGTTTCCCGCTGAGCGCTGCGCGCGAGAATTTCCGGCGCTTTCTGAAGATGTCGGGCGTGCTTGCCAAGGTCGAGGGTGGTCCCAGGTTCGACGGGCTGATGAATCATCAAATTGGTAATGCTTAATCAGATATGGCTGTGGGGGGCCGCCTGCATGGCAGGCGAGGGCGCGCCGTGACATCAGTTGCGGCGCGTTCTGGTTTCGATATCTGCTGATCGGATGATCGCCTATTTCTTGGCCACAAAACGCCGCGGCAAGCCCTGCCAAGAGGCAGCCGCTATTTGGATGTCGGATCCAGCAGATATTAGTTTACGCCCGCACTCGCCCAGTCGCATCGAAAGACCAGCATAGGCTTCGAAAATCCCTTGAACCGTCGGCGCGTCGCGTGAGCGAAGAGATCGGCGGCGCCATATTCCCGAAAGATATTCTCCGAGACGAGGATCTGGTCGCTGGAGGCTGCCGCGCAGAGACGCGCGGCAAGTTGCACGGTCGAGCCGAAGAGGTCGTTGCTGTCCTCGACCGGCTCGCCGCAATCCACTCCGATGCGGATATGGATAGGCTCGGTGTTTCCGCCGTTGTAACGCTCGAATTCCCGCTGGATCGCCATGGCGCATGCGACCGCTGCCGTTGTCGCGGCGAAGGCCGCCATGATGCCGTCGCCGGTGTGTTTCACTTCTCGGCCTGAATTCTGGCTGAGGCATCTGCGCACGATAGCGTCATGGGCTCTGACCATTTCGGTCGCAATGCGGTCGCCGAGGCGCGATGTCATTGCCGTCGATCCGACGATGTCGGTAAAGCGGATTGCCCGGTGACCGGGATCGACGTCGCTGGACGACTGGCCAGGCGCCGGCTCAGGATCGTGAATTCGGCCAAGAAAAGCTTCGACCGCCGACAAGGCGACCTCGACGATCTCGCCGGCGACGAAGCCATGGGCCTCGCGATGCACACATTGCGCGGTTTCCGCATCCGGCGCATCCACGAGGCAAAAGGCGGTGCCGCGCCGCTGATCGAACCAGTAGGTCAGGAACTTGACGCCGTATTTGTCCTGAATGTCGAGATCCAATCGATGCGCCCGGGCAACGTCGGCGGCTGTGGTTCCTTCAAGAAAGTGCCGGTCCATGAAAATAGGCATCGCGCTCCTCCCAGATCCGCGTGCAGATAGATTTGGATTGTACGACCCGGATGAAACTCCGTCCACCTCTGGTACAATCCATTAATGATTAGAGAGCGTCCGGCGTCGGGCAAAGCATATGAGTTGCTGTAATTCTTATAGAGTATAAAAGGAAAGACTGAGACGTAATCAGCAGGCGCGGGACTGGGAGCCCGATATTTACCATAATCGCTCGCTTAAAGACTGATCGGAGGGCCCCAGTTCAAGCTCCGTGTTCTCAAACCGGGCCGGCTGCAGGGATCTGGAGTGGACGAAGGGGAGCGTCTACACTGCGAGCATCGCTGACCAAGATCAAATCCCGTGAAGCCGCACTTCGGCTGGTGACACGGCCTACCAACGGCATGCAAATTGCATCGTACCCATAAGCTCCACCGAAATTGGGAAAAGCTGTAGCAAAGTGAAACAGACGGCACATTTTCGACCGGTTGGCTTGGCCTCAATGGGGCTCGGGCATTATGCCGTTATTAACTCTGTGTGGGACGCCGCGCGCACGCTCCTGCGCGATTGGCCGGTAGACGACGGCGAAGAATATTTCGAGGCCGTCAAGTCGTGCCTGGATGCGATTATCGGCGATCTCCCACCGGAACACGTGCGGGCGGCCTTCATCAGGGCGGCACAGGAGGCGGGCATTGCCGTCATAGAAGCGGCGGACTGAATACTCTCCGCGCTTCCCCCCATCCTCAAAGCCATATCGTCCGACGCTTGACTTTTCCTGCCGAAGTTCTAACTTAGAACAAAACAGGAACATTGGAGATGATCATGACGCATACGGAACAGGTGATCGCCAACGCCCTCGCGCTTGTCGAAGCGTCCCGCGCAGCCCGCGAGCGGGATCAACAGCGGCGCGCCGCCTGGCAGAGAAAGGTCGAACTCAGCCGGCCGCTGCCACCATTGCCGCGCCCCGTTCAATTGCCGTTGGCGCTGAACTGATGCAGCCGGCAAAAGCCTTGGAACCCCATCGGGCACGCCCCGAACAAACTGGACCTGGTCAAACCTGGCCGGATCAAGCCTGGCCCGATCAAGCTTGGGAAGTCGAAGCCGTGCTTGCCTGGCATGACGACAACGCCAAGGCGGCGATACGCTCGCTGCTCGATGACTGCAAACATCTCCGCCAGCAACTGGCACTGGCGGAAAGAGTGATGAGCCGCGGGATGGCCCGCGGATGGGCGCCGCGATACGAGCGCGATGCCCGCTAAAGATCGGTGCTGCATCCTCTGATGCTCCTCATGCGGAAGTTTGCGGAGGATATCAGTGGCGATATCGGCAATGGCGCGGGTGAGACGCAGGGCGAGGGCGGACCGCAGGCGGATGAACCTCTGAATCACTCCGGAATGTGGCAGGCAATTCACCGCAGCCATTGCGCCGGCGGGTTTGCAGTGATCTGTAGTTTCCTGCAATCGCAACGTTTTCCGGTGATTCCCAATGTTCGATATTCTGTGGCGCGGCCTGTTGATCGGCGCCGGCGCAACCATCCTGATGGACCTCTGGGCAATCGTGCTCACCCAGTTCGGCCAGGCGGCCCCAAACTGGGCACCTGTGGGACGCTGGTTCTGGCACCTTCGCCGCGGCAAGGTCTTTCACGAGAGCATTGCCGACGCCGAGCCCTATGCCCATGAGTTGGCGCTCGGCTGGATCAGCCACTACGCCGTCGGCATCCTCTATGGGGTGATCTTCGCCATCATCATGGGCTCGGCCTGGCTGGCGGCCCCGACATTTTTTCCCGCCTGGATCTTCGGCATCGTCACCGTCGGGGCAGGGTGGTTCCTGTTGCAGCCGGGCCTCGGCATCGGCTGGGCCGCCGCCAAACACCCGACCCCGAACAAGGTCCGGTGCTTCAACCTTCTCGCCCACACCGCTTTTGCGCTGGGGCTCTATGGCACCGCACTGATCATTCGCTGAGACCAGCCAGAACCCCTCCCCAACCCCTCCCCACAAGGGGGAGGGGCTAAGATGCCGCGCCGCTTGCGATAACCTCCATCGTAATAATCCGTAGAACGGTTACAGCGAGCAAGCGCTCGCCTTTCGTCGCTGGCCCCGGTTGGGGAGGGGCCTTTCTTGGATCCGCACGAACCAGACAGCCTCGCCTTACCGCGCCGCCCAGTTGGCGCCGCGGCGGAAGATGGTCTTCATCTGGGGAACGTCGAATTCCTTGGCCTGATGGCCGAGCGAGGAATAGAAGACCCGGCCCTTGCCGTATTTCCGCTTCCAGACGACGGGCATGACGACGCCGTCGATCCAGTAGGCGTGTTCGCCGGTGAACTTGGTCGTCGCCAGAACCTCGTTCGACGGGTCGACATGCATGTAATATTGCTCTGACGTATAAGGGAAATCGGCAATACCCTCCATGAGCGGATCGTCGGGACGGGTGATGTTGACGGTATAGTCGATGATGTTGCCGGGGTGAGCCACCCACTGGCCGCCGATGATGAACTGGTAGTCGACGGAGTCGCGGAAGGCATCGCCCGCGCCGCCGTGATAGCCGGCGATACCGACGCCGCTTTCGATTGCGGCAGCGAGGTTCTTGACCTCTTCCTTCTCGATCTTCGACATCGTCATGATCGGCACGACAAGGCTGAGATCATGGACGGAAGGGTCGGCAAGCGCCTCGGTGCCGTGCTCGAGATAGACCTTGAAGCCGTCTTCCTCGAGCATGGTCTTGATGATTTCGGCGCACTCCTGCGGCTCATGCCCGCTCCAGCCGCCCCAGACGATCAGTGCTTCACGCATAGTCTTTCCTCCTGAAACTTATTTCGCCAGTCGTCCGTCGACGATGGAATCGGACAAGGGGGCAGGGCGCTCCGTTGCCGTGGTGATCGCGACCGTCCGGCCGGTCGCGGCAGCGGTGTGGAACGCCTCCATGACTTCGAGCACATGCAGCGCCAGATCGCCATTGGCGCGGTGCGGCCGGTTGGAACGGATCGCATGCGCCATGTCGGCGACGCCGAGCGAGCGGAAGTTGCCCTCGGCATAAGGTGCTGTGACCGGCTGGTCCTCGAACGAACCGCCCTTCTTCAGATATTCCACCGGGCCGCCAAACTTGTTGGGATCGGGAACAACAAGCGTGCCCTCGGTGCCGTAGACTTCGAGCGGCACATGTTTGTGGCCGGCAACGTCGAAGCTCATGGCGATCTGGACGACGGCGCCGTTGGCAAAGGCCATCATGCCGGTAACATGGGTCGGCACATGCACGGGAATCCGCTCGCCATTGCGCGGCTCGCTGGTGATCAGCCGTTCCGGCCGCGGCGTCGTTGCAAAGCCCGCAACTTGAGAAACCGGCCCGAGAAGATTGACGAGATCGGTGATGTAGTAGGGACCCATATCGAGCATCGGCCCGCCGCCGACTTCGTAATAGAAGGCCGGGTTCGGATGCCAGCGCTCATGGCCCGCGCACATGAAGGTCGCCGAGCCGCCGACCGGCTGGCCGATGACGCCCTGGTCGATCAAGCCACGCGCCGTCTGGTGGCCGCCGCCGAGGAAGGTATCGGGGGCAGCGCCGATGCGGAGGTTCCTCGCCTTGGCGGCTTCCGCCAATTTTTTCCCTTCCGCGAAATTAATCCCGAGCGGCTTTTCCGAATAGGTGTGCTTACCGGCATCAAGCGCCTGCAGCGCCACGGCGACATGGGCCTTCGGGATCGTCAGATTGACGATGATCTCAACCTTGGGGTCGGCAAAAAGCTCCTCGACCGTCTTGACGGGAACATTGAATTCCGCAGCCTTCGCTTCCGCCAGCTCCCGGTTGAGATCGGCGACGCCGCGAATGTCGAGAATGGGAAAGGATGCCATCGCCGTGAGATAGGCGCCCGAAATATTGCCGCATCCGATGATGCCGATACCGACCTTGTCCATGAATTCCTCCACTGATCTTGCCATTGATTTTGATTGTGCCGCCCGTCAGAGCGCCGGCCCTGTCGTGCTCCAGGGCGATTCGTAAAGCTCGTAGAGCGCCACCGCAGCGGCACCCTGCGCCCAGAAATCATCGGTCGAATCGTCGAAGACGAGTTCGCTCACGCCGCGCAGCGATGGCGGAATGGCGAGCGCATAAGCATCGCGCAGGCTGTTGAGAAAGGGTTCTCCGAGCGCTAGGCTCGACCCCACAAGAATAACCCGCGGCGGCGCAAACAGCGTGACGATATTGGCAATGGTCAAACCCACCGCTTCGCCGGCGCGGATGGCGGCACTGATCAGCCGGTCGTCATCGGCCTTGATCAGCGCCTGGGCATGGTTCATGCCGCGCCCGAGGCGGATGGCCTCGGCAAAACGCCCGTCGGCCTGCTGTTCGCCGAGGATCGCGCTTTCGCCGGCCTGGCTAAAAAGCCGGACGACGCCGTTCGGGCCCATGCCGAGCACCAGGTCGCCGAGATTGTGGCTGAGGCCACCGGCGCCGCGAAACAGGCTGTTGCCGTGCAGGACCCCGAGACCCAGTGTCTGCTCCAGAGAAATCAGCACCATATCTTCGAGATCGCGCGCCTTTCCAAACCAGTGATGGCCAAGCGTGATGGCGTGGGCGTCGCTTTCGACAATGGTCGGCGTTGCCAGCCGCGTCGACATCTCGGCGGCGAAATCGACATTGGTGTCGCGAAAGATCGGGCTGCTTCTGATGTAGCCGGTGCGGTGCTCGATGACGCCGGGAAAGCCGAGGCAGACGCTGTCGACATCTTCAAGCGAAAGCCCGGCATCGACGACGCAGCGCCTGACCCCATCCTCGACCAGATCGGCGATGACGCCGATCGGCTGCCGGTCGATGCGGATTGGCAAGGCGAGCTTCGACAGCACGTCGCCGCGGAAATTGGTGACGACGAAGACCATCCTGTTGGCGGCGATCTTGGCGCCGACCACGCGGGCGGCATCCGGATTGAGCTCCAGCATCACCCGCGGCCGTCCGCGCACGGCCTCATTGCGGATATCGCCTTCGTGACGCGGCAGGATCAGCCCGTCGTCGAGCAATGAGGCGGTGATGGCCGAAACGGTTGTGGTGGAGAGTTCTGTACGCTCGCTGATCTCTATCCGCGAGATCGGGCCATGGCGCCTGATGGTATCGAGCACGTTCAAGCGATTGATCGCGCGCATTAATTCGGGATCTGCGGTCTTCATGGGAACTAGCCAGGCGAGCGTTTCGTTGGGGCGGAACCCAATATTTTTAACGGGTTACGAAATAAATAGCAGGGAATTCAGCGGTCCTGTCAAGCGCATTTGATAAAAATAGAGGCATTGGGTTGACAATATGCCAAAGCTCCGTTGAATTAATCCGCATAGGGGAAAAATTGTGAGGACAGGACCCCTGGGAGGAAAAATCATGACTTTTAGCTTCAAGAGCGCCGCTTTTGGCGGCAGGCGTATCGCATCCATGGCCGCGGCTGCCGGCATGTTGCTGGCCGGAGCAGGTGCGGCTTCGGCGGCGACAGTCGTCAAATGGCTGCATCTCGAGCTCGATCCGAAATATGTCGCGGCCTGGGAAGACATCGTCAAGAAATACGAAGCCCAGCATCCCGACGTCGATATCCAGATGCAGTTTCTCGAAAACGAGGCCTTCAAGGCCAAGCTTCCGACATTGCTGCAATCCGATGACGTACCGGATTTCTTTTTCAGCTGGGGCGGCGGCGTCTTGAAGCAGCAGTCCGAAACCGGCGCCCTCCAGGATGTGACGCCGGCGCTGGATGCCGATGGCGGCAAATTGCGCGGCGCCTATAGCCCGGCGTCGGTCAGCGGCCTGACATTCGAAGGCAAGACCTGGGCTATTCCCTATAAGGTCGGTCTGGTCAGCTTTTTCTACAACAAGGAGCTCTTTGCCAAGGCCGGCGTGAAGGCCGAGGACATCAAGAACTGGGCTGATTTTCTGGGTACCGTGAAGAAGATCAAGGCGGCAGGCATCGTGCCGATCGCCGGCGGCGGCGGTGAGAAATGGCCGATCCACTTCTACTGGAGCTATCTCGTCATGCGCGAAGGCGGACAGAAGGTCTTCGAAGCGGCAAAGACCGGCCAGGGCGAAGGTTTCCTCGATCCCACGATCATCAAGGCCGGCGACGATCTTGCCGAACTCGGCAAGCTCGAACCGTTCCAGCCCGGCTATCTCGGCTCGACCTGGCCGCAGGCGCTCGGCGTTTTCGGTGACGGCAAGGCCGCGATCATCCTCGGCTTTGAAAATTCCGAGGCCAACCAGCGCAAGAATGCCGGCGACGGCAAGGGGCTCGCACCCGAAAATATCGGCCGTTTCGCCTTCCCGGCGGTTGATGGCGGCGCCGGCAAGCCGACCGATACGCTCGGCGGTCTGAACGGCTGGGCCGTTACCAAGAAGGCATCCAAGGAAGCGCTCGATTTCCTCGCCTTCCTGACCAATGCGGACAATGAGCGGGCGATGGCCAAATCAGGTATGCTTCTGCCCGTTGCCGTCGGCGCCGGCGATGGCGTCACCAACCCGCTGCTTGCCGAATCGGCAAAACAGCTGGCCGGTTCGACCTGGCATCAGAATTATTTCGACCAGGATCTCGGTGCGGCGGTCGGGCGTGTCGTCAACGACGTGTCGGTGGAAATCGTCTCCGGGCAGATGAATTCCAAGGACGGCGCCCAGATGATCCAGGACGCTTTCGAACTGGAACAATAACCAGCGCCTGCAGACCTCTCCTGGCGCTCCAGAGCGGAGCGCCAGCATTGCTGCCGACGAGATGCGAAAGCAGGACCCATGGCCAATATTTCAGTCCCATCGATAACCACGGCCGCGAGGCCGGCAAGAAAAGCTGCAAACAGCAAGAGCTCGGTCGCCCATGACCGGCTGGCGGTGCTGTTGATCTTCCTGCCGCCGGCGCTGCTGCTTTTCACGCTCTTCGTCATCATGCCGATGGGCGAGGCGGCCTGGTACAGCCTCTACAAGTGGAACGGCTACGGCACGCCGACCGAGTTCATCGCGCTGCGCAACTTCCAGGTTCTGTTTCGAAATGCGGCCTTCACGCAGGCGCTGGTCAATAACGGCCTGATCATCGTCATCTCGATCTGCATCCAGGTGCCGCTCGCCATCTGGCTGGCGACCATGCTGGCGCACCGCATTCCGGGTGTCGTCGGCTACCGCCTGATCTTCTTCCTGCCCTATGTGCTGGCGGACGTTGCCGCGGGCCTTATCTGGCGCTTCGTCTATGATGGCGACTATGGCCTGTTTGCCGCCGTTTCCAATTTCTTCGGATTCGCCAACCCTTACGTGCTCGCCGACAAGGACGTGGCGATCTATGCCGTGCTTGGGGTCATCGTCTGGAAATATTTCGGCTTCCACATGATGCTGTTCATCGCCGGCCTGCAATCCGTCGACAAGAGTGTGCTGGAGGCAGCCGAAATCGACGGCGCCACCGGTTGGCAGAAGTTCCGTTACGTCACGCTGCCGCTGCTCGGCTCGACCTTGCGTCTTTCCATCTTCTTTGCCGTCGTCGGCTCGCTGCAGCTCTTCGACATGATCATGCCGCTGACTGGCGGCGGGCCGTCCAACTCCACCCAGACGATGGTCACCTTCCTCTACACCTACGGCGTCATGCGCATGCAGGTCGGCCTCGGCAGCGCAGTCGGCGTCGTGCTCTTCATCATCTGCGTGACGCTCGCCTTCGGTTACAAAAGGATATTCATGCGCCATGACTGATATGAGCTCTTCCATCCGCATGAGCACATCAACACGCGTCTATCTCTACGTGTCGCTGAGCCTGATTGCCGCGATCGTGCTCGTGCCGTTGCTGACGACGGCGCTCGGCGGCTTCAAGACGCTGGGCGACCTGCGCACCAATCCCTTCGGCCTGCCGACGGAGTGGCAATGGGCAAACTATACCGATATTCTTTTCGGTGAACGCTACTGGCTGCAGATCGGCAATTCGCTGGTGATCGCGTCGCTCACCGTTCTCCTGACGCTGATCGTCTCGTCGATGGCGGCTTTCGCCTTTGCCCATGTCCGGTTTTTCGGATCGTCGTTCCTGCTCAATTATTTCCTGCTCGGCCTGATGTTTCCGGCGGCGACCGCAATCCTGCCGCTGTTCATCCGCATCCGCGATCTCGGCCTGCTCGATACCTATTGGGGCGTGGTGCTGCCGCAGGTGGCTTTCGGTCTCGGCATGAGCATCCTGCTGTTTCGAAACTATTTCCGCAACCTTCCGGAAGAATTGTTTCAGGCGGCTTTCGTCGACGGCTGCGGTTATCTCCGCTTCTTCTGGCACATCTCGCTGCCGCTTTCGCGCCCGATCGTCGCCACCGTCAGTATTATCTCCTTCGTCGGCAGCTGGAACAGCTACATCCTGCCGCTGATCATGCTGAACTCGGAATCGAAATATCCCTGGCCGCTCGGCATCATGGTCTATCGCGGCGAGTACGGCACGGAATGGCAGCTGGTGCTGGCCTTCATCACGCTGACCATCCTTCCCACCATCATCGTCTTTTTCGTCGCCCAGAGACACATCATCGCCGGTCTGACTGCCGGCGCAGTGAAGTCCTGAACCGAACCGTTGGAGTGCAATCATGGCATCCGTTGAACTCACCGATATCAGCAAGACCTATGGCGCCGTCGACGTCATCCACGGCATTTCGCTTCATATTGAGGATGGGGAGTTCGTTGCGCTCGTCGGCCCATCCGGTTGCGGAAAATCGACGCTGCTGCGGATGATCGCCGGTCTCGAAGAGATCACCGATGGTGAGATCGCCATCGGCGGCAAGGTCGTCAACGCCATGACGCCGCGCGAGCGCAACATCGCCATGGTCTTCCAATCCTACGCACTCTATCCGCACATGACCGTTGCTGAAAACATGGGCTTCAACCTGAAGCTCGCCGGCGTTGCCAAACCCCAGATCGAGGCCCGGGTGGCCGAAGCCGCCCGCATGCTGGATCTCGCCGAGCTCCTCGACCGCAAGCCGGCCCAGCTTTCCGGCGGCCAGCGCCAGCGCGTCGCGATGGGCCGCGCCGTCGTGCGCAATCCCGCCGTCTTCCTGTTCGACGAGCCGCTGTCCAACCTCGATGCCAAGCTGCGCGTGCAGATGCGCTCGGAAATCAAGACGCTGCACCAGAAGGTCAGGACGACATCGATCTATGTCACCCATGACCAGATCGAAGCGATGACGCTTGCCGACCGCATCGTCGTGCTCAATCAGGGCAGGGTGGAACAGCAGGGGACGCCGCTCGAACTCTACAGGAACCCCGCCAATCTCTTCGTCGCCGCCTTCATCGGATCGCCGGCGATGAACATGCTCGAAGGCACGGTCGACGGAGAAAATGGTGGGCCTGCTGCTCGTCTCAGCGACGGCACGGCGATCCGCATCGCGCCCGACCGCAAGGTCAAGGCCGGCCAGGCCGTCACCATCGGCCTGCGCCCCGAACATCTCATTCCAGGTGTCGCCGCCGGCACGCCGCTCGCCGGCCGGACGATGCTGGTGGAACCGACAGGCGCCCAGACCCATGTCGTCTTCGATCTGGCCGGACAACAGGTGACCGCCATCGTCGATGGCGAATATCCCGCCCGTTACGGCGCCGTTTTCGAGGCAAGCATCACCAGCGATCAGGTGCACGTGTTTGACCGCGGCACCGGCGTGGCGCTGTAGGCGCAACGGCCGTTGGAGTAAATGCGACTCAACTTGAGGGAGTCATATGGTTTGGCGGCTTAACGTGCTAAGTTATCGCCAAGTCGGAGGTGCTTGACATGGCACGCTTCATCGGAGCCGCCCTCACTCTGTGCATCGTGACACTGTTCGCAGCGCACGGACACACTGGGGAAGTCCGGCCGAAATTTCCGCCGGACGAGACATTGACAGTGCCGTCGCTCACCCTGACCGACGAGCAGTTCTTGCTGGGGAATACGGCGAACGGCGTTGCTGTGACGCTGACTGGCAAGCTCAGATTTCCTAGTTGGAACGGGCATCTGCCGGCCGTCATTCTGCTCCATGGTTCCAGTGGCGCTGCCGACAGCACGCCAGCAGTCCGATGGGGCGAATTCCTCAACAGAATGGGCATCGCTACGTTACGCCTCGACAGTTTTGGCGGTCGAGGTATAGATCAGGTCGAGACAGATCAGTCGCGGCTGAGCTCCTTCGCGCAATTCTACGATACCTACCGCGCCGTCGACGTGCTCGCGGCCCACCCGCGGATCGATCCATCACGCATTGCCGTGATGGGCTTCTCCCGCGGCGGCACCGCAGCGCTCTATACCAGCATGCGGCGCTTCCAAGCTCTCCATGGGTCAGCAAAGGCGCGTATTGCCGCACATCTTTCGTTCTATCCTGCGTGCAACTTTCACTTCATTGATGAGCTCGACATTGCAGACGCACCAGTCCGCGAATTCCACGGCGCGGCGGACGACACGACGCTGGCTGTGCCGTGCCTTGACTACATCACGCGTCTCAACGCCGCCGGAAAGGACGCTGTCATGACCGAGTATCCCGGCGCGCACCACGGGTTCGATAACCCCGATGCGCGGTTTGTTTCCGTTGCCCAAAGCGCACAATCCTCTCGCAATTGTCAGCGCCGCGAGGAAGACGGCAAGATAATCAATGTCGAGACTGGCAAACCCTTCACCTTCAATGATGCTTGTGTGGAACTCGGTTCAACAGTGGGCTACGACAAAGCTGCGACCGAGGCAGCGCAAGCCACGGTCAAGAAGTTCCTGACAGGAGTATTTCGCCTCAACTGATCCGATGGCTAAGCATCGAGAGCGGGGCTGCTGAACGAGGGTGCGTGGGGGGCAGCTATTGACGCGAACCGGCCGCAAGACCGTAACCGGTGTTCCACTCCCACGTTGTCCTCGCCGCCCTGATCTGTGATCGGCTTTCAATGGACGAGCAACGGGAGTTTCTCCATGGAGCGTACATTGGAGGTTCTCACGACCAGGAGGTCTGGACGTGAGGTTCATCGGCACTGGCCGGACGAGGTCAAGGCGCAGATCGTTTCGGAGAGCCTTCGGCCCGGAGCGTTGGTGAATGAAGTCGCGGAGCGACATGGCCTGAAGCCGAACCACTTATCGACTTGGCGGACGATGGCACGGCAGGGCAAGCTGGTTCTGCCGGCACCCGAAGATGCTGTGGAGTTCGCAGCGGTGATCGTTGATCCACCCGTTTTGGAAACGCCGATTAAGAAAGCCAGTCGTCCCGAGATCGTTGTTGGCTCCGTCACGATCCGTTTGGAAGAAGGTGCGTCTGCCGCCCGGATCGCGGCTGTCGCGCGTGCCTTAGCGGTCCCGGCATGATCTTTCCATCGAACCGGCTTCGGATCATGGTGGCCACCAAGCCGGTCGACTTTCGCAAAGGCCACGATGGCCTGGCAGCGCTGGTCAAGAACGAGCTGCACAAAGACCCTTTTAATGGAACAGTCTTCGTATTCCGGTCTCGCAAAGCAGATCGATTGAAGCTGATCTACTGGGATGGCAGCGGGCTGGTGATGGCCTACAAGCGGTTGGAGGAGCATACGTTCACCTGGCCGGGCATCAAGGATGGCTTGATGACCTTGGGCCATGCTCAGTTCGAGGCGTTGTTCGCAGGTCTCGACTGGCGTCGGGTCCGTTCCGTGGAGACGAGGCCGCCGGAAGACATCGAATAGATGCGGCACGATGACTCGGGTGGCAAATTCCAACGGCGAAGTGCTACTGGCTTTGATAGACTTCGACCATGCTAAACGCCGCCGATCTTCCTGACGATATTGCTGCCCTGAAGGCGATGCTGATCGCGGCGCAAGCGCGTGAAGTTCGCAAGGATGATCGGATCGAGCGATTGGAGAAGCTGGTCGCCGCCTTCAAGCAGGCCGCCTTCGGCCGCAAATCCGAGAAGGCCGATCCCGAGCAATTCGATCTCGCACTGGAAGACCTGGAAACGGCCATTGCGGCCATCCATGCTGAAGATGAAGCCGACAGCCCTTCGGGGAAGCCGCAGTCCAAACCCCGCGTCACCAATCGCGGTTATCTGCCCGCCCATTTACCTCGTATCGAGGAGATCATTGAGCCGGAAAGCCTGATCTGTGCTTGCGGCGGAGGCTTGCATTGCATCGGCGAGGACTTATCCGAGCGGCTAGATGTCATTCCGGCGCAGTTCCGTGTCATCGTCACCCGCCGTCCAAAATATGCTTGCCGCGCCTGCACCGACGGCGTTACCCAAGCTCCAGCGCCTGCACGATTGGTCCAGGCTGGATTGCCGACGGAGGCGACCATCGCACATGTGCTGGTGTCCAAATACGCCGATCACCTCCCCCTCTATCGGCAGGCCCAGATCATGAGCCGCCAGGGTGTCGATCTCGACCGCTCCACGCTTGCCGACTGGGTCGGCCGGGCAGCATTCGAACTGCGCCCGGTCTTCGACGCCCTGATCGCCGACCTGAAGCGGTCGACCAAGCTGTTCATGGACGAGACCCGTGCGCCGGTCCTCGATCCTGGCTCCCGCAAAACCAAGACCGGATACTTCTGGGCCCTGGCCCGTGATGACCGACCGTGGAACGGAGGTGCGCCACCAGGCGTCGCTTTCACTTATGCTCCCAGTCGCAGCGGACTACATGCCGAACGGATATTGCAAGGGTTCACGGGCATCCTTCAGGTCGACGGATATGCTGGATATAATCGGCTGATCGCACCCGACCGGGTCGGTCCGGACATCCGGCTTGCCTATTGTTGGGCCCACGCTCGGCGTAAGCTGGTTGAGATCACGCGCAACGGGGTAGCGCCAATCGCCGAGGAGGGTATGAGGCGGATCGGCGAGTTTTATCGGATCGAAGCGGAACTGCGCGGCCTTCCCGCAGAAGCTAGGCTTGCAGGAAGGCAGGATCGATCAGCGCCATTGATTGCGGACATGCGGATATGGCTGGTGCATCATCGCGGCCGCGTCGCTGGCAAGTCGCCACTCGGCGAAGCACTCACTTACATCGCCAAACACTGGGATGGCCTTTGCGCTTTCCTAACTGATGGCCGCATCGAGGTCGATAACAACGTCGTCGAGCGAACAATCCGGCCGATAGCCCTCAATCGGAAGAATGCTCTGTTTGCAGGTCACGACGCAGGAGCGGAGAACTGGGCGACCATCGCCTCATTGATCGAGACGGCGTTATGCCGCGCGCGGCATAAGGCGGTTTATGCCGACCGTCGAACTATGCCGAGTGTCTCTTCTATTGTTTGCAGCAAACCGTGCGTTCCCGGCCCGTTCGGCGGGTCGCTGTTGTTTGGCACTCGGCATAGTTCTCATGCTCAGAGGGCGTTCAGGAATTCCAGAAGCCGGTCGCTTGGTCGAAATCGCTCGGCCTTGGCGCGTTCGTACGGCTTCAGCTTTGCGAGTGCAGATTCCTTCAGTTCGAGATGTGCATGAAGATAGGTCAACGTCGTTTCCATCGCTTCGTGGCCCAACCACAGGGCAATTACGGAGCAGTCGACGCCCGCCTGCAGCAACTCCATGGCAGCAGAGTGCCGCAAGACATGGGGCGAGACCCGCTTTGAGCGAAGGGAGATGCAGTGCTCACGTGCTTTGGCGACATATTTGTTCAGCAGCGCCTGCACGCCGTCCGCGCTGAGCCTGCCACCGTGCATATTCGGAAAGAGAGCCGTTGCGCCCCGCTTCCCTGGCTCCCTGAGCCACCGCTGGAGGGCTTGCTGTGCAACCTTCGTGAGCGGCGTACTTCGCTCTTTGCGGCCCTTGCCGACGCATTGCACATGCGCACCGCGGCCGAGCACTACCGAGTCTCGGTCGAGGTCGATGATCTCCGAGACCCGCAGCCCCGTTTGCGCGGCCAGCAATAGCAGAGTGTAATCGCGGCGTCCCAGCCACGTGTTTCGATCCGTACAGTCCAGGATCGCTTCAATCTCGGGCCTGGTTAGGAACTGAAGCTGCCGCTTGTCGCATCGCTTGCTGGGGATCGCGAGCACACGCTGAATGTGGGCGCTGTGTGCCGGCTCCTCAAACGCCGCATATCGGAAGAAAGAGCGGATGGCTGTGAGGCGGAGATTCCGGGTCCGCACCGAGGCGGATCTCTGCGTCTCAAGATCCTCCAGGAATGCGCCGATGAAAGGAGCGTCCAAATCCCGCAGCGTCAACTGGGATGGGGATCTCCCAATGCGCGTCTGTGCGAAAGCAAACAGGAGCCTGAAGGTGTCGCGATAGGAGGCGATGGTATTGGAACTTACACCTCGATGCTTCATAAGCCGATCCGTAAACCACCGCTCGATTAGCACGGGCAGGTCGTTCGTGTGTCTCATGACCGGACCTCCCAACGCTTATCCAATCGCCGTACGGCATGGTTCATCAGTTCCGGCGTGGCCGACAGATACCAATAGGTGTCGCGAACATTGGCATGGCCGAGGAAGGTTGAGAGAACGGGCAGCTCGCGTTCCACATCTTCGCCGGCGCGATGCCAGTTGATCAGGGTCTGGACGGCGAAACGGTGACGAAGATCATGAATCCGTGGGCCATCTCGATTCCCCTCCTGTCGTAATCCGATTTGCCGGGATAGTCGCCAGAACACGCGATGCACGTATTGATGCAGCAATCTGCCGCCTTGTTCGGCGACGAAGAAATAGGGACTGCGCGGCGTACCAAGGTGTGCATCGCGTCGGGCGGCGTAGCCCGAAAGGACAGCAATTGTCGTGGCATGCAGCGGGACCAGCCGTGACTTGCCAAACTTTGTCTCTCGGATGGTGAGGACGCCCTGGTCGAGATCGACATCGGCCCGGAGCAGGCTGAGCGCTTCGGAATGGCGCAGTCCGGCCACTGCTATCAGCCCGAACAGGCAGTGATATGTCCAGCGCCGCAGAGCGTTGGCCGGCGGCAACGACAGTGCCGCCGCCAAAAGTGTCTGAATCTCGATCTCGCTATAGATGTAGGGCTTTGTCCGCCGTGCCGGTGCTACAGCGTCGCTTGGTAGCACTTCTGTCAAAGGATCGAAATAACTGAGGTGCTGTGCAAAGCAGCGCACATCAGACAGGCGGATGGACCAGCTTGGCTGCCGGCCCATCGAGGTGACCCACTCCATTGCCAGATCATTCGTGATGGTCTCGGCGCCGCGGGATTCCATGAAAGCGACGAACTCCGACAATCGTTTTGCCGGACCGTCATATTTGTATCCCAGCCCTTGGCGCATGCCGATGTAGCGCTCAAACGCGGTGCCAAGCCGGCTCATTGGACACCTCCCGGCCAGGGTAGGCTCAGTTCACGCAGCTTATCAATATCGAGCTTGGCATAGATTCTTGTACTGTCGATGCTTCGATGGCGGAGCAGTTGGCCGATCTCAGCAAAGCTGGCGCCCGATCGCAAAAGGTCAGTCGCAAGGCTGTGGCGGAAAAGATGGGCGCCGTGATGCGCATAGCCTTCAATGTCGGCCTGTTCGAGTGCTTGCTTAGCGATCCACGTGATGGCGCTGCCAGATGTAAAACCCACGTGCGGGGCGAGTGTTCGTAGGAAAAGTCGTCGACATGCCGAGGCTGGACGCCCATGTCGGATATAAGCGACGAGTGCTGTTCCGACGTCGTGACGCAGCGGCATAGTCGCTTGGCGTCGTCCCTTTCCGTGTACGAGGATCGTGCCCGACTGCCAGTCGATATCGTCAAGATTGAGGTTGGAAACTTCGCTGGCGCGCAAACCGAGCTTGGCGAGGATCATCAGAACCGCGTAGTCCCGACGACCCATTGCCGTCGTCCGATCACAGGCATCGAGAACCTTCTGGACTTTCTCGGGCGGGAGAAATGTTGGAAGGCCGGCAAGTCGCCAGCGGCGGATGGACGGCACACAGCCAGCGAGCGGCATCGAGATGAAACCCTTCAGATGCAAATAGCGCAGGAAGGCACGCACAACCCCGCACATGGCTTTGCCACTGTCGGCGGAACCATCGAGCGCATGTCGCTCGACATAACCGATCACGGTCTGCGGGGTGAGCGCTGCAAACCCGTCTACGCCTAAAGGGCACACCTCCCGGAGAAATCGAAGCGACAGAAGCTTGTGGCTCCCCATAGTCGCGGCGGCGAGCCCTCTCTCAGTCGAGAGATATTGCCCGAATACATCGACGATCTTCTCGTGCTCACTGCGCAGAATCGGAAGTGCGGCTGGTATTAAGCCTTTCTCCCGTAACGCCAAAAGCAAGCGGCGGAGTGCCGATCGATCGCCCGAGTCGGGCTTCCAGTGCTTGAAACGATGCTCAAGAAAGCGGTCGACGTGAACCTCGCTTAAATCCTGCGGAGCATGTCCATTGCCAACATGCCAGTCCATCAGATCCCGAAACAGGCTCAGCGAGCGCCACGTGCAATGCCGACCCAAACCTTCGTTCGACATTTTGGCGGCGTAAACGCCCGCAAACTCCCGATACGGACCATAGACCAGCTTCCGGTATAGGGCGCTGCGATTCAAATAGTCAGTTGCGTTCATGTGTCCTCTCCTTCGCGTCAACTGCGACGGAGAGACCCTAAACTATGCCGACTAGCTGCCCGCTATGATGCCGGAAACGTTGGCAAAAAGTTGATTAATCGGCATAGTTCGACGGTCGGCATAAACGTGCAAGCTCAATGCTATCGATCCGT
The DNA here is from genome assembly GCF_001679785.1 of Rhizobium leguminosarum. Classification (NCBI taxonomy): domain Bacteria; kingdom Pseudomonadati; phylum Pseudomonadota; class Alphaproteobacteria; order Hyphomicrobiales; family Rhizobiaceae; genus Rhizobium; species Rhizobium leguminosarum. The sequence continues at coordinate 1,339,338 of NZ_CP016286.1, forward strand.
TCGCCTATCTGAGCAGCACGCTGACGGCCATTGTCAACGGCCACAAGCAAAGTGGGATTGAAGAACTCCTGCCGTGGAACCATCGGCCCTCCGGTAACGCAACATAGGCGGCCGCAGGTTTGCCGCCTTTGACTGATGGAATCTTTCCGCGATATCATCGGCGGCGAAACCGGCGAGAGCGAGACGATGGAAAAGTTCTTTCATAGCGACGTACGGGAGATTGACGCATTTGAAGAATTCTTGAGAAGCGATTGGCAGCTATTCGATTGCCGCATCGACGGATCAGCTAGTCAAGCCGTCGCAATGACCGCTATCCAGGCTTATTATCATAAAACGCAAAGTCTTTGGGGTGGCTATCCCGAAAACTACATTCTGGCGGTACGCGAAAAAGTACCAGCAGCAAAGAGCCTAGCCGCAATCATGGAGAAACTGGACCACGTCGACAAAGACGAAATAATCGCTTTGGTCGGATACAATGACGGTGGCTTGATCTCCCTTTCCAGCAAAATCTGGCCACCACAGCAAGGGGCAAAATCAGCCGACTGGTGGATCGGAAAGTTTGCCCTTTAGTGCAGGATGCAACGGCCTATCCAAGCCTGACCGCGTCAACGTGGGAGGTGGGCACCGCTTACGCAAGACCTCGGCCACTACTCCCTAGACCGTAAACTCCCATTGGTGGCATTTGCTACATAACTCCCGAAATCTTCAGGTCATTTGCATGTATCACGGATGATCGCCTGGAGTGGTTCGAGATCGTCAACATCAATCGTGGCCGCCGAGATTGCTTGAGTGATCCGACAATTTTGGCGTTAGGCCTTCCCTAAGGTATACGTCCGTATGGAAGAAGAGACTTCATTGGACGGCGGCGGGCGTACCCGCGTTTCGCGACGCGGTAGCGTGGTCTTTCGCGCATCGGGTCCATGGTCCCATACGGTCATAAGTCTTCTGCAGCATCTTGAGCGCTCCGGTTTTTCTGAAGCACCGCGCGTGATAGGCCGCGGCTTCGACGAGCAAGGACGCGAAACTTTATCATTCATCGAGGGTGAAATTCTTCATCCCGGTCCTTGGGCCGACGACGCATTTCCCCGGTTGGGGGATATGCTCAGACGACTGCACGACGCCACCAGTTCATTTTCAGTTCCAAAGGATGCCGTTTGGCGACCGTGGTTTGGCCGCACCGTCGGTCGTGGTCCACTGGTCATTGGTCACTGCGACACTGGACCTTGGAACATTATATCCCGTGCAGGCCTGCCGATTGCTTTGATTGATTGGGAAGTTGCCGGTCCAGTGCGCCAGGATATCGAACTGGTCCAGGCATGCTGGTTGAACGCGCAGCTCTATGATGATGACATCGCGGAAAAGGTGGGCCTCGGTTCGGCAACAGCGAGGGCACGACAAATCCGCATGCTGCTCGACGGATATGGCCTCTCACAGAAAGCTCGAAGCGGGTTCATCGACCAGTTGATCGAATTCGCAGTGCTGGATGCAGCAGCACAGGCAATCGAATCCAGCGTCACGGCGGAAAGTACGAACCCTGAGCCACTCTGGGCAATAGCGTGGAGAATAAAGAGTGCGGCCTGGATACTCCGCAATCGCCACATATTGGAGACCGTTCTTGTTTGACGACGCGTCACCCCCAGACGCACACCGAATAGGGCGGATAGCCAGCACCTCACTGCTCAAAAGACCGAAACGGACGGATAAGCGGCTAAGCCATTTGGTTTCTGAGCGATATCCCCACCACCGGACGTTGCCAATGCCACAAGTTGCACTATTGTCTGTCCGGCACGCAAAAATCTGATGGTGATTATGCCGGTAGTAACTCGACATCTCATTGACCGGGGTGACGGAGCCACGGTCGAGCTTTTTCAAGCTCAAGCCGCAAGCGAAACGCCCGCAGGAGCAATCCTAGTTGTCCACGGCAATCAGGGTGGCCGTCTGCTTGGAGGGATAGAGGCGGTCGACAGCGGCGCGTTGCTTCGCTTTTGTTCTGGTTTGAATATCACTGCGGCGGCAGTCTCGCAGCCCGGTTTTGGGGCATCAGATGGCCCTCCGGATTTCTGCGGTCCCAAAACCCAGCAAGCGATTATCGCTGCTCTCGCTTTCCTGCGGGGCCAGCCTTCCGTCGATCCTGACCGAATTGTTCTCTATGGAAACAGTCGTGGTGCCGTTGCATCGGCAATGGTCGCCACCCAGGTTTCTGATCTGCGAGCAGTCATCCTATCCAGCGGCGTCTACGATCTTGAAGTCGCTTATCACGAGAGTTCAGACGGTTTGCGGTGGGCTATCGAGAAAGAGGCGGGCCTATCGAGAGAGGCCTTTCTGGCTCGCTCTGCATTGCATTATGCGCCCGAAGTTCGGTCTGAGACGCTGTTGTTGCATGGAAAGCATGACGACCGTGCTCCTGTTGCCCAAGCCGAACTCTTCTCAAAAGCTCTGTCCAATGCCGGAGTCCTGGCGACGCTTCACGTCTTTGAGTGTGGACATCAAATTCCAAGGAATCACAGGCAGGGAGCTCTCAGGCCCTTCCTGCAAAGGGTGTTCAATCCCGTCGTGACATACCACTAAGGGCAGCATGACAGCTTCGGGCAGCGGGAAAGTGGCCCGCCTACCTCTATCGGCCACAGCGCTTTGAGGCACTCCACCCGCCGCTCACCGGTAAACGCACGTCTTGGACCCTGATGTATCAATTAGGCATGCGGAAAAGGATTGTATGAATGACGCTGGAAGAATTTGTAGCAGTCATCAAGAACGAGGGCGGGAAAATTGCGACGAAAGAAGAGCTGACTGATTTCGAGAAAAAGCTTGGCTTGTCGCTACCCCAGGAACTGAGACAGTTCTTGAAGCTTTCCGGCGGCGGCCTGATTTTTGAACCGCCCGTTGTCTATCTCGATGCGATGGATAGAGACCTTCGCCTTAGGCACATGAGTGACTTGGCGGAGATCGATAAGGAATTCACCACGCCGAGCGCCTACCCGCTTCCGAGGGAACTTTTGCGGATCGGTAACGATGCTGGCGGCAATGCAATCATGGTCTGCCTGCGCGAGGACCGGTTCGGCCAAGTCTTCATGCTCGATCACGAGATGGTCGCCTACGAAGGCGAACCCGAACCTCTGGAGGAGGCCGAGGAGTATGGTCTGGTGACCTGCTATTCTCCGAGCTTCGAGCAGTTCCTCGCCGATCTTCGGATTGAGGAGGATTGAAAGCGGGCCCGCGCAACAGTCTCTGCGAGCTTCGGCCACCGCTTAACCGGCGGTTGAAGTGGAAGTTATGGGCAGACGATCGAGAAGGCGTGATCGGGTCCATTCTTCTGGGCTGGCAAACCACGCCCACTAACCAGAATTGGATCCGCTCTAGGAGGCTGGACGATCAAAAGACGAAAACCTAAAAGAGATTAAGCCCAAACCCGCCTCTTGAACGAGGAGAAAAAATGAAACGCATCGAGATGGAGGTGAGCGGCGGCTGCCAGTGCGGTGCCGTGCGCTACCACGCGACCGCTATGCATGACAATTCGCATCTCTGCCATTGCCGCATGTGCCAGAAGGCCTCGGGCAACATCTTTGCCGCGCTCGTCGCCGCGCCCGATGATGCGCTCAGCTGGACACGCGGTAAGCCGAGCGTCTGGAAGAGCTCGGAGCTTGTCGAGCGCGGCTTCTGCGCCAATTGCGGCACGCCGTTGTTCTTCCACCACCTCGAAAACGGTCGCACCAACCTAATGATCGGTTCGCTTGACGACCCGCACGCCTTCTCGCCGCTTGCCAATACCTGCACCGAGAACATGGTGGCATGGTTCGATACGATCACGGGCATAGAAAATACCGGTACGACCGAAAACAACGGCGCCGACTGGGCCGCGGCCATCAAGGAGAGCAGCAACCAGCACCCCGATCACGATACCACCTCATGGGCGGTGAGGGGGCGTGATGGCTGAGTCCTATCCGGTGCTGCGCTGTCCGAGGCTATGGCGTGTGGGCAGTGGCGGGGGCTTTGCTCTGCGACTGGCATCGTTGCACATCGATGCTACCGACCACCGCTAGGCGGGCGATAGCATCGGTTGACGAGGGCTACTTTGCTCCTGCGGCCGCTTCTATGACCGCAGCCACTTCCTTGGCGTGCGAGGCCAGCGAGGCGTGGCTACCCTCGACCGTCGTCACCTTGGCCTTCATCCGTTCGGCAAAGAAAGCCTGTGCGTGGGGATCAAGGACGAGGTCCTTGGAGCTCAGGACATACCAGCTTGGCTTGTCGTGCCATGCCGCGACCCCAGCAGGCGCATCGAAGGCAGTGTGGTTGATCGGCATCTGGTGCGCTGCCAGATGTTCACCGATCTTCTTGGGCAGGTCGCCCGCCACTGCACTGGGGAATACTGCAGGATCGATGGTCAAGTAACCCTTTGCGTCGGGCCGAATGGCGGCCGCTCCGGGGGTTGCCGGACCGCTGGCTGCCAATGCTGTGATGGTTTCACCTTTCTCGGGCGCAAAGGCCGAGACATAGACGAGTGATGCCACCTTGGAGTTGTCGCCCGCCTCGCCGATCACCACGCCACCCCAGGAATGGCCCACCAGGACAACCGGACCATTTTGCGCATCCAGCACCGCATTGGTGGCAGCGACGTCGTCAGCAAGCGAGGTCAGTGGGTTCTTTACCGCAGTCACCGTGTAGCCCTTGGCGGTCAGGATTGCAGCGACGCCGTCCCAACTGGTTTCGTCAACGAAGGCGCCGTGGACAAGAACGATATTCTTAATTGTTTGATCCGGGAGAGCCGGCTGGGCCCACGCGGGGGCAGCACCAAGCATGGCGGTCGTCAGCATTAGGGCGGACATAAGAAGAGATTTCATTTGGAGCTCCTACTGGGCGCATCAGCGCAATTGCTTAATTCGGATAATCTGCAATGCTATCGCCTACGCGACGGCAGGAAGACCAGGATGGCCTTGCCTTCGCGGAAACACTTGAACTGCCAGATAATTCCTCTTTGAAGACAAAACCAAACTAGGGCTTACCGAGATGGATCACCATGACCCGAGCCCCGCAATGCATGCTCCATCGTCCAAAAATGCGATCATGCTCGCCTCTCGGGTGGATCTGCTCTCCCAGATTTTGGCCATGGTCAGCCTGCATGGCGAAATCGTCTTTACAGTCGAGCTCAGCCAACCATGGGCGCTACGCTTTCATCCAGGAGCGGCTTATTTCTTCATCGTGCTCGAAGGGGGCCTGACGGTTGTGAACGATCAGGGCCATGCCTTGCAGGTGGCAACTGGCGATCTGATCATGCTGCCGCGAGGCCTTGGGCACGGCTTGAGCGATGGCGAGTGTGCATCTGAGGCTGACTTGGCAGCCCTGATGGCGGCGCAGGTTACCTCCGAAAAACTCAATGTCTCCCACGGCGGAGGCGGCCGACAGACCAAGCTTATCGCCGGAGCCTTTCGGTTCGAAAGCGCTTCCGTGCCCTGGCTCGTATCGGCACTGCCTTCGGTCATTCACATTCCAAAAGCCAGCGGCGAGACCGCCGGATGGGCCGAGGGCCTTGGCTACTTCATGATGAAGGAAGCCCAGGAGGTGTATCCCGGCGCGTCCATCATGATTTCACGGCTGATCGACGTGCTGGTGATCAGTATCCTGCGTAGCTGGGTGCGGATCGAGCGGGGCGGCAATGTCGGCTGGCTTGGAGCGCTCGGGGATGCGCGCATCAGCCGCGCGCTCAAGGCCATCCACGACGAACCTTATCGGCGCTGGACCGTGCTCGATCTGGCTCGGGTGGCGGGCCTGTCCCGGTCCGGCTTCGCGGCGCGATTTACAGCATTGGTGAAAGAAGCGCCACTTTCCTACCACAGCCGCTGGCGGCTGACGCTCGCCTTGGGCTTGATGCGCCAGCCTGATGCCAAGGTTGGGTCGGTCGCCAGGCAAGTGGGCTATGATTCCGAAGCAGCCTTCAGCCGAGCCTTCAAGGCACAGTTTGGTTTTGCGCCCATGAATGCCAAATCGACAACTATTCAGGATCGATGATGGTGTAGATCCGGCGCAATTATAAAGCGCGAATGTCCGACGTGCGGTCGAATGCCGAATGGCAGCTTCTGCTGAACTCGCCCCGATAACAGACGCGCCGCTTCCGGCCCCGTAGCAGTCGTCTATCCAAGCCGAGCCGATGTCCGTGCGAACCGGACAGCCGCCGAGCCACCCCGGCGGCCTACTGCCGCGATATATTATTCCGCCGCGATCCGTGTCACGCCATTGGCCTGGACGATCTTTTCCAATAGCGCCAGCTCGTCCTGGGTAAGATCCGTCAGAGGCGGGCGCACGGGGCCTGGGTTCTGTCCGAGGACGCGAAGGCCGGCCTTGATGATCGAGACGGCGTATCCCTTCTTGCGGTTGCGCAAGGCGACGAAGGGGAAGAAGAAGCCCTTCAGGATCTCGTCGACGGTTGCCTGATCGCCGGTGCGCAGGGCGCCGTAAAAGCGCTGGGCAAGCGCGGGCACGAAGTTGAAGACGGCCGATGAATAGGTCGTCACGCCTGCAGCGAAATAGGCCTGGGCATAAACCTCATGGGTCGGCATGCCGCCGACATAGATGAGACGGTCGCCAAGCAGGGTGGTGATCTCGATCACCTTGTCGACATCGCCGACACCATCCTTGAAGCCGATCAGGTTCGGGCATTCCTCCGCCAGGCGCGCGATGCTGTCGGCGGTCAGGACGGCATTGTCGCGGTTATAGACGATGACGCCAATGCCGACCGATTGGCAGACCGCCTTGACGTGGGCGATGAGACCCGCCTGTTCGGCAAACATCAGATAGGGCGGCAGCAGCAGCAGCCCGTCCGCGCCGGCCTTCTCGGCCGCGACTGCGATCTCGATGGCGAGCGATGTACCGTAGCCGGTTCCCGAAATGATCGGCGTCTTGCCGGCCGACGCCTTGGCGGCCCGGATCACCTGCGGAATCTCGGCCGGATTAAGCGAGAAGAATTCACCGGTGCCGCCGGCGGCAAACAGCGCAGCGGCGTCATAACCGGAAAGCCACTCGACATGACGGCGGTATTTGGCTTCGTCGAATTTGAGTTGATCGTCGAAATGGGTCACCGGAAACGACAGGAGACCACTACCGACGGCCTTCTTCAATTCAATCGGGTTCATCATGAAGTCCTATTTCTTAGGTGTTGAAAACCGGCTCACTCGCTCTCGAGCACTTGCAGAAGTGCGGCGATATAGCCGTAGCAGAAGGCAAATGCGGTGGCGGTTGGATCCTTGCCGCTGACGGTCGGCACATGGTCGGGCATCAGCATGTATTTGAAGCCCACTTCCTTGTAGATCCTGGCCGAGCGGACCATGTCCATGTCGCCTTCTTCAGGGAAGGTCTCCATGAAGGACAGCTTGCCGCCGCGAATATTGCGGAAATGAACATTGAAGATCTTGCCGCGCTGGCCGAACCAGCGGATGACATCGTCGATTTCCTTGCCGGGATTTTCCAGCATCTCGCCGATCGAACCCTGGCAGAAATTGAGGCCGTGATACGGGTTTTCGCGCATCAGCACGAATTTCTTCAGGCCTTCCACCGTGCCCAGCACCCGCGTGACGCCGCGATAACCCGGCGGCGTATAGGGATCGTGCGGATGGCAGGCGAGCCGGATGCGGTTGCTTGCAGCGACAGGAACGACGCGTTCGAGGAAATAGTCGATCCGCTCCCAGTTTTCGTCCTCGGAAAGCACGCCGGCAAGGCCGGGCTCGGCCTGCTGGTCCGTCTTGTCCCAGCGGAAGCTGGCATTCAGCGACCCGCCGCGTCCCGGTTCATCCGGTGTGCGGGGAATGCCGATCAGGTTGAGATTGTACTTCACCGCAGGAATACCGGCGGCTGCCACATTCTCGATCAGCTTGCAGACGGCGTCGATCTGTCTGTCGCGCTCGGGGCCGGCAAGCAGGATATCGGGATAGGAAGCCTTCTCGATCGGCTGCGAGGGCAGGGGCAACTGGATCATGTCGAGGATCAGGCCGAAGCTTTCGACCTTGTCGCGATGACGTTCGAGATCGGACAGCGTCCAGCTGCTCGGCTTTCCCGGCGGGTCGGCGTTGATATGCTTCACACCCAGTTGCGCGAAGATACGATAATCGTCGTCATCCCGCGCTGCGACCTGTGTTCCCAGATACATTTGAGTCTCTTTCGAAATTACACAATGTCATATGACATAATATGAATTTTGAAGAGTGTCGAGCCCTATTGCTGCTCGGCGAGCATGCGGTAGCGGCGTTGGCTGGCCAGCATATGGGCGCGCATTGCCTGGCGGGCGCGTTCGGGATCCTGATCGGCGATTGCCGCGAGGATTTCGACATGTTCGGCATAAACCTTCTGAAGATAGCTGCGGTCATTGGCTTCCGGCAGTGTCGGAAACTGGCCGCGGGGGATGGCTCTGGGGCCGAAATGGCGCAGGACATCGACATAGAATCGGTTGTTAGTGGCGGCGGCAATCGCCATGTGGAAGGCATAATCCGCTTCCACCGTTTGCTGTCCGGTTTCGATCAGGTTTGCCATTCTGCGGTTGGCTTCGCGAATCGCCGCCTCTTGCTCGGCCGTGCGGCGATAGGCGGCAATTGCCGCCGCTTCACCCTCGGCCGCCATACGAAACTCCAGCAATTCCAGGGTTTCTGGAATGCTTTTGATTTCCACCGGCGTCAGCGACAGGACCGAATGCGCCTTCGGATCCGCGACGAAGACGCCTTTGCCCTGGATCGGCTTGACGAAGCCTGCAGACCTCAGATCGGCAATGGCCTCGCGCACCACGGTGCGGCTGACGCCGAATGTCGCTTCAAGCTGCGGCTCGGTCGGCAGCTGGTCGCCGACCCGTAGCTTCCCCGTCTCGATCTGCGCCCGCAGCTGATCGATAACCTGCTGCGCCAGTCTTTGCCGGCCACCGCCGAGTGTCGTCATTTTCCGTTCCCCCAATCCCTTTGCATCATGTCTCCCGCTCGGGTCTTGCAAATCATATCAGACTTCGATAAATCATAATACGACATACGGGCGACATAATATGTCTTTTATAGTAGTCTAGGGAGGACTGACAATGAAGCATTTTTCTAAGGGCTTGTTCGTCGGCGCCGTCGTTGGCGCTCTGACGATCGCTGCACCACAGATGCAGGCTGCCACCCCGCAGGACCAACTGGTGGTCGGCACATCGCTGGCGCAGGTTCTGTCGCTGGATCCGCAGCAGGCGACCGAAGGCAAGGCGGTCGAGATCATGTCGAATCTGTACGATCGGCTGGTCGCCAGCACGGGGATGGCAAGATCCTTCCGCAGCTGGCGGAAAGCTGGAAGATCGACGACAAGGGCATCACCTTTACGCTGCGCAAGGCCAATTTCGCCTCCGGCAACCCGGTCACCTCGAAGGATGTCGTCTATTCATTGGCGCGGCTCCTGAAGATGGACCAGGCCGCCGCCGCCAACCTCAAGCGCGTCGGCTACGATAAGGACAATGTCGAAAAGCTCGTCAAGGCCGTCGACGACCAGACGGTGCGGATCGATCTCTCCGAGCAGGTGACGGCAGAGCTTCTGCTCTACCGGCTGACGACGACCACCACCAGCGTGGTCGACAGCGTCGAGGTCGAGAGCCACGCCGTTGATAATGACTACGGAAACGCCTGGATGCGAACCCATTCGGCCGGCTCCGGTCCGTTCACCCTCAATCGCTGGTCTCCGAATGAACTGGTGATCCTCGACGCCAACAAGGATTATATGACCGGCGCGCCGAAGATGCGTCGCGTCATCGTCCGGCATGTGCCTGAAAGCCAGGTCGAGCGGCTGATGCTCGAACGCGGCGATATCGATATTGCCAGCGCGCTGACCGCATCGGATCTCGCGACGTTCAGCGACAAGAAAGGCTTTGCCATCCAGCGTATTCCGACGGGCGGTTTCTACGTGCTGTCGATGAATGCCGGCAACAAATACCTCGCCAACCCGAAGGTTCGCGAAGCCATTGCCTATGGCATCGACTACAAGGGCATCGAAAAGACGATCATGGGTCCTTACGGCCGGGCCAGAAACGTACCCGTTCCGGAGAATTTCGAATACGCCATCCCGAACCCCGATTGGCATCTCGACGTCGAAAAGTCCAAGCAGCTGCTGAGCGAGGCAGGCTTCAAGGACGGCTTCTCGCTGTCGCTGAAGACCATCGCGCAAACGCCGCGCATCGATCTGGCCACCGCCATCCAGGCATCGCTTGCCCAGATCGGCATCAAGATCGACATCCAGCAGGGCAACGGCTCGGAAATCATCGCCGCCCATCGCGCCAGGGATTTCGATCTGCTGATCCCGCAGACCAGCGCCTATATGCCGAACGTCCTCGGCTCGATGGAGCAGTTTTCCTCCAATCCCGACAACTCGAAGGAAGCTAACAATGCCGGCAATTTCGTCTGGCGCTCGGCCTGGGACATCCCGGAACTCACGGCCCTGACGGCCAAGGCATCGATGGAGCCGGACGCCAAGAAGCGTGGCGAAATCTATGTTCAGATGCAGAAGCTGTTCGTTGAACAGAAGCCGGCGGTGCTTCCGCTCTTCGAGCGCTTTGAGCCGATCGTCCTCAACAGCAAGGTCGAGGGATATGTGGGGCACCCGTCTCAGCTGACGCGTCTTGAGAACGTGACCAAGGTCGAAACCCAGTAATAATCCCCAGGACAGCCGATCATGAAGGAACTCTCCGTAGCCGAATTTGGCCGACGCCTGGCGCATTTGCTGGTCAGCCTGTTCATCCTCTTATGTGTGACCTTCGTGATCGGCCGCGTCTTGCCCACCGATCCGGTCGGCGCAATCGTCGGCGAGCTCGCCGATCCCTCGGCCTATGCTGCGATGCGGGCGCGTCTGGGGCTCGATCTGCCGATCTACCAGCAGTTTTTCCTCTATCTGAACGGGCTGGCGCATGGTGATTTCGGCACGGCCGTCCTCACCGGCAATCCCGTCTCTTCGGATCTTGCCCAGGCGTTTCCGGCGACATTCGAACTCGCGACGCTGGCAGTGATCATTTCGACCTTCGTCGGTGTCCCGCTCGGGCTGGTCGCAGCACTCTTTCGCGACAGTTTCATCGACAAGACGGCGCGCGTGGTCGCGCTCGTCGGTCATTCGATCCCGGTTTTCTGGTTCGGCATCGTCGGGCTCGTCATCTTCTATGCCGGCCTCAATTGGGTCGGCGGGCCGGGCCGGATCGATGTCTTTTACGAAGGCCTCGTCACGCCGCAAACCGGACTGTTGTTGGTCGACAGCCTGCTGCAGGGCGAGACGGAAATCTTCTGGAATGCGCTCGGCCATATCATTCTGCCGGCCGTCATCCTCGCCTATGCGGCGATGGCCTACATCACCCGCATGACACGCAGCTTCACCCTGGAGCAGTTGAGCCAGGATTATGTCATTGCGGCCCGAGCCAAGGGTGTAAGCCCGCTCGGCACGATCTGGCACCACGTCCTGCCGAACATTGCGGTGCAGCTGATCACCATCCTTGCCATTTCCTACGGCGGTCTGCTCGAAGGCGCTGTTGTGACCGAGATCGTTTTCTCCTGGCCGGGCATTGGCCAGTACATGACGAACGCGCTGATGATCGGCGACATGAACGCTATCGTCGCCGGCACCATCATTGTGGGATTCATTTTCATGTTGTTGAACTTCCTGGCCGACGTCGCTTACGCCGTCTTTGATCCGCGCATGCGGGAGGCGGCCCGATGAGCGATGTTATCCGCAGCGAGATTCATATCCGCCCGCCAAGTGTGTCGACCCGTATCGCGGCGTCGTTTGCGCGCGCCGGCCGTAAATTGGCCCACGAGCCGCTCGGTCTTGCCGGTTTCGTCATCCTTGGTCTGCTTTGCTTTATCGCGATCTTCGCGCCGCTCCTGGCGCCTTACGATCCGACGATACAGGCGCTTGGTGATGCCTTGCAGCCGCCGAGCCTTGCGCATCTGGCAGGCACGGACGAATTCGGCCGGGACATCTTGAGCCGCCTCATCTTCGGCACGCGCATCACCATCCAGACCGTGCTGTCGATTTCCTTGATCGTCGGGCCGATCGGCCTGTTGATCGGCGTCGTTGCCGGCTTCTTCGGAGGGCGCACCGATGCGCTGCTGATGCGCGCCACCGATATCGTTCTCTCTTTCCCGTCGCTGATCCTGGCTCTGGCTTTTGCTGCGGCACTCGGCGCGGGCTTGACCACGGCAATCATCGCGATCTCGTTGACCGCATGGCCGCCGATTGCGAGACTCGCGCGCGCCGAGGCGCTTGTCGTCAGAAACGCCGATTATGTGGTCGCCGCGCGCCTTTATGGTGCCTCGCCGATGCGCATTCTTCTTCTCTATATCGCGCCGATGTGCGTCCCATCGGTCATCGTTCGTCTGACGCTCAACATGGCGGGCATTATCCTGACGGCAGCTTCGCTTGGCTTCCTCGGCCTTGGCGCCCAGCCGCCGGCGCCGGAATGGGGCGCGATGATCTCCAGCGGCCGCAAGTTCATGCTGGATTATTGGTGGGTTGCCGTGATGCCGGGTATCGCCATCCTGCTCACCAGCCTTGCTTTCAACATCGCCGGAGATGCTCTGCGCGACCTTTTGGATCCCCGCCATGCAAGATCGTGATCTGCAGCCCGTTCTTTCCGTCGAAGGATTGAGCGTCCGTTTCGGCCGAGGCGCCGTGCCTGCCGTCTCCAATGTCAGTTTCGACGTCGGGCGCGAACGCGTCGGAATCGTCGGAGAATCCGGTTCCGGCAAGTCGACGACCGGTCGCGCGATCATGCGTCTTTTGCCGCCGGCCGCGGTGGTCTCCGCCGAACGCATGGATCTTAGCGGCGATCCGCTGCTTTCGAAGTCCGAGCGTCAGATGGGCGCGCTGCGCGGCAAGGATATTGCGCTGATCATGCAGGATCCGCGCTATTCGCTGAATCCGGTGCTTTCGATCGGTAAGCAGATCGCCGAAGCCGCGCGCCTTCACCTCGGTCTTCACAAGAAACAGGCGCATGAGGCTGCCCGCGCCATGCTGGAGCGCGTGCGCATCAGCGATGCGGAGCGGGTCATGGCGCTTTATCCGCACCAGATATCGGGCGGTATGGGCCAGCGCGTGATGATCGCCATGATGCTGCTGGCGCGGCCGAAGCTTGTCATCGCCGACGAGCCGACCTCGGCGCTTGATGTCAGCGTCCGCAAGGACGTGCTGCTGCTGCTCGATGAGCTGGTGCGCGAGAACAATTCCGGACTGCTGTTGATCAGCCACGACATTCGCATGGTGGCAGCCTTTTGCGAGCGCATCATCGTCATGTATGCCGGCCGGATCGTGGAAACGCTGACCCGTCTCGAGGAGGCGCGCCACCCCTATACCCGCGGGCTGATCGCTGCGCTGCCCGACCCGAGGAACCCGGTTCGCCGGCTTGCTGTTCTCGACAGGACGAAACTCGATCTGGAGACGGCGCAATGATCAATGTGCGTGACCTCGATGTCGTCTTTGCCTCTGGCAAATCAAGCAACCATGTCGTCAGGGGCATCAGTTTTCACGTCGGCCAGGGCGAGACGCTTGGCATTGTCGGTGAATCCGGATGCGGCAAATCGACGGTGCTGCGTTGCCTTGCCGGCATGGAGGCCGGTTGGACCGGTCACATCGAACTTGGCGGCAAACCGATCGGCAAGAAGCGCTCCCGCGAGGAGCTGAAATTCGCACAAATGGTGTTTCAGGACCCTTACGGATCCCTGCATCCGCGCCATCGTATCGGCACCGCCCTGGCGGAACCGCTGCGCGCCATGCGCCATTCCGACATCTGGTCGAAAGTCGAAAAGGCATTGATCCAGGTGGGCTTGCCGGCGAGCTTCGCAAACCGTTTCCCGCACGAGCTTTCCGGCGGCCAGCGGCAGAGGGTGGCAATCGCCCGGGCCCTGATCCTGTCGCCGCCCATCCTGTTGCTCGACGAGCCGACATCGGCGCTCGACGTCTCGGTCCAAGCCGAAATCCTCAACCTGCTGGCCGATCAGCGCGAGGAAAAGGGCCTGACCTATCTGCTCGTCAGTCACGACCTCGCGGTCATCGCCCATATGTGCGACCGGGTGCTGATCATGAAGAATGGTTGTTTCGTGGACGAGCTCACCAAAGCGGACCTGCAGGCCGGCACCACGCATGATGCCTATGCGCGAGAACTGTTCGAAGCGAGTTTTATCGAGGCTTGATACCCTCGACCACCGTGGCTCGTCAGCGACCTTCCGTTACGACAGGCACATGCCTGACGGCTGCAACGCTACCCCTTTCGACGAGATGGCAGGCAAGCTCGACCCGCCGCCGTGGGGCCGCAAGGCCGAGCATCATGTCGCGCAGCAGATCGAGCGCGGTGGCGCCGAGTTCGCGCATCGGAATATGCACCGTCGAGAGCGGCGGATTGAGAAAGGCCGACTGCGGCAGATCGTCTATGCCCATGACGGAGATGTCCTGCGGCACGGCATAGCCCATCGCCTGCAAGCCGCGCACCGCGCCATTGGCAAGACTGTCGCCCGCCGTCAGGATGGCGGTGAAGGTGAGTCCTTTCTCGCGGACAAGACGGGTGACCGCCTCGGCGCCGAGTTCCGGCAGCCAGTCGTCGACTTCGAGCACCAGATCGGCATCGGCCGTCAGCCCATGGTGCTGCAGGGCATCGCGCCAACCCTCGAGGCGCCGCTCGATCGTCCGCCGACCCGGCCTCAGCATGAACAGGATGCGTTGATGCCCGGCCTTGATCAGCCGCTCGGCGGCGATGAAGGCGGCTGAACGGTTGCAGGGCGTCACACTGGAAAGCCGCATATAGGGATCGTCGCTGTTGACGAGCACGACGGGCTTTCCGAGATCAGCGGCCGCAGCCAGCATCTCCTCTTCGTCGACGGTCAGGATCAGCATGCCGCCAAAGCTCGGATCGTCACGCATCTCGGCGACGACGCGGGCTTCGTCCCCCTTGTCGGCGACCGGGCGCATCGCCAGTTCGATGCCGAGGGCGGCGGCTCGCGCATTCAATCCTTCGAGCACGTAGACCGTAAACTGGTTGCGGACATAGTCGATCATCGCCGCCCCGGAGGCGACGAGCATGACCTTCTTGCCGGCAACGCTCGCCGGCAGCGCGTAGCTGACCGCACTTGCCGTTTCCAGCACCAGCTTGCGGATCTCCGGCCTGACGCCCTTTTCGCCGGCCAGCGCACGCGACACCGTGCTGATCGAGACGCCGCATCGGGCGGCAATGTCGTCGAGGCGCGTGCGCCTGCCTTTTTTCTCTTCCGCCGCCATGTCATCTCCTCGCTGGCAGCTACTATGCAAAAATCTTTCAGATTGCGCAAATGGATTGCCTGTGCACAATCGTTGCCTGAGGAGTCCGCGACAAGCGGCAGAGCAGGGAGGCTTTGAACATGCGGCTTGAGGGCCAATCCATGTGTCGGCGTTTTGTCCGGCGTCCCAAGGATCGAGCATGATGCCGAAAAGTGTGAGCGGTTTTCGGACGACATCATGCTCTAGCTGTTCTAGGGCGGTCTGAAGCAATGACCGCCGAGCAGCAATCCCATCTCCGCCGTGCAACGGCCAAGGCTAGCCCGATCGTCTACTGGCAGCTCGCCGACCTGTGGCAGCAGCGCTACGACGTCGCCGACCGTCCGATGCAAGGCAGCATGGATCCGTTTTTCTTCGTCACCAAGACGAAGAACTTCATTCCGCATGAATATCCCTGCCGCACCGAATTCAAAAAATCCTTCTCCGGCCGGCGGCCGCAGCCGACAGCCGAATTCGATGCCGTCCGCTGGTGGCTTCCCTTTGCCTCACCGCGTGTCGATCTCTCCGGCTTCTGGTTTCGCCCGACACGCATCGGCTGCTGGGCGCGTACCTTCCTCGATGCCCGCTCCGCGGGACGTGCCACGCTTCGGCTGTCGACCTGCGGCGGCGCGATCCTCTTCGTCAATGGCCTCGAGCAGGGTTTCATGGCGCCTTACCAGCGCAATCTCGAAGCTCAGCAAGACTTCGAGGTCGAACTCACGGCCGGCCTGAACGAAATCCGCGTCTATTTCGACGATCTCGCCGAGCGCGACGCCCGTTTCTATTTCCAGCTGGATTATGTCGAGGGGCCTAGTGTCGAAATATCAGTGCCCGTTCCCATCGCCGCCGGTGATGCGGATGCGCTGGAGGCGATCCTTGAAGGCATGCGCTTCGACCGCACCGCTTATCTGGGCGAAGACGTGACCATCCTCTTCCCCGCGCCGCTGCCGGTGGCACTGAGCTGCCATGTCGAGATCGAAGGCGACTTCATGTCGATCGAGCGCTTCGATTATGATTTCGAGCTGGAAGCGGGAGCAACCAAGCTGGAACTCGGCACCTCGGCGGATATGCCCGCCGATTTCCGCCATTTCCGCATCACCTTCAAAACAGGCGCGCTTTCGCTCAGTCGCACGCTCGGCGTCGAGATCTGTCATCCCCAGCGCCAGGGAGAAGCACCTGCCGCCCTGGAGGACCGCGTCGCCGAGGCGCTGGCTGAGGTCGCCGGCCATTCCGAGCCCGACACGGTCTGTGCTTTCGCGCGCCTCGCGCGGGGGCAGGGCGGCGAGGAAACCGAGGCGATGATCTCGGCCATGCTGCCTGTTATCGAGGATTGCCACGACTGCGCCGATTTCGTGCTGGTGCCGCTGCTTTTTGCCTATACGCGCTGGAGCGATCTGCTGTCACCTGAGCTGCGCGACAGGATCGAGCATGCCGTCCTCAATTACCGCTATTGGATGGATGAGCCTGGCAACGACGTTCAGTGGTATTTTTCGGAAAACCATGCGCTTCTCTTCCACACGGCCGCCTATCTCGGCGGCAGGCTGTTCTCCGATGCCGTCTTCGTCCGTTCCGGCCGCACCGGCGCCGAGCAAATGAAGGTCGGCGAAGGGCGTGTCCGCGCCTGGCTCGATCATTTCGAGCGCTGGGAAATGGCCGAATGGAATTCCGTTCCCTATTTCCCGATCGATCTCAAGGGGCTGACGGCGCTGGCCGCCTGCGCGCCGGATGAGACGATCCGCAACCGGGCGAGCGCCAGCATCGTTCGCCTGATGGAGATCGTTGCCCGTTCGGCCCATCACGGCATGCTGACCGGCAGCCAGGGCCGCTCCTACGAACATACGCTGCGCCCCGGCCGCTCTGTTGAACTGTCAGCTATCGCCCGACTGCTCTGGGGCCGCGGCTGGTACGGCCGGCGTGTCCACGCTTTGCCGCAGCTTGCCGTCTGCATTCGCGATCACGGCCTGCGTTTCCCCGAGGAGCTGGCGGCGATCGCCGCGCACCAGTCCGACGATGCGCAGGAATGGACCTTTTCCCAGGGCGAGAACCGTTTCGCTGCCCTCTATCACTATAAGACCCGTGACACCGCGCTCGGCACCATTGCCCATTATCGTCCCGGCGCCTGCGGCTACCAGGAGACGGTGCTGCACCTGCGCTTGGGCGACCGCCCGGAAGCGCAGATCTGGATCAACCATCCCGGCGAAACCATCCAGTTCGGTTATGGCCGGCCGAGCTTCTGGGGTGGCTGCGGAACATTGCCGCGCGTGCATC
Source organism: Rhizobium leguminosarum (assembly GCF_001679785.1). NCBI lineage: Bacteria > Pseudomonadati > Pseudomonadota > Alphaproteobacteria > Hyphomicrobiales > Rhizobiaceae > Rhizobium > Rhizobium leguminosarum. The sequence continues at coordinate 1,356,855 of NZ_CP016286.1, forward strand.
AATATCGCGATCTGGCGATCCTCGATTTCGATATCCATGAGGGCCAGCCGGATTTCACCCATGCCTGGTTCCCGCTCGAGGCCTTCGACGACACTGTGGTCGACGGCAATCTGGCGCTCGCCCGCTCCGGCAACGGCATTGCGATGCTGATCGGCAACGGCGCGCTGGAGCCGGTAAAGCAAGGCCCGACGACGGATATCGAGCTGCGTCTGGCCAGCCGCAAGAGCCGCTGGATCGTCCGTCTCTCCGATGTCGGGCGCGAGGTTGGCCTTGACGACATGCAGGCGCGTTTCGCCACGCTTTCGGCCCGCCGAGACGACGAGGGCGCATTGATCGTCGTCGATCCGGATTATGGCCGGGTCGTTTTCGAAGAGGACGGCACCGTGCGTGCCGAAGGCCGTATTCTTCGCCCGACGGACTGGTCGGTGCGGGGAGAAGCGGTACATCTGAAGATACCGGCCAGGCAGCCTCGGTGCGCGGCCTCGTAGACGACGTGTCCGGCAGGTGGAGGACCGGCCGAACGCAGGAATTGATCGGTCAAGAGGAGGAAAAAATGACCAGAATGAAATCGATCGGCGCGGCTTTTGCTGCAGTTCTCTTGAGTTCCGTTGCCGCCCATGCCGGCGACGTGCGCATCATGTGGTATTCCGACGGTAATGAAGGCGAGGTGGTCAAGGATCTGCTGTCGCGCTTCTCCAAAGCCAATCCCGACGTCAACGTCATCCTCGACGAGGTCTCCTACACCGTCGTCAAGGAACAGCTGCCGGTGCAGCTCGAAGCCGGGCAGGGGCCGGATATCGCCCGCGTCGCCAATCTGAAGGCACCGGCGCAGCACTGGCTCGACCTTCGCCCCTATCTCACCGACGCGAAATACTGGGACGACAATTTCGGCGCCCAGGCCGACTGGATGCGTCCCGACGGCTCGAACGCCATCACCGGCTTCATGACGCAGCTGACGCTGACCGGCGGCTTCGCCAACAAGACGCTGTTCGATCAGGCTGGCGTCGAGATCCCCGGCCCGAAGGCCACCTGGGACGACTGGGCGGCGGCAGCCAAGAAGGTCGCCGACAGCCAGAAGGTCTTCGCCATGGCGATCGACCGCTCCGGTCACCGCGTCTCCGGTCCGAACATCTCCTACGGCGCCAATTACATCGCCACCGACGGGAAACCGGCTCCGCTCGATCAGGGGGCCAAGGACTTCCTCAGCCGTTTCGTCAAGTGGAACGAGGACGGCATCGTCAACAAGGACGTCTGGGTCAGTGCTGCCGGCTCCACCTACCGCGCTGCCTCCGACGACTTCATCAATGGCGGCCTTGCCTATTATTATTCGGGCAGCTGGCAGATCCCAGGCTTCGCCCAGAAGATCGGCGACAGTTTCGACTGGGTGATGGCGGGCAGCCCCTGCGGCTCGGTCGCATGCTCCGGCATGCAGGGTGGTGCGGGTCTCGTCGCGATCAAGTACACCAAAAACCCGAAGGACGTCGCCAAGGTGATGGATTACCTGGCAAGTGCCGACGTGCAGAAGGAGTTCGCCGAGCGCAGCCTGTTCATCCCGGCGCATAAGGGTGTGGCTGCCGGCCAGGTCGACTTCAAGACTGACAATCCGCATGTGAAGGCGGCGCTGAAGGCCTTCGTCGAAGCGGCCGGACAGACGGCTGCGCCCGCCGTGAAGCTGCCGGGCTGGAAGTGGTCGGACGCCTATTACAGCGCCATCGTCGCCCGCATCAGCCAGGTGATCGCCGGCGAAATGAAGCTCGACGACGCCTATGCGCGCATCGACGAGGACATCAAGGCCAAGGTTGGCGGCAACTGACGGACGAACGGATGGCGGAGAAGACGGTTTATTCCGAACCACTTGTCAAAACCGGTCTGCGGCAGGCGCTCCTTGCGCCTGTCCGGCTTGCCATGGGGCTCGTGGACATTCCCATGCGCGGCTGGCAGAAGCTGACGGGACTGAACGGCATGGCGGGCGTCTTCCTGGCGCCCAACATGCTGATCTTCACCGTCTTCGTGCTGCTGCCGCTGGTCATCAACTTCCTCTATTCGACAACGAGCGGCAGCGCCATCTTCCTTCCGAACAGGACCTATGTCGGCGCCGACCAGTACCGCATCCTCTTCGATTGCGGCAGCTATCTCGACCCTTCGACTTGTGCTGCCGACACATTCTGGGCGGCGGTGCGCAACACCGCCGTCTTCGTCGTCTTCCAGGTGACGGTGATGCTGATCGCGGCGCTCGCAACGGCGCTGATCCTCAACCGCGAGCTTTCCAATCGCGGCTTCTGGCGCGCCGTCTTTTTCTTCCCGGTGCTGCTGTCGCCCGTCGTCGTCGGCCTGATCTGGAAATGGATACTGCAGCGTGAGGGCCTTTTGAACTATGCGCTGAGCCCCTTCGGCTTCGAACCCTTTTCCTGGCTCAGCGACCGTTTCTGGGCCTTCTTCTTTGCCGTCTTCGTCTCGGTTTGGGCGCATATGGGCTTTTATGCGCTGATCCTGCTTGCCGGCCTGCAGGCGATCCCGCGCGATCTCTACGAGGCGGCGGCGATGGACAGCGCCCGTCCAACCCGCATCTTCCGGCGCATCACCCTGCCGCTGCTGATGCCGAACCTCATCGTCGTCCTGGTCTTGGCGCTGATCCGCGCCGTGCAGATCTTCGACGAGGTCTTCGTTTTGACCGGCGGCGGACCGGGCACCAGCACCATGTACATCACCCAATATATTTACGAGACCGGCTTTGCGAGTTCGCTGCGTAATCCGGGACTGGCGTCGGCCGCCTCGATCCTGATGGGCATCGTGCTCGTCATCCTGACGCTGGTCCAGCTCGGCGTCAGTAGCCGCAACGAGAAGAAGGGAGCACGCCAATGAGCGCTGTCTCTGCCTTTCTGCTCCGCCGGCGCGGCCGCGGCTGGCATTGGACGGATGTGGTCACCTGGATCTGGCTGATATCAGGCGTGTTCCTGATGTTCGGCCCGGCCGTCTGGCTGGTCTTCTCTTCGTTCAAGACGCCGGCGGCCCTTGCCGAATTCCCGCCCTCCTTCCTGCCCTATGTCACCGAACAGGCAGTGGTGCCGGGATACGACAAGCCGTTGCCGCTCTACAATGTCGCAATGCCGGATGGCAGCACGCGCGTGCTCGCCGAAGTCCGCCGCATCGGCATCATCGGCCAGATGGTCGATCCGAAACAGCCGGGCGAAATCGTCAAGGCGAATATCAAGGACCGCACACCGGTGCGCCAGGTCGAATTCGCCGGCGGCAACTACACCGAGCCGTTCCAGCGCTTCGATTGCTTCCTGTTCCTGCGCAATTCCGTCTTCGTCACCGTCGTGGCGACGGCGATTACGCTGCTCGTCAATTCCATGGCCGCTTTCGCGCTGTCGAAATACCAGTTCCCCGGTCGCACCGCCGTCATGCTGATGATCTTGGCGACGCTAATGGTGCCGCTTTCGGTCATCGTCGTGCCACTCTATTCCGTCATCGGCACGCTGAACCTCTTCGACAGCCTTTGGGGCGTCATCCTGCCGACGGTCGCCACCCCGACGGGCGTCTTCCTGCTCAGGCAATATATGCTGACGATCCCCGACGAATTGCTCGACGCCGCGCGAATGGACAAGGCCAGCGAATGGCAGATCTACTGGCGCATCATCCTGCCGCTGTCGGCGCCGGCTCTCGCGGTGCTGGCGATCTTCTCGGTCGTCTGGCGCTGGAACGACTTCCTCTGGCCGTTGATCGTGCTGTCGCGCAAGGAACTCTATACGCTGCAGGTCGGCCTCAACGTCTATGCCGGCGAGCTCAATGTGCAATGGCACTACATCCTCGCCATGACCGTCGTCTCGATGATTCCGGTCGTGCTGATCTTCGTCTTCCTGCAGCGCTTCATTACGACGGGCATTGCCGGTTCGGGGCTCAAATAGGCCACCTTAAAAGAAGAAAACAGGAGAGTGCATGAGCGGGCTCGAGCTCAGGAACATCGTCAAGAATTTCGGCGCCGTCGAGGTCATTCGCGATGTCTCGCTTCATGTCAATGACGGCGAGTTCGTCGCTTTCGTCGGCCCTTCCGGTTGCGGGAAATCGACGCTGCTGCGCCTGATCGCCGGCCTCGATAAGCCGACTGGCGGCAGCATTGCCATCGACGGGAAGGATGTTACCGCTATCAGCGCCGCCGATCGCGGCCTGGCCATGGTCTTCCAGTCCTATGCGCTCTATCCGCATATGAGCGTCAGGGAAAACCTCGCCTTCGGTCTCGAGAACACCAAGGTGGCGAAAGCCGAGATCGAAGCGCGCATCACGGACGCTGCGCGCATGCTGGAGATTGAGCCTTTCCTGCAGCGCCGTCCGGGCCAGCTCTCTGGCGGCCAGCGCCAGCGCGTTGCGATCGGCCGCGCCATCGTGCGGCGGCCGGATGCCTTCCTGCTCGACGAGCCGCTCTCCAATCTCGACGCGGAACTCAGGGTCAGCATGCGCGCCGAACTGGCGGCCCTTCACGCCCGCCTGAAGGCGACGATGATCTACGTCACCCACGATCAGGTCGAAGCAATGACGCTGGCCGACCGTATCGTCGTGCTGAGAGGCGGCAGGATCGAGCAGGTGGGAACACCGCTGGAACTCTACAACAAGCCGGCCAACCGCTTTGTCGCCGGCTTCATCGGCGCGCCGCACATGAATTTTCTCGAAGGTGCGATTGTCGGTCACGAGGGCGGTTTCGCTGAGGTCGAAACCGTCGGCGGCCATCGTCTCTCGGTGATTGCCAAGGAGGCACGCCCGGCGGGCGAAAGAGTCAGCATCGGCATCCGGCCGCAGCATATCACCCTTGCCGATGAGGGCTCGGCGGGCAGGCTGGATACCCGCGTCACCCTCGTCGAGGAACTGGGCTCGGAGACCGTCGTCCACGCCGACGCAGCCGGGAAGAAATTGATTGCGGTTTTTGCCGGCCAGCAGCGGATGAAATCAGGCGACAGCCTGCCGCTGCACCTCGACCCCGCCGTCCTGCACCTTTTCGGCGAGGACGGCCGGCGTCTATCCTGATGTGAGACCTCTTGTCATTTCGCCGGGACTATCACTCGCGATGAGGCAACCGATCGAGCAATTTCTCCAGTGTGATCGGATATTGCCGCACCCGCACGCCGGTTGCGTTGTAGACCGCATTTGCGACGGCCGGCGCGACACCCGTCAGTCCCAGTTCCCCGACGCCTTTCGCTTTCACCGGCGATATCGCTGGATCTACTTCGTCGAGGAGCACGGCCTCGAGATGAGGGATGTCGGCGTGGACCGGAACCTCGTAGCCGGCGAGATCATGATTGACGAAGAAGCCGGATCTCTTATCGACCACCATCTCTTCCATCAGGGCGGCCCCGATCCCCATTGTCATCCCGCCGATCACCTGGCTGCGCGCGGTCTTGGTGTTGAGGATGCGGCCGGCGGCGCATACGGCGAGCATGCGGCGAACGCGGATTTCGCCGGTATAGACGTCGACGCCGACCTCGGAAAAATGCGCCCCGAAGGTCTGGATCGCGAAGCGCTTCGCCAGATCGCCGAATTCCATGACGTCTTCGGCGACGAGATCGCCATCGGCGGCAGCGCTGGCGAGCAGCGCCTTTCGATTTCCGGACCGAACCTCACCGCCAATGAACTCAGCCTCTGTGGCGTTGAAGCCCAGACGCTGGGCGACCACCGCTCGCAGCTTCGTGCAGGCAGCATAGACGCCTGCTGTGACCGAAGGCGCACCCTGCTGTCCTCCAGATCCCGGCGTCTCCGGAAAGCTCGAATCCCCGAGCTTTGCCACTACGCGGTCGATTGGCAGGCCCATCATCTCGGCCGCCGTTTGCTGCACGATCGTGTAGCTGCCGGTGCCAAGGTCCGTCATGTCGGTCTCGACTGTCAGCATGCCCTGGCGATCGAGACGAACCCGCGCTCCGGCCTTTGAAATCGGTGCCCCGCGGATCGCACCCGCCATGCCCATACCAATCAACCAGTCACCATCGCGGACTTGACCTGTCTCAGTTTTGCGCATGCTCCATCTGAAGCGTTCGGCGCCTGTGCGCAGGCATTCGACGAAGGGACGCGAGGAAAAAGGCCGATCGGCATTTTCCGGATCGACCTGGGTATCGTTCAGGATGCGGAACTCGACCGGATCCATGCCGAGCTTTTCGGCCATCTCGTCCATGGCAATCTCGAGCGCCATCAAACCGGGCGCCTCTCCCGGCGCACGCATGGCATTGCCCTCGGCCAGGTCGAGCGTCGCTAGCCGGACAGCTGTCATCCGGTTCGCCCCGGCGTAGAGCGACCGTGTCGAAAGGGTGGTCGGCTCGGTGCGGCCGCCGGCGAGATTGCCCGACCAGCTCTCATGACCGACCGCCGTCAGCCTGCCGTCGCGCGAGGCGCCGAGCCGGATCCGTTGGATCGTCTTCGGCCGATGGATCGTATTGTTGAACATTATCGGACGTTGAAGCGCGATCTTCACCGGTCGCCGCACCATGCGCGCGGCAACGGCCGCCAGCACCAGATCTGACTGCACCGTGCCCTTGCCGCCGAAGCCGCCGCCGATGAAGGGTGAGATCAGCCGAACGTTTTCGCGCGGAATGCCGAGAATGAGTCCGAGATCGCGGGTTCCCCAATTCATCTGCTGAATTGAGGTCCAGCACGTCACCCGATCGCCATCCCAGGTCGCGATCGTCGCATGCGGCTCCATCATTGCATGCGCCTGGTCGGGAACAGTATAGGTCTCGTCAACCTTCACCTCCGCGGCTGCAAAAGCCTGGTCGAAGTCTCCGACCTGCGTCTCGGTCGGTCCACCAAACTCCATCTGCGGTGCAACCGGCGCGCTGTCCAGTTGCTCGGCGAGATCGAAGCGGCCCGGGCTGCGAGCGTAGTCGACGCGGATCAGCGAGGAAGCCGCGCGTGCCTGTTCGAAGGTTTCGGCCACCACGACTGCAACAGGCTGATGGTAGTGATCGACATCAGGGGCAGCCAACATGCGCTGGACATAAAATTTTCCGACACCAAGCGGACCGGCATTGCGGTGAGTAATGACCGCCAGCACGCCGGGCGCGGCCTCGGCGCGCCGGGTGTCGATCGATGAGATTCGGCCCTTGGCAATTGCTGCGCCAAGGATATAGCCGTAGGCAGCGTTTGGTGCGACGTTGTGATATTCGTAGGCGTAGGTCGCCGTCCCAGTCGTCTTGAGCTCTGCCTCGAAGCGGTTGTGAGGCTGGCCGACAACGGTCATCCGGTCAATCGGGTTCGGTCCTGCAGGTGTGTCGAACTTCATGGATCAATCCTCGCTTGCGCTATCACGTCGCTGAGCGTCCGCTCCACCAACAACAGCTTGAACGGGTTGTTGAGTAGCGGCTCCGCGCCTTCAGTAGTCCGTCAGCCGGTATAGTCGATGCTGGGACTCGTGCTCAGGGGCGAATCAGTGGATCGCTCACGTGAGTAAATGGGTCACGCATCGGAAAGGATTACCGGCGGCAAATTGCAAGACCTTATGAGTCTGCCTCACGAACGGAAGCTTTCCGCCGAGATCAGGCGAGGAAACGGCCTGCGGTGAGGCGCTCCCAGTTCGCATGCGCGAACTTCTCCTTGTCGGCGGCATCGAGCTCCAAATCTTCGACAAATCGCCGCGCATCGCCTCCGGGGCGATACTGGTATGGGTAGTCCGTCGAGAACAGGATGCGGTCCACGCCGACGGCATCGATCGCCTGCCGCAAATAGGCGGGGCTGAACATGCCGCTGGCCGTCAGATAGAGGTTGTTGCGGACATAGTCGAGGAATGGCCGCTGGAGTTTGGACACCCGATCCAGCATGACGAGCCGCTCGAGATAAAACAGCACCAGCTCACCCCAGTGCCCGAGGATGACCTGGAGGTTCGGGTGACGGTCAAAGGCGCCGCCCAGGATCAGACGCACGAACTGGATGCCTGCCTCGAAATGCCATCCGAGGGCAAACGTGGACAGGGCGAGATCGATGGGGGCGCCGAAGCCCGCATAATAGGTGTCGCGAATGCTCGTCTGCGGGATCTGCGGGTGAATCAGAAGTGGGACATTGAGCTCCGCTGCGCTGGCGAATGTCGGCTCGAAGATCACATGATCGAGATTCTTGTCGCCGACCCGGCCGAACAGAACGGCACCTTTGCAGCCGAGTTCCTCGACGGCTCGCCGCAGCTCTCGCGCCGCCTCGTCCGGTTGCGCAAAGGAGAGAGCCGCCATCGCCTGGAAGCGGGATGGGTGAGCCGAAACAGTGCCGGCCAGAATGTCGTTGGCGCGACGAGCAAGATCGACGCCATGATGGCCGAGATTGTTGAGACCCGGAGTCGTCAACGAGAGAACCTGCAGATCGACGCCGGTCTCGTCCATCAGAACCAGCCGCTGCTCTCCAAGATCCGCCAGCCGTTCGCCGAGCAGACCTGGATTGAGCCCAAGCGTTCCGTCGTCGGCGCCGGGAATCGTGTTCCACCCATGCTTCACCTCATCGGGCAGGACATGCTCTTCGATTGCGATGATCTTCATTGGTGAATTCCTTCGGTCAGGACTTCTGGGCGAGTTGATCGACGATCGCCTGGCCGACCCCGTGTGCGGATGCCGGGTTCTGACCTGTGATCAAGCGGCCATCGACCACCACCTTCTCCGTCCAGTTCGGCGCCGGCTGATGCAGCGCGCCTCGCTCCTTGAGGGTCGTCGCCAGCAGATAGGGCACGACCTCGGTGTACTTGACCTCCGCCTCTTCCTCGTCCGTGAAGGCGGCCAGCTTCTTGCCCGCGACCAAATGGTTGCCGTCCGAGAGCGTTGCGTTCACCAATGCAGCGGGGCCGTGGCAGACCGCCGAGACGATGCCGCCGGTTTCGTAGATATCGCGGATCACGCGTTGCACAGCCGGGCTGTCGGCAAAATCCCACATCGTGCCGTGGCCGCCGGCGAAGAAGACTGCGGAGTAGCGGGAGGGATCGAGTTCGTCGAGGATGAGCGAGTGGGCGAGCGCATCGCGGAACTCGCGGTCCTTCCAGAAGCGGGCGTTGACCGGATCAGTGAGGTCGAAGAAGTCGATCGGCGGATGGCCGCCCCGGATCGAGGCGATCTCGGTCGGGATACCGGCCGCGCGGAAAACGTCGAGCGGATGCGTGAGTTCGACCATCGCAAAGCCGGTGGGCTCGCCGGTGTCGCCTCTGATCGGATGGCTGGTGACCACGCAAAGGATGGGCTTGATATTATTTGCCATTGTTTTGGCTCCTCGGGAATTGAGCGAGGCCATGTCGATGACGACGCGAACTTCATATCGCTCTTCAAGATGCGCTCGTAGGCTCTGCTGCGCCCGCCGAATTCGCGATCGGGCGCAAAGTGTTCCGTTGTATCGCGGACAAGGAATCTCAGGCGTTGCCGGGCGCAAACAGCGCTTCCCAGTTGAGGAAGGGGCCAAGCGGGATGACATCCCAGTCGAGAAGCCCGGCCTTGGCCAGCGGGAATTCGCTCAGGGCCTGCTTGGCGGCTTCGACCGACTCGCATTCGGCGATGATGGCGACACCCGGACGGTCCTGGCGGAAATAGATGTCGCGGATGATGCCGCCCTTGTACATCTGCCAGGCGTGTCGGGCTTCATCCGACATATGCGGCTGGTACTTTTCCAGACTGGCGCCGGGCTGGGGAATATCGAGGCAAAGCAGTTTCATGGCAGGATTCTTTGGTTGAGAAAGATGGATCAGGCGGGTTGGAACCGGCGCACGGTCTCGGCCACGCGGACGACCGAGGTAACCCGCCGTCCTGAGATCGCTTCCGGCAGGCGCGACATCCGGCGCCTGGTCAGTCTTCGATTGGGTTATGACACCAAACCAGTTTCCGAGCGGGATGAGGTCGTCTGTGCTGCCGTTGTTGCCAGGAAATATCGTTTGCTTGGCCGGCCTTATATCGTAGAATACAGTTGACGATTAGAAATAGTTTTTCTCTTCTTTGGTTCCTGAGGTTCTCCAATCGCAGGACCGTTCTTCGCGAGGATCCGCTCCGTGCGAGACAGGTTTGATGGAGTGCAAGTCTTTGTCGAGGCGGTCGAGACGGGCGGCTTTGCCAAAGCTGCCGAGCGATTGTCGTTGACGCGCTCCGCAGTCGGTAAGGCCATCGCGCGTCTCGAGGAGCGCCTGGGCGTCCGGTTGTTTCACAGGACCACGCGGACGCAGAGCCTGACCGAAGATGGTCAGCAATATTACGAGCGCTGTGTGCGTGCGATCGAGGAACTGCGCGCAGGCGAATCTCTCCTAGAATCCGGCCGGCGTGAGGTCGTCGGCAAGTTGCGCGTGTCGCTGCCCGTCTTGTTTGGCCGCTACTGCGCCGCACCCATCCTGCGTGCCTATGCGCGCCAGCACGAGAGGCTCGAACTCGAACTCAGCTTCAGTGACCGCCAGATCGATTTGATCGCCGACGGCTTCGATTTGGCGGTGCGCAATGGCGTTCTAGGGAACGGAACCGCGCTCCACGCCCGGCGACTGGTCAGCCCGCGCAAGGCGCTCTGCGCTTCTCCAGCCTATCTTGCCGTACGAGGGGAGCCACATTCGCTGGCGGATCTGTCAGAACATGACACGCTCGTATACTGGCGCAACGATTATGGCCTGACCTGGCAGCTTCCCGATGCGACCGGTGCTCTCATCGACCTGTCGGTCACTTCAAGACTGCGCTTTGACGATCTCGAAGTGATCGCCGATGCCGCCGTCGATGGCATGGGCCTCGCTTGGCTTCCCTACTGGCTGATCCATGACCGCGTGCAGGCAGGCGAACTGGTCGAACTCTGGACCGATCGGCCGAGGGCGGCGATGAAATGCTACGCCGTGTGGCCGACCACCCAATATCTGCCGTTGCGGTCGCGACTGGCGATCGATGCGCTTGCCACCGAATTGCCGAAGCGTTTCGTCGTCTGAAGCGAATCCCTTTGCGCTTTATTTCCCGCAGGAGCCGCGCAACGGTGCAAAAAGCGGCTCGCCACTCTGTCGTCGCAGCCGCTCACGTTGAATAACGCAACGCGTTCACGAGAAGGGAAAAGGCGGGCGAAGACTGGCGTCGGCTTGGGTAGTAGAGATGGAAGCCCTCCCAATAGGGAGAAAAATCTTCGAGAAATCGGTGGAGGCGACCGGTTCCGAGATGGAGCTTGGCGATATCTTCCGGGACATAGGCGAAGCCGAAGCCGTCGAGAGCCGCCTCAAGAACGTTGTAGATCGTGTTGAAGACGAGCTGCCCGTCCACCCGAACCTTGATCTCGCGGCCGTTCTCTTCGAACTCCCAGGCATAAAGACCGCCATAGGTGGGCAGGCGCAGATTGATGCACCTGTGCTGCATGAGGTCCTTCGGATGTGTTGGAATATCGCGTGAGGCAAAATAGGATTCTGCGGCGACGACGGCGAAACGAACATCCGGCCCGATCCTCACCGAGATCATGTCCTTGGCGATCTGTTCGCCGAAGCGCACGCCGGCATCATAGCCTTCACTGACGATGTCCTGCAGACCGTAGTTCACGTCCAGTTCGAGCCTGATGTCGGGATATTGTTGGAGAAAGGTTCGAAGCTTCGGCCATATGTAGCACTGGATCTGGTAGTCGCCGGCGGTCAGCCGGACGGTTCCAGCCGGCTGGTCCCGAAGAATGTTGAGCCCATCGAGCGCAGATCCGATCTCGTCGAAAAGCGGACCGATGCTCTGCAGCATCCGTTCGCCGGCCTCGGTCGGTGAGACGCTGCGCGTCGTCCTTGTCAGCAGCCGCACACCCAGCCGCTGCTCGAGCTGACGGAGCGTATGGCTCAGCGCCGACTGAGAGACGCCGAACTTGGCTGCGGCTTTGGTGAAACTGCGCTCCCTCGCAACCACCAGGAACACCATCAGGTCGTTGATATTCTGGCGCTCCAATGATGATTCCTCCTCATAGACCGACGCCCATCATAAACGCCTGCCTATGAAATGGTAGCAATCAACTCTGGAGCAGCAAGCACGCCGGACCCCTTTGCGCCGGACCGGGGTGCTTTTGCTGCAGGCTGGAGCTTCACTTCGCCCGGCTACGCAGCACCTCTCCGACAACCGACGAGGCAGAGAAGGCGTTCGGCCAGCCGGCGTAGAAGGCCGTATGGGCAACGACCTCGCCGGCTTCGTCGGCGGTCAGGCCGTTATCCATGGCGCGGTTAAGGTGATAGGTGATCTGGGCGCTCTGGCCGGATGCGATCAGCAAACTGACCGTCACAAGGCTGCGGTCTCGCGGTGCAAGGCCCGGCCGCTGCCAGAGATCGAGGAACAGCGGGTCGGTCGTAAACTGCACCAGCCCCGGAGAGATAGGACCGACATTCTTCTCGACGCCGGTGGCGCGTTGGCGCTCGACCTCTTCGTTGAGCGGCAGCAGTTGCGGAGAGGCCGCAGGCAGCTGGTCGGCCGTGATGCCCCGGTCTTTGAAGACGTCCTTGGTCGCGGCGACTGCCGACATCGCGTTCGACCAGCCCGAGTAGAAAGCCAGATGCGTGATGATCTCGGAGACCTCCGTCGGGCTCACCCCGTTATCGAGAGCGCCGTCGACGTAGTGCTTCAGATCGATTGCCTGGTTTCGGGCGATCAGCACGGCCAGAGTGACGATGCTGCGATCGCGGCGTGACAGTTGCGGCCGCTGCCACAGATTTCCGAGCACATCCTCTTCAGCGTATCGGCCAAGAGCCGGCGATACGGACTGGATGTCGCTGACCGACAATGATGAAGCACTTGCCGGCATGGCTCCGCCTCCACTTCCTTCCTGGGCCATGAGAGGCTCGCCCATCGTGAGCGAGATTGCCGTGGCGGCCAAAATTCGTTTCATGATGATATCCTTCCAACTTGGTTGTTCCGGCATCGCCTGGAATGGGCCCGCAACGGCACGACGACGAAAGCCGCAATGCGCTCGTCGTCAGCGTCGAAGCAGGTTGCGGTGGTATTGGCTGCCGCAGAATGTGCCCGCTAGAGACCGGATCGACGCAGCATTTCTTCGGGATAACGAGCTCCCTGAATGACGATGTTGGTCTGCTCGATCTCATCGAGATCGGCCTTGTCCAAGGTGACGTTCAGCGCCCCGATATTCTCCTCGAACCGTTCGAGCTTGCGTGTGCCGAACAGCGGAACAATCCAGGGCTTCTGCGCCAGCAGCCAGGCTAGCGCGACCTGGGCCGGCGTAGCACCATGCTTCTCGCCGATCTTGCCGGTCAACTCGACCAGCTTCAGGTTGGCAAGACGCGCTTTCTCGGCGAAGCGGGGGATTCCCGCTCGGATATCGGAACTGTCGAATGTGGTGTTGAGGTCGATCTTGCCGGTGAGAAATCCCTTGCCGAGAGGGCTGAAAGGCACGAGCCCGATGCCGAGTTCCTCGATTGTCGGAATGATTTCGGCCTCCGGATCGCGGGTCCACAAGGAATATTCGCTCTGCAACGCGGCCACCGGCTGCACCGCATGCGCCCGGCGTATCGATTGGGCACCGGCCTCGGACAGACCGAACAACCGCACCTTGCCCTCGGCGATCAGCTCCCTGACCGTCCCGGCCACATCTTCCATCGGCACGTCCGGATCGACCCGGTGCTGATAGTAGAGGTCGATGTGGTCGGTGCGCAGGCGCTTTAGGCTGCCCTCGATGGCGCGGCGGATCTGCGCCGGCTTGCTATTGACGCCACCGCGGTGCTTGCCCGTCTCCTGGTCGATGTCCCAGCCAAATTTCGTGGCGATCTTAACCTTGCCGCGAAGCGGGGCAAGCGCTTCGCCCACCATCTCCTCGTTCGTCCAGGGGCCGTAGACTTCAGCGGTGTCGAAGAAATCCATGCCGCGTTCGACGGCGGTGCGAAGCAGGTCGATCATCTCGGCCCGGTCGGGAAGCTCGCGGGCCTTGCCATAGCCCATGGCGCCCAGCGACAAGGCGGAGACTTCCAGGCCCTGGCCGAGTGTGCGCTTGATCATCTTGCGTCTCCTTTGCTCGAGTTGGTTTGGATGGCTACCGACGACGCATTCGGATCCGACTGCCGTCAGGTAGTTTCCTCACGCGGCGCGATCCGGACGGTCGCCGCGCGTGCTCGGGCGCTGACCATCGGCGCGAGATACTGGCTCTTGCCGTATTTGGCGCGGTAGGCGTCGTCGATGCGATCGTTGATCGGGCCGTCTACAGGCTCGAAGCCGACGGTGCGCGTCATGCCGGCGGCAATGATTCGTCCAGCCTTCTGGTGGATCGCCGCCTGATACCAGCGGGACTTCTGACCATGGTAGCCGCGCACGTAGAGCGAGCCATCGACGACAACCTCCCAGATCCAGGTCGGGGTGCCATAGGTGGCGCCATCGTCCCTGAACGGCGCGATTTTCAAATCGTTGGCCTGATCGATCTCGCTGAGTTCGTTATCCGACCAGTTCATCTTCGCTCTCCGCTTGTGTCGGCCGCAGCCTTCATGCTGCTTCTCGATCTTATGCTCTGAATATAGGGTGCGCGCCCAGCCATGATTAGGCGCCGAAAATCGCATGAACTTATGAGCGTGAATCATCAATGCGGCCGGTCACAGGCAGAGTTTCGGTCTACTACGAAAGCGTTTTGCTCTTACGGCGCTCGACTGGAAGATGGTTTAAACGGACATCCGTCCTTGCTCACATCAGTAGGCGGCGTAACTCGGCGCACCGGAACATGGTGTCCGATTGCGGTTCGATCGGCATTCTGCTAGGAACGGCCTGTCGAAAGAGTGCTGACCGGATGGTAGCCCGGTCGCCGTCTCAAGGGACGGCAATTCTCCCTCCAAGGGTATCCGCGACACCTGAGACCGGCTTGCCGGTCGCAAAGGTGTGTCCGCTGATACCACGTCATCGTCGGCGCACCTTCTCAATTGTTGGAAGGATGGACGACCGTGAATCTTACAGGAAACACAATTTTGATCACTGGCGGCGCAACCGGCATCGGTTTCGCGCTCGCGCGGCGCCTTTGCGAAAAGGGCAATCACGTCATCATTTGCGGCAGAAGCGAAGCCGCGCTGCGGAAGGCACAAGAGAAATTGCCTGCGCTGATCACCCGCATTTGCGACGTTGCCGACGGCGAGAGCCGCCATTCAATGGTCGAATGGCTGAAGGCGGACCATCCGGCCCTCAATATCATCGTCAACAACGCCGGCGTTCAGCATCGGCGTGATTTCAATAGTGATCCGGCGATCGACACTCTCGATCAGGAAGTGGCGATCAATCTTACGGCGCCGATCCATCTGATCGCCGAGCTGCTCGCCACCTTGAGGCAGCAAGAGGATGCGTTCATCATCAACGTCAGCTCGGGCCTCGCTTTTTCGCCGATGGCCGATGTGCCGGTCTATTGCGCCACGAAGGCCGCGATCCATTCCTTTACGCTCAGCCTGCGCCATCAGTTGAAATCCACAGCAATTCGGGTGATCGAGGTCGCGCCACCGATCGTCGATACCGCTCTCGGCGGCGGTACGCGGAGCGAAGGCACAGCAAGCCGCATGATGGTCTCCTCGGAAGAGTTCGCTGTCGATGCGCTGGCGCAGCTTGAAGCGGATAAGGAGGAGATCCTAATCGGCATCTCCGCCGACACGCGCCGGATGGGCGAAGCCCTGTTCGAGCGCATGAACAGCCGCTCCTGATGGTGGATTGCCGTGACCGGTCGCGGCGACCCTCCCGAAGATCGCTGCTCGCCCGCTGGATCTGCAAGCGGACGATGTCACAAAAACGATGGTGCCAGAATCTGGCACCGTGGTGGTCTAACCTGCATCGACGTGACGGAATTCAGGAAAGCCATGGTCATCAGACTTCGCGGCGACGCCGGATTGCCTCCGCGGATGTCCATGCGATCTCCAAGCATTCCCGTCAAACGCGGGCAGGGGAGGCCGCCTGGTCGTCGGGCCGTTGGCGCTGGCCGGGCTCGCGGCGGCTTGCCACCGTCACAGTCGTGCCTTCAGAAAACAGGAAGAACGGATCACTATGAAACGCATTCAATATCACCAATACGGCGGCCCCGATCTGATGCGGCTCGAGGAGTTCGAACTGGCTTCACCGGGTAAAGGACAGGTGGCGGTCAAGATCAAGTTCGCAGCAATCAATCCTATTGATTGGAAGCTGCGGGCAGGACGGATGAAGATCGTTACCGGAAGGACTTTTCCTCGTGCGATGGGGATGGATATTTCCGGGACGGTCATTTCCGTCGGTGAAGGGGTGACGCGCTTCAAGATCGGCGATGCCGTGTTCGGTCTTGCCCGGTTCAAGGAGAGCGGCGCCCTGGGAGAGGCTGTCGTCACCAAGGACAGTTTCTTAGCCAAGAAGCCCGACACCGTTTCGTTTGAGGAGGCGGCTTGTCTCGGAACGCCTGGAGCCACCGCTTGGAACGGGCTGGTCGACAAAGCGAAGCTGACTGCCGGCGAGCACGTCTTCATCAATGGCTGTACCGGTGCGGTGGGCGAAGCGGCTGTGCAGATCGCGCAGATTCTGGGCGCAAAGGTATCGGGCAGTTGCAGCGCGGTGGCGACGGAACGGGCGCGGGCCCTCGGCGTTCAAACCGTGTTCGACTATCGGACAACTGATTTGTCGACGGTTCGCGAGCGTTTCGATGTGGTCTACGACACGGCTGCGACAATGACGGACGCCGTGGGGCTTGGGCTCTTGCGTCAGAATGGCCGGTTCGTCGACCTCAATCCCACGCCGGGGAAATTCATTCGATCGATGTTCAACCGAAGACTGAAGGTTGTGGTGTGCACACCGAGGTCCGAGATTCTCGATAGGCTCGCTCGTGCCGCCAAGGACGAAAATCTTCGCCTTCCAATCGCCGAGATCGTGCCTCTCAGCGAAGCGATTCCACTCATCACGGCTCTTGAGTCCGGACGGAAGCTCGCCGGAAAAGCCCTCGTCATGATGGATTGAGCGTGTCACGAAGCCATCGACTATTTGACCTGATGCAAGTTCTTCGTCGTCACCGCGGAACGGTGGCCGGCTTGACGCTTGCGCGCGAGCTCGGCGTTTCGCTGCGGACCATCCGTCGTGACATCGTGACGCTGCAGGCCATGGGCGCGGATATCGATGGAGAGCCCGGAGTCGGCTACATACTGCAGCCGGGCTTCCTTTTGCCCCTCTGTCTTTCACGGAAGAAGAGATCCAGGCGCTTGTCGCTGGCGCGCAGTGGGTTAGTCGGCACACAGACGATGCTTTGGCGCACGCTGTCCAAAACGCGCTCGCAAAAATCGGCGGTGTGCTTCCCCCCGACCTGCGACGGGGCCTGGACGACAACACGTTCTTTGTTGGTCGTTCTGAAAAAGGTTCATCGGTTGTTGATCTGGCGCAGGTCAGGCGAGCGATGCGCGAGCAGCGAAAGATAAGCATCACGCACAAAGATCGAAGCGGGGCCGTGTCCGAAAGGACCATATGGCCAATCATGCTGGGGTTTATTGATTCACAGCGATTTATCGCGGGTTGGTGCGAACTGCAGGGCGACTTTCGCATCTTCCAAGCTGACCACGTCATGACCGTCAGTTTACTGGACGATCATTATCCGGGAAACCGCCGCCAACTCGTCAAGGAGTGGCGCGCTCAGGAAAAGCATCCCTGCAAACAGAGGGATTGCGGATAGCTGATTGTTGCCTCGGCTCCCGAATTCAACCTCGCTCTGCAGGCATGCCTGCAGAGCGTTTCGAAAACTTTATAGAGATCGGAAATAATGATGGCTTATACGACTTCCTCCAACCGCCCCTTCAAGCAGAAGCGGCGAATTTGGGCCTTTTGGGGGCTGACCGCTGCCTTCGTCACCTTCCAGCTCATCGCGCATCCGGGCTTCGGACCTGAAAGCCTTTTTCTCACACTGCTCGCTCAGTTTGGAACATTGTTGATCGCTCTTGGCATAATCGGACGAATTTGGTCGACCATCTATATTGGAGGTCGAAAGAATTCCGCGCTTGTGACCCAGGGACCCTATTCGATCACGCGCAACCCTCTTTATCTCTTTTCGCTCTGCATGATCAGCGGTGTCTGCCTAGTGTTTGGTAGTCTGCTTTTCACGGGAATTTTCACGCTGCTCGCCTATCTTGTGTTCAGATATACGGCGAAGCGGGAGGCCATATATTTGTCTCACCTCTTCGCCGAGCCATATGCGGAATACGCTCGGCGCACACCATTGTTCTGGCCCAATTTCTCCAATTTTGAGTGGGGGCAGGCTCCGGTGATTTCCAACCGGGCGCTGCTGGTGACATCAAGAGATTCTCTCTTCACCATCGCCATGATCCCATTTTCCGAACTCGTCGAATATCTTCGAGAAAGCGGCCTTCTAACTATGGCAATCGTTGTTCCTTGACCGCGCCGAGCGTACGTCGAAGCCCGGGACGCGCTCACGGTTGTCGTCGGCGTGCTCAGGCAGCCCCTTGTGTCCGCACGGTAGAGTTTTTGTGCGGCACGCAGCACAGGCTGACACCGCCGCGTCTGCTTGGTGCGGCCCGCAACCTTGAGCAAAAAAATACGCATGTTGGCGAAAAAGGTTCCAGGAAAACAGCCGCATCCCATCCACGCCGGAAGCCTTGATGCGGCTCGCGGGCTCTTTCCAAATCGACAGGTCGCTCTAACTTAAAGGCTATCTGACGAAAAGGAGAAGACCATGACCGACGCACCGAATACGGCGACCCCGGCGCGCAGAGTGTTGCGGGGCCGCCCTTACAGCATCGGCGAATTTGCCAGGAAATACCGGTTGGATGACAAGGAGGCAAGGCGCCTCTACGACAAGTTCGGCCCGTCGGCCACCGAACTCGACCTGTTGATGGCGGCCAAGCGGCGCCCGCCGGGCCTGCCGACCAATCTCGACGCCTGAAGGCGCTCTATGAGGATCCGAACCGGAAGCTGCCTTTGCGGGGCGGTAGCCTACAGGGTGGAAGGCGAACCGCTTCGCACCGGCCTCTGCCACTGCGCCGATTGCCGCAAATCGAGCGGCTCCGCTTTCACCTTCTTCGCGGTCTGGCAGCGCCAGGCTTTCTCCCACAGCGGCGAGATCGCCACTTTCTCCGGGCGCAGCTTCTGCCCTGCCTGCGGCAGCAGGCTTTTCTGCCTTGGGGATGACGAGGCGGAAATCCGCCTGGGGTCCCTGGACACTCCGCCGACCGACCTTGCGCCTGGTTATGAGGTCTGGATCAAGCGGCGCGAGCCTTGGTTGCATTCGTTGCCCGGCGCGGACCAATATGCCGAGGATGCGGATTGACGGACGCTTCCGGCGCTTGAACCAGCCTTTCCTTACCAAGATTTCATTTCACCCATCCGCAATTCCGTGCCAGTTCGGCGGCAACGCTAATCGCCGGTTCATCTGCGTTGTGGTTATTTCGCCGCAGAGGCCGCAGGCGGCCACTGACGGATTGAGGACGACATGAACAAAATCGTAAGCGGCAGCGAAACCGGAGCAAAGACAGGCGCAGCGTCCGATCTCGCAGCGGTCCTTGCCGCATCGGGACGGCAGGGCAAGCGCAGCCGCTGGCGCGGACGCCTGCTCATCCTGCTGATCCTCATCGCTGCCGCAGCCGTCGCCGCTTATTTCTATATGGGTCGTGGGCAAAGCGAATTGAGCTATGCCACCCAGCCGGTAAAGCGCGGTGATTTGACGGTGCTCGTCACCGCCACCGGCTCGGTACAGCCGACCGAGCAGGTGGATATATCGAGCGAGCTTTCCGGCACGGTCCGCGACGTCAATGTCGATTACAACAGCACGGTCAAATCAGGCGAAGTGCTCGCCCTCCTCGATACGAACAAGCTCGAGGCGGATGTGAAGAGCTCGCGCGCCAAGCTCAATTCGGCCAAGGCGAACGTCATCAAGGCCAATGCCGATATGCAATCGGCAAGCACCTCTCTCGAGCGGTTGAAGAGCCTGGTCAGGAGCAACGTCTCCACCCAGCAGAGCCTCGACGACGCCAGCTACAAATATGATTCCGCCGTCGCCGCCAAACAGATCAACGAGGCCGAGGTTCTGGCCTCGGAGGCCGACCTGCAGCTTGCCGAAGTCAACCTCGCCAAGGCGAAGATCATATCGCCGATCGACGGCGTCATCCTCACTCGCTCCGTCAATCCGGGCGCCACGGTCGCAGCCTCGCTTTCGGCCCCGATCCTTTTCACCATCGCCGGCGACCTGAAGAAGATGGAGCTGCAGGTTGATGTCGACGAGGCCGATGTCGGCCAGATCGCCGTCGGCCAGAAGGCGAAGTTCACCGTCGACGCCTATCCCGACCGCACCTTTCCCGCCGAGATCGAGCAGATCCGCTTTGCCTCCGAAGTGGTCAACAATGTCGTGACCTATAAGGCGGTTCTATCCGTCGACAATGCCGACCTGCTGTTGCGCCCCGGCATGACGGCGACGGCCGATGTCACCGTCGAGGCCGTCAGGGACACGCTGATGGTGCCGAACGCTGCGCTGCGCTATGCCCCGGCGCAGGCAGAGAGGCGCGGCCGCGGCATTTTCGGCATCTTCGGCCCGCCACGCCAGCGCAACAACAATGCCGGCCCGGCGCTGAAGGGCGCTGAGCGCCGTGTCTGGGTGCTGCGCAACGGTCTCCCGGCGCCTGTTGTCGTCCAGGTCGGCTCATCCGACGGCCAGTTCACCCAGGTCGTCTCCGGCGACATCAAGGAAAACGACGCACTGGTGATCGACGCCACGGCGCGTGCGAACTAGGCGGAGAGACGGATGGCAAGCCCGCCGCTCATCGAATTCAGACAGGTCTCGAAAATCTATGGCGAGGGCGAGGCGGCGATTCGCGCGCTCGACCACGTCGACCTTGCGATCAACGCCCATGAATTCGTCGCGATCATGGGGCCGTCTGGCTCCGGCAAGTCGACGGCGATGAACATTCTCGGCTGCCTCGACGTGCCGAGCGCCGGCGATTACATCTTCGAAGGCATTCCGACCAGCGGCTTCGACCGCAGCCAGCTGACGCTGCTGCGCCGCCACATGCTCGGCTTCGTCTTCCAGGGCTTCAACCTGCTGTCGCGCACCTCGGCCGTCGAAAATGTCGAACTGCCGCTGATCTATCGCGGCATGGCGGTGCGCGAGCGGCGCGAACGGGCCCGCGAGGCTCTGGCGCTGGTCGGCCTGACCGGGCGCGAACATCACAAGACACAAGAACTGTCAGGCGGCCAGCAGCAGCGCGTCGCTATCGCCCGCGCCATCGTCACCGAGCCCGCGCTGCTCTTGGCCGATGAGCCCACAGGCAATCTCGACACCAAGACCAGCGTCGAGATCATGGATCTGATGACGCGGCTGAACCGCGAGCAGGGCATCACCATCGTCATGGTCACCCACGAGCCCGATATCGCCGCCTATGCCCAGCGGCTGCTGCGTTTCGTCGACGGCAAGCTGGAGACTGAGGTCGAGCATCGGAGGAGGGCGGATCATGTTCTTTGAGACGCTGAAGCTGGCGCTGCGGGCCATCAGCCGCAACATGCTGCGCTCGTTCCTGACCGTGCTCGGCGTCGTCATCGGCGTTGCCGCTGTCATCGCGCTGGTGACGATCGGCAACGGCACCACCGCGCAAGTCTCGACCGAGCTGTCGCGGCTCGGCACCAACATGCTGTTCGTCCGTCCCGGCCAGTTCGGCCCCGGCCGGGCGAGCTCCGAGGCCAAGCGCTTCAGCGTCAAGGACGTCGCGGCCATCCGCGACCAGATCGGCGGCCTCAGGGCCGTGGCGCCGCTCAACCAGTCGACGGCGACCGTGATCTTCGGCGGCCAGAACCATTCCACCAGCGTCTCCGGCACTACCAATGATTATTTCATCGCGCAGGACTGGAACCTGGCGCTCGGCCGCAATTTCACCCCTGCCGAGGAACGCGGCCAGGCGCGCTGCATCATCGGTGAGACGGTGCGCTCGCAGCTTTTCGGCAGCGCCGACCCCACAGGCCAGCAGATCCGCGTCGGCAAGGTCTCGTGCCCCGTCATCGGGGTGCTGGCCAAGCGCGGCCAGTCCGGCATGGGCAATGACCAGGATGATGTTGTCATCATGCCGGTCAAGGTGTTTCAGCGGCGCATCAGCGGCAACAGCAACGTGCCGCAGATTATCATCTCGGCGCGCGACGGCGTCTCCACCGCGAAGGTGCAGTCCGATGTCGAAAATCTCCTGCGCGAGCGCCGCAAGATCGTTCCCGGCCGCCAGGACGATTTCAACGTCAACGACATGACCCAGATCGCCGAGGCGATGACCGGCACGACGACGCTGCTGACCGGCCTGCTCGGCGCCGTCGCTGCGATCAGCCTGCTCGTCGGCGGCATCGGCATCATGAACATCATGCTGGTCTCCGTCACCGAGCGGACCCGCGAAATCGGCATCCGCCTGGCGATCGGCGCGCTGGAAAACCAGGTGCTCATCCAGTTCCTGGTCGAAGCGGTGGCACTGTCGCTGTTCGGCGGCATCACCGGCATCATACTGGGCCTCGGCCTCGGCTTCGGCACCGTGACGCTCCTGAAAGTCCCTTTCGTCTTCAGCCCGCTCATGGTCGCCGTCGCCTTCCTCTTCTCCGCGGCGATCGGCATGATCTTCGGCTATTTCCCGGCAAGAAGGGCTGCACAGTTGAACCCCATCGAGGCGCTGCGGCACGAATAATGCGCCATGGCAAAACGCATGACGTCTCTCTACTCTTGTCAATCGAATGCAAGCGCTATCGGAGGTCAGCATCATGGCCCTCAACAGGCTGGTGATCTACGCTGGGAATGTCGAGGAAACGGCGCGCTTTTATCAGAAGCACTTCTGTTTCAAGGCAACCAGCCTGCCGGGCGACAGGATTATTGAACTGGTCGCTCAGGACGGCGGTGCGAATATCATGCTGCACCAGGCCGCCAAGGGGCAACGGAGCGGCCAATCCACCGTCAAGCTGTTCTTCGACGTGGAGGACGTCGAGGCTTTTTGCAGACGATGCGCGGAGAACGGCCTGGAGTTCGGTGCCATCCATAAAGCCGATGGCTATCAGTTCGCCAATGCAAAAGACCCATGTCAAAATTCGATCTCGGTTTCCAGCCGGGCGTTTCGCAAGGGGTGACCGAGGGAAGGTAGCGCGCGCTTTGCCTCTATAGGCGAGGGCGAGTTTGGCGAGAGAGCCAACCGCACTCTCCGTCCTCCTCTGCCTTGAGCCGAGGACCCATGCCGCGGCGGCTGATGGATGCGAGGTGGATCCTCGGCTCAAGGCCGAGGAGGACGGAGAGTGGGGTGGTCGGCAGGAGCCATTTACGGCGTAGACGCCCGCGCCTGCAATGCCATTCGCCGATTTTCAGCAGCCTCGCGAATGTTATCTATCTGTCTCTATTCGATATTTCGGTGCCGACTTGTCTTCGGTTTTTGGCCGTGTCACTATGTGATATATCAGACTTGGCGACGGAGCTCCGTATTGCAGACTTCTCAGAGCCATCTTGCCTATCTCGCGCTGGAGCATCTGATCGTGACGCTGGCGTTGAAGCCCGGCGCGCTTGTCACTGAAAAGCAGCTGATCGAGATGGCGGGCCACGGGCGTACGCCGGTGCGCGAGGCAATCCAGAAGCTTGCCTGGCAGGGGCTGATCCTGGTCAAACCGCGCGTCGGGCTGCAGGTCGCCGAGATCGCGCCGGAGGATCACGGCAACGTCATGCAGGTGCGCCGCGAGCTGGAGCCGATCGCGGCAAGCCTCGTCGCCGAACATGCGAGCGACGAGCAGCGCGCGCGCCTCATCGATTGCGCCCGCGCGATGGAGGAATGCGCCGCTACCGGCGATCTCGACGGCTTCTTCGCCGCCGACAAGGCCTTCGACGAAATCCTCGAGGATGCCTGCCCGAACGGCTTCATCACGGCAGCACTCGGTCCGGTGCAGACGCATTCGCGCCGCCTCTGGTACGCCAAGGCAAGCCCGGAGCGCATGGATCGGGCCATCGCGCTGCACGTCGCCGTCATCCGCGCCATCCATCAGGGCAGGCCGGATGAAGCGCGCGCCACCATGGCGGTGCTGATCGACTACCTCAGCCGGACATAGAAACGGCCCCGTTTCCGGAGCCGTTCATAGATCTGATTGTCAGAGATGCTTTAGCCGACGAAAGCACGCTCGATGACGAATTCGGCGGGCTTGCTGTTGGCGCCTTCATCGAGGCCGGCCTTTTCGAGCAGTTCCTTGGTATCCTTCAGCATGGCCGAGGAACCGCAGATCATGCCGCGGTCGATCACCGGGTCGAGCGGCGGCACGCCGAGATCGGTGAACAGCTTGCCGGAGGAGATCAAGTCGGTGATGCGGCCGCGATATTCGAAATCCTCGCGCGTGACTGTCGGATAGTGGCGCAGCTTATCGCCGACGACTTCCTTCAGCAGCTCGTCATTCTCAATCTCGTGCACGAGGTCAAAGCCGTATTTCAGCTCGGCGACATCGCGCGTCGTATGGGTGAGGATGACTTCCTCGAACTTCTCGTAGGTCTCGGGATCGCGGATCAGGCTGGCGAAAGGCGCAATGCCTGTTCCCGTCGAGAACATGTAGAGACGACGGCCGGGCGTCAGCGCATCGAGCACCAGAGTGCCCGTCGGCTTCTTGCGCATCAGCACCTGGTCGCCCGGCTTGATCGCCTGCAGATGGGAGGTGAGCGGGCCATCCGGCACCTTGATCGAGAAGAATTCAAGCTCCTCGGCCCAGGCGGGGCTGGCGATCGAATAGGCGCGGAACACCGGCTTGCCCTCGACCATCAGGCCGATCATCGCGAATTCGCCGGAACGGAAACGGAAGCCCTGCGGCCGGGTCATCGTGAAGCGGAAGAGCCGGTCGGTATAGTGCGTGACATCGAGCACCGTCTCGGCATAGACGCCGGCGGGGATGGACAAGGCGAAGTCTTCGGTCTTTGCAGGCGCGTTCATTTCGGTAGCGGATCCCGTTTCGTCGGATGAACAGTCGGATGCGAGCGAGATATTACAAATCCGGCCGGAATTAAAGGCATTCCATTCCACGCGACGCTTCTAAAGGGAAATATGCATGTCATTGTCAGGATTCAATGGGGAGCAGGGGCCCGGCGGAGAATGTCGTATTTCCCGCTGGCGAAGCCCGGCAAAGGATGCATATTAGAGCAGCACGCCGGAAACGGATGCCGGTTTTCGGCAAAAACGGTGCGACAACAAAGGCCTACGGCGTCGAACCCGATTCAGCCAGGGTCCGGCGATGGTGGCGAAAAAAGATGCTTGCCGGGGCGAGCGCGACAGGGCGGTCGGGGAATATGAAGATTTTCAACTACAAGCGTGTTCCTTATGCGGAGATGCGCGCCTTTTCCGTCCATATCCTGACGGCATCCGGCTCCTTCCTTGCCTTTCTCGGTGTCGTTGCCGCCGCCGAGCACCGTTTCATCGACATGTTCTGGTGGCTGGGGCTTGCCCTTCTCGTCGACGGCATAGACGGGCCGATCGCCCGCAAGGTGCGCGTCAAGGAAGTGCTGCCGAACTGGTCAGGCGATACGCTCGATAATATCATCGATTACGTCACCTATGTGCTTCTGCCGGCCTTCGCGCTCTATCAGAGCGGCATGATCGGCGAGCCCTGGTCCTTCGCCGCCGCCGGCATGATCGTCGTCTCCAGCGCCATCTATTATGCCGATATGGGCATGAAGACGGACGAGTATTTCTTCTCCGGCTTCCCCGTCGTCTGGAACATGATCGTTTTCACGCTGTTCGTCATCGATGCCAGCGCCACGACGGCGCTCACTGTTGTCATCGTCTCGGTGGTGCTGACCTTCCTGCCGATCCATTTCCTCCACCCGGTCCGGGTCAAAAGGCTGCGCCCACTCAACCTCGGCGTCTTTTTCCTGTGGTCGGCGCTCGGCATTTTTTCGCTGCTGATGCATTTCGACACACCCGAATGGGCGCTCATTCTCTTCATCGTGACCGGCGCCTATCTTTACGTCATCGGCGCGGTGCTGCAATTCTTCCCCGCCCTTGGACGCGAAGCATAGGACAGGCAAGATGACCAAAACGCAGGCGGTTTCATTTTCGAGGACAGGCGGGCCGGAGGTTTTCGACTATGTCGAGATCGATCTTCCGCCGCCATCGACAGGCGAAGTGCAGATTAGGCAGGCGGCGGTCGGGCTCAATTTCATCGATGTCTATTTCCGCAACGGCACCTACAAGACCCCGCATCTCCCCTTCGTCACCGGCAAGGAGGGCGCCGGCACGGTGACATCGGTCGGCCCCGGCGTCGAGGACTTCAAGGTCGGCGACCGTGTCGCCTATGCCAGCGCGGACGGCGCCTATAGCGCCGAACGCAATATCGAGACGCGGCATCTGGTGCATGTGCCTGACGGCATAGAGCTGAAGACCGCAGCGGCGATGATGCTGAAGGGCATGACCGCCGAATATCTCCTGAACCGCACCTTCAAGGTCGGCCCTGAGACCGTCCTCCTGTTTCACGCCGCTGCCGGCGGCGTCGGCCTGATCGCCGGGCAATGGGCAAAGGCGCTCGGCGCCACCGTCATCGGCACGGCGGGCTCCGAAGACAAGATCGAGCTGGCGCTCGCCCATGGCTACGACCATGTGATCAACTACAAGAGCGATAGCTTCGTCGACCGTGTCCGCGACATCACCGGCGGCAAGGGCGTGGATGTCGTCTACGATTCGATCGGCCGGGATACTTTTCCACAGTCGCTCGATTGTCTGAAGCCGCGCGGTCTTTTTGCCTCCTTCGGCCAATCCTCCGGGTCGATCGAGAATTTTACCCTCGCGGCTCTGGCGCAGAGGGGCTCGCTCTTTGCGACTCGGCCGACGCTGTTCACCTATATTGCCGCGCGTCAGGAGCTGATCGACAGTGCCAAAGCGCTATTTGATATTGTGCAAAGCAACAAAGTGCGTATCAATATCAATCAAACCTATCCGCTGCGTGAGGTTGGGCGGGCTCACGTGGATCTGGAAACAAGAAAAACAACAGGAACGACGCTGCTGATTCCATGAGATCCGAACGGACCGGTTGGCAGAAGAAATGAGGGGAACGTGTCGCCATTGAATGTGCCGGATTCCGGTGCGTTATTATCGGTCCAGAAGCTGACGAAGTTCTTCGGTGGCTTTGCCGCCTGCAATGAAATCGATCTCGATATCGCGCCGGGCGAAATTCATGCGCTTCTCGGCGAAAATGGTGCGGGCAAATCCACCCTGGTGAAGATGCTGTTCGGCGTTCTCGAGCCGACGGGCGGAAATATCCTCTGGCAGGGCCAGCCGGTCGCGATCGCGTCGCCCGGTGAAGCCCGTAAGCTCGGCATCGGCATGGTCTTCCAGCATTTCTCGCTGTTCGAGGCGCTGACGGTTGCCGAAAACATCGCACTGTCGCTCGATGACGCCATTCCGATCGATAGAATCTCCGAGGAGGCGAGGGCGCTGTCCGTCGCCTACGGCCTGCCGCTCGACCCGCATGCCCATGTCGCCGATCTCTCGGTCGGCGAGCGCCAGCGCATCGAGATCGTCCGCGCGCTACTGCAGAACCCGAAGCTCATCATCCTCGACGAGCCGACCTCGGTGCTGACGCCGCAGGAGGCCGACAAGCTGTTCGAGACGCTGTTCAAGTTGCGCGCCGAAGGGCGTTCGGTTCTCTATATCAGCCACCGCCTGGAAGAAGTGCAGCGGATCTGCGATCGCGCCACCGTGCTGCGTCATGGCCGGGTGACCGGCGCCTGCGATCCGAAGCGGGAAACGCCTGCCTCGCTCGCCCGCATGATGGTTGGCAGCGAAGTGGCGACCGTCACGCATCCGGAGCGAAGCGACAGGGGCGAGGTGCAGCTTGCCGTCGCCAATCTTTCCGTCGCCGCGCGCACCCCTTTCGCCATGTCGCTGCGTGATGTGTCGATGGCGGTGCGCTCCGGCGAGATCCTCGCCATTGCGGGTGTCGCGGGCAACGGGCAGAGCGAGCTCTTCGATGCACTGTCTGGCGAATATCCGGTCGCCTCGGCCGAGGCGATCGTCATCCGCAAAAAGCCGGTCGGCAATCAGGGCATTACCGCCCGCCGTCTTCTCGGCGCCGGCTTCGTGCCGGAGGAGCGCCACGGCCACGCCGCCGTTTCCGCCATGAAACTGTCGGACAACCTTGTCCTTGCCCGCAGCCAGTCGGACCGCAAGGCGTTTCTGGGTCTGCTCGGCATGATCCGCCGCGGGGCGGTGAAATCCGCCGCCAGGCGCATTTCAGAAGCGATGGATGTCCGCAAGAGCGGCGATGATCCGGCCGCCGGCTCCCTGTCCGGCGGCAACCTGCAGAAGTTCATCGTCGGCCGCGAGCTCGACCGTCAGCCGGCGGTGCTCGTCGTCAACCAGCCGACCTGGGGCGTCGATGCCGGGGCGGCAAGCCGCATCCGCCAGGCGCTCGTCGATCTCGCAAGAAACGGTTCGGCCGTCGTCGTCATCAGCCAGGATCTCGACGAGATCTTCGAAGTTGCGACAGATATCGCCGTCATCTCCGAAGGCCGCCTTTCCCGCCCGTTCCCGGCCGGCGAGCTGACGCGCGAAAAGATCGGTCTGCTGATGGGCGGACTGCACGAGAGCAGCTCTGCCCCGGAGGCGCCCCATGCGCATTGAAGAGGCAGCCCATGCGCATTGAACTCGAAAAACGCCCGGACGTTTCGAAGCTCTTCGGCTTCGTCTCGCCGCTCCTCGCCCTTGTTCTGACGCTCACTTTCGGCGCCATCATGTTCGCCATGCTCGGCAAGGACCCGGTCGAGGCACTGGAAGCCTTCTTCATCGAGCCGCTACTCGAGGTCTGGTCGCTGCACGAACTGGCGATCAAGGCCGCGCCCCTGATCCTGATCGCCGTCGGCCTGGCCGTCTGTTACCGTTCGAACAACTGGAATATCGGCGCCGAAGGCCAGTTCACCATCGGCGCCATCACCGGCTCCTATCTGCCGATCATTTTCTACGATTGGCATTCGCCACTGGTGCTGCCGCTGATGCTGATATTGGGCGCGCTCGGCGGTGCGCTTTTCGCCGCCGTTCCGGCGCTGCTGAAGGCGCATTTCAATACCAATGAGATCCTGACATCGCTGATGCTGGTCTATATCGCCCAGCTCTTCCTTGACTGGCTGATCCGCGGCGCCTGGCGCGATCCGAAAGGCTTCAACTTTCCAGTCTCGCGCGATTTCGCGCCGGAGGCGGTGCTGCCGGCGATCTGGGAAGAGTCGGGCCGCGCCCATTGGGCCTTCATCTTCGCCATCATTGCGGCGGTCGGTGCCTGGTTCATGCTGCGCTATACGCTGAAAGGCTTCGAGATCGTCGTGCTCGGCCAATCGGAACGGGCAGGGCGTTTTGCCGGTTTCTCCTCCAAGAAGATGATCTGGTTCAGCTTTCTGTTCTCGGGCGCTCTTGCCGGGCTTGCCGGCATCAGCGAGGTTTCCGGCTCGATCGGCCATTTGCAGCCGGCGATCTCGCCGGGCTACGGCTTCACCGCCATCATCGTCGCTTTCCTCGGCCGCCTCAATCCGCTCGGCATCATTGCATCGGGCCTGGTGCTGGCGCTGACCTATCTCGGCGGCGAGGCAGCCCAGCTTTCGCTCGGCGTTTCCGACAAGGTCACCCGCGTCTTCCAGGGTCTGCTGCTCTTCTTCGTGCTGTCCTGCGATACGCTGATCTATTACAAAATCCGCCTGGTCTGGTCGCGGGTCGGGGGCAGGGCGGCATGAGCATCTTCGAAGCCATTCTGCTGACTGTCATCACCGCCTCCACACCGCTCGTCATCGCCGCACTCGGCGAACTGGTGACCGAGCGCTCCGGCGTTCTCAATCTCGGTGTCGAGGGCATGATGATCATGGGCGCGGTCGGTGCCTTTGCCACGGCACAGCTCACCGGCTCGGCCTATATCGGCATTGTCGGCGGCGTCGTCAGCGGCGCGCTGTTTTCGCTGTTCTTCGCCTTCCTGACGTTGACACTCGTTGCCAATCAGGTGGCGACAGGCCTTGCGCTGACGATCCTTGGCCTCGGCGCCTCCGGCATGCTCGGCGAGGCCTTCGTCGGCGCACCCGGCGTCCGGCTGCTGCCGATCGAAATCCCGGTGCTTTCCGCCATTCCCTATGTCGGAACGGTCCTCTTCAAGCAGGATCTGATCTTCTACCTGTCGATCCTGCTCGTTATCGCCGTCAACTGGTTCCTCTTCAAGAGCCGCACCGGCCTGAAGATCCGCGCCATCGGTGACAATCACGCCTCGGCGCATGCGCTCGGTATCGACGTCATCCGCATGCGCTACCTCGCCGTGATGTTCGGCGGCGCCTGCGCCGGCCTTGCCGGTGCGCAGCTGTCGCTGATCTATACGCCGCAATGGACAGAGAACATGTCCGGCGGGCGCGGCTGGATCGCGCTGGCGCTCGTCGTCTTCGCCTCCTGGCGGCCTTGGCGCCTGCTGGCCGGCGGTTATCTCTTTGGGGCGGTAACGATCCTGCAACTGCACGCGCAGGCCTTCGGCATCGGCATTCCCTCGCAGTTCCTCTCGATGCTGCCCTATGCGGCGACAGTTGTGGTCCTCCTCATCATCTCGCATAATCGGCGCACGACGTTGATCAATACGCCGGCCTCGCTCGGCAAAGCCTTCGTGCCGGACCGGTGAGCAACAACAAACAAGACGGGTTTCGAAACTTCCAACCAACAGGGATCAATATGAAAAAACTTGCACTTGCTCTCGCAGCGACAGCTGCCCTCGTCCTGAGCATCGGTTCGGCCGCCGAGGCGGCTGACAAGACCAAGGTCTGCTTCGTTTATGTCGGCACCCGCACCGATGGCGGCTGGACGCAGGCCCATGAGAACGGCCGCCTCCAGCTCGAAAAGGAATTCGGCGACAAGATCGAGACGCCCTACCTCGAAAGCGTCCCGGAAGGCCCGGATGCCGAACGCGCCATCGAGCGCATGGCCCGCTCCGGTTGCTCGCTGATTTTCACCACGTCCTTCGGTTTCATGGACCCGACTATTGCCGTCGCTAAGAAGTTCCCGAAAGTGAAGTTCGAGCATGCGACAGGCTTCAAGGCCGCCGACAATGTCGCGACCTACAATTCCCGCTTCTATGAAGGCCGCTACATCAGTGGCATTATCGCCGGCAAGCTCTCTAAAAACGGCACGGCCGGCTATATCGCCTCCTTCCCGATCCCCGAGGTGGTGATGGGCATCAATGCCTTCGAAACTGGCGCCAAGTCGGTCAATCCGAACTTCAAGATGAAGGTTATCTGGGTCAACACCTGGTTCGACCCGGGCAAGGAAGCCGATGCTGCCAAGGCGCTGATCGACCAGGGCGTCGATATCCTCACCCAGCACACCGATACGACCGCTCCAATGCAGGTCGCCGAGCAGCGCGGCGTCAAGGCCTTCGGCCAGGCTTCCGACATGATCAAGGCTGGCCCGAACGTCCAGCTGACCGCGATCATCGACACCTGGGGCAATTATTACGTCAAGCGCGTCAAGGCGCTTCTCGACGGCACCTGGAAGTCAGAGCAGAGCTGGGATGGCCTCAAGGACGGTATCCTGACGATGGCGCCCTACACCAACATGCCCGACGACGTGAAGAAACTCGCCGAGGAGGCCGAAGCCAAGATCAAATCAGGCGAACTGCATCCCTTCACGGGACCGAT
This sequence comes from Rhizobium leguminosarum, assembly GCF_001679785.1. Taxonomy (NCBI): domain Bacteria; kingdom Pseudomonadati; phylum Pseudomonadota; class Alphaproteobacteria; order Hyphomicrobiales; family Rhizobiaceae; genus Rhizobium; species Rhizobium leguminosarum. Next base: position 1,388,355 of record NZ_CP016286.1, read on the forward strand.
CAACAAGCAGGACGGAACGCCCTGGCTGAAGGCCGGCGAGAAGGCCGATGACGGCACCCTGCTCGGCATGAACTTCTATGTCGAAGGTGTGGACGACAAGCTGCCGGGTAAATAGTCCTGCAGCTATCTCGCAGATGCGAAGAGCGCCCTTCCGGGCGCTCTTTTTTTGCTGCAATGCATCCCAAGATTCCGATTTACAAAAGTAATACTATATGATTTTTTGACCCTGCGCCGCGAGATGCGGCATTGGGAGGAAATCATGAAATTGAAGACTGCACTTTTGAGTGCCACGATTCTGGCTGCCTGCATGTTCGGTTCGGCTTCGGCCGCCGGCCTCACTGTCGGCTTCTCGCAGATCGGCTCGGAATCGGGCTGGCGTGCGGCTGAAACGACCGTGACCAAGGAACAGGCCAAGAAGCGCGGCATCGATCTGAAGTTTGCCGATGCGCAGCAGAAGCAGGAAAACCAGATCAAGGCTCTGCGCTCCTTCATTGCTCAGGGTGTCGATGCCATTCTCATTGCTCCGGTCGTCGAAACCGGCTGGGACGACGTTCTCAAGGAAGCCAAGGAAGCCGAAATCCCGGTTATCCTTCTCGACCGTACCATCAAGGCTCCCGATGATCTCTACCTGACGGCGGTGACGTCGGACCTGGTCCATGAAGGCAAGGTCGCAGGCGACTTCCTGGTCAAGACCGTCGGCGACAAGAAGTGCAATGTCGTCGAGCTTCAGGGCACCACCGGTTCGTCGCCGGCCATCGCCCGCAAGAAGGGCTTCGAAGAGGCGCTTGCAGGCCACGACAACCTCAAGATCGTTCGCAGCCAGACCGGTGACTTCACCCGCACCAAGGGCAAGGAAGTCATGGAAAGCTTCCTGAAGGCCGAGAATGGCGGCAAGGATATCTGCGCTCTCTACGCCCATAACGACGACATGGCCGTCGGCGCCATCCAGGCGATCAAGGAAGCCGGCCTGAAGCCCGGCAAGGATATCCTCGTCGTCTCCATTGACGCCGTGCCGGATATCTTCAAGGCCATGTCCGAAGGCGAGGCCAATGCCACGGTCGAGCTGACGCCGAATATGGCAGGTCCGGCCTTCGATGCGCTCGAAGCCTATCTGAAGGACAAGAAGGCTCCGGCCAAGTGGATCCAGACCGAGTCGAAGCTCTACACGCCGGCCGACGAACCGATGAAGGTCTACGAAGAGAAGAAGGGTCAGGGCTACTGATCTGATGTGACACCGCTGCATGATTCCTGAAATCGGCATTCGATCTCAGGATAAAATTCTGCAGCAATTCAAAGCGCTACAGCGTCCCTATGCGTCTCGAAAAGACGAGGGCGCTGTAGAACCGCACCGGCCCGTCATGGACCGGTGCGGAACTGCCTTGCCGCCTCGGGACGTCATGTCCGGCTGCGGCGCGGCGTTTGCCGTCAATATCAGGAAAACAGACCCTTATGATTCACGATTTCGAGAACGTTCTCGCGGCCTCCGGAATATCGAAATTCTTTCCAGGCGCAGTGGCGCTGGACAAGGTCGATTTCACGCTCCGCAGAGGCGAGGTGCACGCATTGCTGGGCGAGAACGGCGCAGGCAAGTCGACGCTGATCAAGTGCATCACCGGCGCCTATCATCGTGACGAGGGCAGCCTGACGCTCGACGGCCAGGAAATCAATCCGGCCAATACGCTCGCCGCCCAGAAGCTCGGTATCGGCACGGTTTATCAGGAGGTCAATCTCCTTTCCAATCTGAGCGTCGCCGAAAACCTCTTTCTTGGACGCCAGCCAAGGCGCTTCGGCATGACCGACGTCCGTGCGATGAACCGCAAGGCGCGCGACCTGCTGAGCGGCTACGGCGTCGATATCGACGTCACCGCCGAACTCGGCCGTTTCTCCGTCGCCGTCCAGCAGGTGGTTGCCATCGCCCGTGCCGTCGATCTCTCCGGCAAGGTGCTGATCCTCGACGAGCCCACTGCAAGTCTCGACAATCAGGAAGTGGCGCTGCTCTTCCGCATCATCGAGGACCTCAAGAAGCGCGGCCTGGGCATCGTCTTCATCACCCATTTTCTCGAGCAGGTCTATGCGATCAGCGACCGAATTACCGTGCTGCGTAACGGCAAGCTCGTCGGCACCCGCGACGTTGCCGATCTGCCGCGCCAGGGCCTGATCGCCATGATGCTCGGCCGCGAACTGGCCCATGTCGAGGAGACGGTGAGGGAACGCAGCCTTGCGGCCGGTGACGTCCGATACCGTTTTTCAGGCTACGGCAAACGCGGCAAGGTCAAACCTTTCGACCTTGAGGTGCGAGCCGGAGAGGTGGTCGGCGTTGCCGGGCTGCTCGGCTCCGGCCGCACCGAAACTGCCGAACTTCTCTTCGGCATCGAACATGCCGACAGCGGCAGCGCCACGATCGACGGCCAGCCGGTCACGCTTTCCAGCCCGCGCGCCGCGATCGCAAAGGGTTTCGGCTTCTGCCCCGAGGACCGCAAGACCGATGGCATCATCGGCGACCTGTCGATCAGGGAGAACATCGCACTGGCGCTCCAGGCCCGCCGCGGCTGGACGCGGCCGCTTTCACGCGCCGAGCAGAATACGCTCGCCGACCGCTACATCAAGGCGCTCGATATCCGCACCACCGACCGCGAAAAACCGATCCGGCTACTGTCAGGCGGCAATCAGCAGAAGGCGATCCTCGCTCGCTGGCTGGCGACCAATCCGAAGTTTCTGATCCTCGACGAGCCGACCCGCGGCATCGATGTGGGCGCTCATGCCGAGATCATCCGGCTCATCGAAGAGCTCTGTGCAGGCGGCATGTCGCTGATAGTAATTTCCTCGGAACTTGAAGAGCTTGTTGCCTATAGTTCACGTGTCATCGTACTGCGCGACAGGCAGCATATCGCCGAACTGACAGGCGAGCGTATCACCGCTGCCGGCATCGTCGATGCCATTGCCGCCGCCGAGCACAAGATGGAGGATGCATGAGATCCTCGCTGAAAGCGCTGGCCTATCGCCTGGCGCCGCAATTGATTGCGCTCTTTGTCATTCTTTTGTTGAATTTCATGACGTCGCCGCAGTTTTTTAATGTCGTGGTTCAGAATGACCGGCTTTATGGCAGCCTGATCGACGTGCTGAACCGCGGCGCGCCGGTGGCGCTGCTGGCGATCGGCATGACGCTGGTCATCGCCACCAAGGGCATCGACCTGTCCGTCGGTGCGGTCATCGCTATCTGCGGCGCCGTCGCCGCATCGTCGATTGTCTCAGGAAATTCAGTTTCTTATACCATTATCCTGACGCTTGCGATCGGGCTTGCCTGCGGTATCTGGAACGGTTTCCTGGTGGCAGTCCTCAATATCCAGCCGATCATCGCGACGCTGGTGCTGATGGTGGCCGGCCGCGGCATCGCCCAGCTGATCACCGAAGGCGCCATCCTGACCTTCAACGATGATGGGCTCACCTTCTTCGGCAGCGGTTCGCTGCTGCTTCTGCCGATGCCTGTCGTCATCTGGCTTCTCGTCGGCCTGCTCGTCATCCTGCTCGTCCGCCGCACGGCGCTCGGCATGCTGATCGAGGCCGTCGGCATCAATCGCCGCGCCAGCACACTCTCCGGCATTCAAACGCCGGTGCTGCTGATGGCGGTCTATATGCTGAGCGGGATCTGCGCCTCGATTGCGGGCATCATCGTCGCAGCCGACATCAAGGGCGCCGATGCCAACAATGCCGGCCTGTGGCTGGAACTCGATGCGATCCTCGCCGTCGTCGTCGGCGGCAATTCGCTGCTCGGTGGCCGCTTCAGCATTCTCGGGTCTCTGATCGGCGCGATGATCATCCAGGCGGTGAATACCGGCATCCTGTCCGCCGGCTTCCCGCCTGAATTCAACCTGATCATCAAGGCCGTCATCATTATCGTCATCCTCGTTATCCAGTCGCCGGCGGTACAATCGCTCGCCATCTTCGCCAGCCGCCGGCAGGGCAGGGAGCAGCCGAAATGAACTCGAAATACCTGCCGCTGCTTGCGACCATCGTCATCTTCGTGCTCGCCTATGCCGGATGCGCGCTGCAATATCCGAACATTCTGTCGACGCGCGTCATCGGCAATCTTTTGACCGACAACGCCTTTCTCGGTATCGCTGCGGTCGGCATGACCTTCGTCATCATTTCCGGCGGCATTGATCTGTCGATCGGCTCGGTCATCGCCTTTACCGGCGTCTTCCTCGCGGTGATCCTTGAGAATACCTCGATCCATCCGCTGCTCGCCTTTGCACTGGTGCTCGTCATCACGACTGCCTTTGGCGGTATCATGGGCGCGATCATCCACTATCTCGAAATGCCGGCCTTCATCGTGACACTTGCCGGCATGTTCCTGGCGCGCGGCATGGCCTTCGTGCTCTCGATCGACAGCATCCCGATCAACCACGAATATTATTCGACGCTGACGAGCCTCTATTACCGTCTGCCCGGTGGCGGGCGGCTGACGCTGATCGGCGGCATCATGCTTCTGGTCTTTGCCGTCGGCATCTTCATCGCCCAGCGCACCCGCTTCGGCACCAATGTCTATGCACTCGGCGGCGGTCCGCAGACGGCGCGGCTGATGGGCGTGCCGGTCGGCCGCACGACAATCCAGATCTATGCGCTGTCGGGCTTTCTGGCGGGTCTATCCGGGATCGTTTTTTCGCTGTACACCTCTGCCGGATATTCTCTTGCAGCAGTCGGCGTCGAACTCGATGCTATCGCGGCGGTGGTCATTGGGGGGACGCTGCTGACCGGAGGAGCGGGATTCGTGGCGGGAACCTTGATCGGTATCCTGATCCAGGGGCTCATTCAGACTTACATCACCTTCGACGGCACGCTGTCGAGCTGGTGGACCAAGATCCTGATTGGCCTTTTGCTGTTTGCATTCATCCTGATGCAGAAAGCCATCCTGTTCGCCTCCAGTCTGAACAAGAGGTACGCCTGAGGGGGAGACGGATCGCTTGCGCTACAAATTGGACGAGACACGCAAAACGGGGCGTAGAACGCGGACGAGCCACGCCCAGGTCGTCGACGAACTCGGCAAGGCGATCGTCGCCGGCACCTATCCGGTCGGCTCGATCCTGCCAGGCGATACGGAACTGGCACAACGTTTCAAAGTGTCCCGCACGGTGTTGCGCGAAACGATGAAGACGCTTGCCGCCAAAGGCATGGTCGTCGCCAAGGCACGGGTCGGTACGCGTGTGACCGAGAAGAACCTCTGGAACATGTTCGACAGCGAGATCATCGCCTGGCACTTCGACAATGGCGTGACGGAAGAGTTTCTACTGCAACTCTACGATATTCGCCTCGCCTTCGAACCTTTCGCCGCCGGTCTCGTCGCCGAGCGGGCAAATGCCGAGGAGATCGAGATGCTGCGCGGGCTGGCGCTCGAGATGGCAGCGGCCGGTCATACGGCCGACAGCCTGGCACTCGCCGACCTTCGTTTTCACCTGGCGATCGCCGAAGCCTCGCACAATCCCTTCATGCGGACACTGGGCAGTCTCATCGAAGCAGCCCTCGTCGGCATGTTCCGGATGAGCACGCCGCCAACCGAAAACGGCTTCGCCAATATCGCCGATACCCATATGCGCATCGTCGATGCGATCGTTTCCGGCGATAACGCCGCCGCGCGCCGTGCGATGGAGGACGTCATCCTCGACGGTCGCATCCATGTGCATGAAGCTTTCGAGGCCCGTGGGTCCGAGGCCGTCACAGGGTCGATTTCGGCCGCAATTTCACCCTTGTGAAGGCTTTGCTAGTCTGCAGCGCCGCGCGTCTTTTCGAGAGATGAAAGGACGCTGCAGCACTTTGAATGACCGCATAATTTATCCTTAAATCGATTCCGATTTAGGGAATTATGCAGTATGAGGCGATAAAGCCGCCTCATGGCGCGGATTCGCGGAGCAAATCATGGAACGCACTTGTCTTGCCGTCATCCTTGCCGCCGGTGACAGCACGCGGATGAAATCCTCGAAATCGAAGGTCCTGCATCCGGTCGCCGGACGGCCGATGATCGCCCATGTGGTCGAGGCGGTCGCCTCCGCCGGCATCTCATCCGTCGCCCTTGTCGTCGGCCGTGATGCCGAGGACGTGGCAAAGGCGGCAAGCATCGACGGCGTCGGCATCGAATCCTGTCTGCAGAAGGAACGCCTCGGCACCGGCCACGCGGTGCTGGCGGCGCGCGAAGCGATCGTCAAGGGTTATGACGATATCCTCGTCACCTATGGCGACGTGCCGCTGCAGACCGACGGACCGCTCAAGGCCGCCCGCCAAGGCCTTGCCGATGGCAGCGATGTCGTCGTCATCGGCTTCCACACCGACCGCCCGACCGGCTACGGCCGCCTGCTCGTCAAGGACGGCGAACTCATCGCCATCCGCGAGGAAAAGGATGCGACCGATGCCGAGCGCACCGTGACCTGGTGCAACAGCGGGCTGATGGCGATCAACGGCAGAAAGGCGCTCGATCTTCTCTCGCGCATCGGCAATGCCAACGCCAAGGGCGAATTCTATCTGACCGATCTCGTCGAAATCGCCCGTTCGCTTGGCGGACGCGTCACCGCGGTCGATGCTCCCGAGATCGAGATGACCGGCTGCAACAACCGGGCCGAACTCGCCGTCATCGAGCGCTTCTGGCAGGAGCGCCGCCGCCACGAGATGATGCTTTCAGGCGTCACCATGATCGCGCCGGAAACGGTTTTTCTCGCCTACGATACCGTCATCGGCCAGGATGCGCTGATCGAGCCGAACGTCGTCTTCGGTCCCGGCGCGGTGATCGACAGCGGCGCCGTCATCCATGCCTTCTCGCATATCGAAGGCGCGCATGTCAGCCAGGGCGCGACCGTCGGCCCCTTTGCGCGGCTGCGTCCGGGTGCGGATCTCGGCACCGGTTCGAAGGTCGGCAATTTCTGCGAGGTCAAGAACGGCCGGCTCGGCGAGGGCGCCAAGGTCAACCACCTCACCTATATCGGTGATGCCGTCATCGGCGCCGGCAGCAATATCGGCGCCGGCACGATCACCTGCAACTATGACGGCGTCAACAAGAGCGAGACGGTGATCGGCGAAAACGCCTTCATCGGTTCCAATTCCTCGCTGGTCGCGCCGGTGACCATCGGCGACGGCGCTTATATCGCCTCCGGCAGCGTCATCACCGTCAATGTGCCGGCCGACGCGCTGGCGCTTGGCCGCGCCCGGCAGGAGATCAAGCCCGGCCGCGCGACGCTGCTGCGTGAGCGTGCGCTCGCCATCAAGGCGGCGAAGAAGGCGAAAGCCTGACCAGCCTTGCGTAACCGGCGGAAATTGAAAGTGACCGCCGAGGTGATTGAGAAATAAGCAGGAATCGTTAGGACTGGCCTCGTTGTCGAAGCCTTTATGGGGATACTATATGTGCGGCATTGTGGGGATCGTCGGAACTGCGCCTGTTGCCGGGCGCCTGGTCGATGCGCTGAAGCGTCTCGAATATCGCGGTTACGATTCCGCCGGTGTCGCCACCATTCATGACGGCGTGATGGATCGCCGCCGCGCTGAAGGCAAGCTGTTCAATCTGGAAAAGCGCCTCGATATCGAACCGCTGCCTGGTACCGTCGGCATCGCCCACACGCGCTGGGCGACCCATGGCATTCCAAACGAGACCAATGCCCATCCGCATTTCGTCGAAGGCGTCGCCGTCGTCCATAACGGCATCATCGAGAATTTCTCCGAGCTTCGCGACGAGTTGACCGAAGAGGGTTCGGTCTTCGAAACCCAGACCGACACCGAGGTGGTCGCCCATCTGATGGCGAAATACCTGCGCGAAGGCCTGGAGCCGCGCGCCGCCATGCTGAAGATGCTGAACCGGGTAACCGGCGCCTATGCGCTGGCCATCATGCTCAAGGATGATCCCGGCACGATCATGGCTGCCCGTTCCGGCCCGCCGCTTGCCGTCGGCTATGGCCGCGGCGAGATGTTCCTCGGCTCGGATGCGATCGCGCTCTCGCCCTTCACCAACGAGATCACCTATCTCGTCGACGGCGATTGCGCCATCCTCAGCAGCGATGGCGTTGCGGTGCTCGATTTCGCCGGCAAGCCGGTTAAGCGCGCCCGGCAGATCTCGCAGGCGACCGCCTATGTCGTCGACAAGGGCAACCACCGCCACTTCATGGAAAAGGAAATCTACGAGCAGCCGGAGGTAATCTCTCACGCGCTCAGCCACTATGTCGATTTCGCCGAGAATACGATCGGCGCCAATGCCGCCGCGATCGACTTCAAGGCGGCGACCGGCCTTGCGATCTCGGCCTGCGGCACCGCCTATCTCGCCGGCCTCGTCGGCAAATATTGGTTCGAGCGTTATGCCCGCCTGCCGGTCGAGATCGACGTCGCCTCCGAATTCCGCTACCGCGAAATGCCGCTGTCGCCGTCGCAGGCCGCACTCTTCATCTCGCAGTCAGGCGAGACCGCCGATACGCTCGCATGCTTGCGTTATTGCCGCGACAACGGGTTGAAGATCGGCGCCGTCGTCAATGTCCGCGAATCGACGATTGCGCGCGAATCCGACGCCGTCTTCCCGATCATGGCCGGCCCCGAAATCGGCGTCGCCTCGACCAAGGCCTTCACCTGCCAGCTTGCCGTGCTGGCAGCGCTGGCGATCGGCGCCGGCAAGGCGCGCGGCACGGTGAGTGCAGATGAGGAGAGGGCACTGGTGCGCCATCTCGCCGAAATGCCGCGCATCATGAGCCGGGTGCTGAACCTTATCCAGCCGCAGATGGAAAGCCTGTCGCGCGAGCTGTCGAAGTGCAAGGACGTGCTCTATCTCGGCCGCGGCACCAGCTTCCCGCTCGCCATGGAAGGCGCGCTGAAGCTCAAGGAAATTTCCTATATCCACGCCGAAGGTTACGCCGCCGGTGAATTGAAGCATGGACCGATCGCGCTGATCGATGAGAACATGCCTGTCATCGTCATCGCCCCCTACGACCGTTTCTTCGAAAAGACCGTCTCGAACATGCAGGAGGTTGCAGCCCGCGGCGGCCGCATCATCTTCATCACCGACGAGGCCGGTGCGGCTGTCTCGAAACTGCCGACCATGGCAACAATCACCCTGCCTGTGGTTGACGAAATCATCGCACCGATGATCTTCTCGCTGCCGATCCAATTGCTCGCCTATCACACCGCCGTCTTCATGGGCACCGATGTCGACCAGCCGCGCAACCTGGCGAAATCCGTGACCGTGGAATAAGCCTGTAACGCCGGGACCGTCGCACCGAAACATATTGTGCGACGCCCCGAATTCTGGCAATTTTGGTCTGCGGACAAGGGGGAGGGCCGGCGTTCCGGCCCGTCCAGGACTGAGATGGAGTTCATCAGGAAACGATGGCCGACAACACCCCCAGAATGCCGGTGGCGACGCGGCTGAGGAATAATTTTCTCGCAGGACTGATCATCTGCGCGCCGATCGCGATTACCATCTGGCTGACCTGGACCTTCATCCATTGGTCGGACAGCTGGGTCCGGCCCTATATTCCGGCGCGCTGGAATCCGGAAAGCTATCTCAATTTCGCGATTCCGGGCTTCGGCCTGCTGATCGCCGTCGTGCTGATCACCGTCGTCGGCTTCCTCGGCAAGAACCTCATCGGCCAGAGCATCGTCCGGTTCGGCGAATCGATCGTTCAGCGCATGCCGCTGGTACGCACGATCTACAGAAGCGTGAAGCAGATTTTCGAAACCGTGCTGAAGGAACAGGCGAACTCCTTCAAAAAGGTCGGCCTCATCGAATATCCGGGTCCCGGCCTCTGGGCACTGATCTTCATTGCCACCGACGCCAAGGGCGAAATCGCTTCGAAGTTCAATGCCATGGGCCAGGACATGGTCGCCGTCTTCCTGCCGCCGACGCCGGTGCCGACAGCCGGCTTCCTCATCTTCGTGCCGCGCGAGAAGATCGTCATGCTCGATATGTCGCCGGAAGACGCCGCCAAGTTCCTGATTTCAGGCGGGCTTGTGGCGCCCGAACACAAGCCGGCCGATCCGAAGCAGAAGCATTTGCCGCGGCCAAAGCCGGTGGCGGTTTCCAAGGCTGAATGATGCATGTCGCCCAAAAGTGTTCAGCGGTTTTGGGGTAACGACATGCATAGAACAAAGACTTAAAGCGCGCCTCGGCGCGCTTTAACCCGCTCTAAGAAAACGGATCGCCTCGTCGCGGCGGAAAAGATAGAGCAGGGTGCGGATCGCCGTTCCTCTCTCGGTGGTCAATTCCGGATCGCGCTCGATGAGGTAAGCAGCATCCTTGCGGGCGATCTCCAACAGCTCGGCATGCGCCTCGAGGCTGGCGATGCGGAAGCCCGGCGTGCCGGATTGCCGTGTGCCGAGCAATTCGCCTTCACCGCGCAGCTTCAGGTCCTCCTCGGCAATGCGGAAGCCATCCTCCGTCTCGCGCATGATCGAAAGCCTGGCATGGCCGGTCTCGCCGAGTGGCCCCTTGTAGAGCAGGATGCAGGTCGAGGCCTCGTCGCCGCGCCCGACGCGACCGCGCAGCTGATGCAATTGCGCCAGGCCGAAGCGTTCGGCATGTTCGATCACCATGATCGTCGCATCCGGCACGTCGACGCCGACCTCGACGACGGTGGTGGCGACGAGCAGCCGGGTCTCGCCGTTCTTGAACGCCATCATCGCAGCATCCTTCTCCGGCCCGCTCATGCGGCCGTGGATGAGGCCGATGCCCGGGCCGAGTGCTGAGACCAGCGTCGCATGCCGCTCCTCGGCCGACATCAGGTCGAGCTCTTCGGACTCCTCGACCAGTGGGCAGATCCAGTAGGCCTTCTTGCCCTCGGCGATCGCGCTTTGCAGTCGGCCGACGATTTCGCCGGTCCGTTCCATCGGCACGGTGATCGTCTGGATCGGCTTGCGGCCGGCCGGTTTTTCGGTGAGCTTGGAGACGTCCATATCGCCGAAGGCGGCAAGCACCAGCGTGCGCGGGATCGGCGTCGCCGTCATGACAAGCATGTGCGGCGAGAGGCCCTTGGCGGTCAACCGCAGGCGCTGATGCACGCCGAAACGGTGCTGCTCGTCGACGACGGCAAGCATCAGATTGGCGTAGGCGACGCTGTCCTGGAACAGGGCATGCGTGCCGATGATGATCTGGGCAGCACCCAAGGCGATGCGCTCCAGGATTTCCTCCCTCTCGCGTCCCTTGGTTCGCCCGGTCAGCACCTCGATGCCGAGCCCGGCGGAGGCGGCGAATTTCGAGATCGTCGCGTGGTGCTGCCGCGCCAGGATTTCGGTCGGCGCCATCAGCACGGCCTGGCCGCCGCTCTCGATCACCGCCGCCATCGCCATCAGCGCCACCAGCGTCTTGCCGGAACCGACATCGCCCTGCAGCAGCCGCAGCATGCGCTCGTTGCCGGCCATATCTTTCAAAACCTCGGCGATTGCCTCGTTCTGGCTGCCGGTAGGCGAAAAGGGCAAGCTCTTCAGGATCTTGCTGCTGATTGTGCCCGTCGCAGTGACCGGCTGGCCCGCCACCTTGCGCAACCTCTGCCGCACCAGGCTCAGCGACAGCTGGCCGGCGAGGAATTCGTCATAGGCAAGCCGCCGCCGGGCAGGGGCCTGCGGGTCGATATCCCCAGGATCGCGCGGCTCGTGCAGCATGTGGAAACTGTCGCGGATCGACGGCAGGCCTTGCTTCTCTGTCAGCGCCAGGTCGATCCATTCCGGCAGCTCGGGAAAACGCGGCAGGCCGGCGTCGATGATCTTGCGCAGCGTCTTCGGCGAGAGCCCCGCCGTCAGCGGATAGATCGGTTCGACCAGCGGCAGGCTCTCCGCCTCGTCGGCCCTGACGATATAATCGGGATGCACCATCGAGGCGCGGCCGTTGAACCAGTCGATCTTGCCGCTGACCGTCACCTCCGCGTCAACAGGCAGCTGCTTTTCCAGCCACGCCGCCTGTCCGCGGAAGAAGACCAGCGTCAGTTCGCCGGTCTCGTCATGCAGGAAGACGCGATAGGGAATGTTGCTTTTGCCGCCCGGCGGCACCTGGTGCCGGTCGACGCGCGCCGTGATCGTCACGATCGCGCCCTGCGGCGCGCGGGCGATTCCAGGCTGGTTGCGCCGGTCGATCAGCGAGAAGGGCGCGTGGAAGAGCAGATCGATGACCCGGCAATCCTCCAGCGTCTCGCGCCCGAGCAGCTTGACCAGCAGCTCGGCGATCTTCGGTCCGACGCCCGGAAGGCCCGAAATAGGGGAAAACAGAGGATCGAGAATGGCGGGGCGCATGCGGCCAAAATGCGACGAACAATGCGGCCTTGGCAAGGCTGACAAGCCGCTTTCCAGGGTCTATAGAGGCGCATCAACAGGAAGGTAATGCCATGACAGGTGTCACGCTCACGAGTGCCGGTCTCGACCCGCGCCGCCGCCGGATCCTTTTCCGCTGCTGGCATCGCGGCATCCGCGAAATGGATCTGGTCTTCGGCCAGTTCGCCGAAGCCGAGGTGGCGACGCTTTCGGAAGCCGAGCTCGACGAGTTCGAGACGATCATGGCGGAAGAGGACAATGATCTCGTCCGCTGGATCATGGGAACATGGCCGGTGCCTGAGCGTTTCCAAACACCGATGTTTGCCCGCATCGCCGCCTACAAACCCGATTTTGACAAGCCCCTCAGGACGCCGGAATGATCCCTGGTTTCGATGCGAAGAAGCTTGCGGCCATTGCCGAGCCGCTGACGATCGGCAATGTGCCGGCAGGTCTTGAAACGCTGCTGCTCGCCGAGCTCGCCCGAACGGGAGAGCCGGTCGCCTATGTCATGTCCGACGGCCACCGCATGGCCGATCTGGAGCAGATGCTGGGCTTCGTCGCCCCCGACATTCCGGTTCTCACCTTGCCGGCCTGGGACTGTCTGCCTTATGACCGCGTCTCGCCGAGCGCCGACACCTCGGCTCGCCGGCTGGCTGCACTCGGCGGCCTCATCGCCCATCGCAAGAAGCCGCATGCGGCAATCGTGCTCGTCACCGCCAATGCCATGCTGCAGAAGGTGGCGCCGCAGGATGTCATCGAAGGCCTGAGTTTTTCGGCCCGTCCAGGCAATCAGCTGCGCATGGACGATCTCGCCGGCCGCCTGGAGCGCAATGGCTTCGAGCGGGTCGCCACCGTTCGCGAGGTCGGCGAATATGCCGTGCGCGGCGGCATTCTCGACGTCTTCGTACCGGGTTCCGAAGAGCCGGTCCGCCTCGATTTCTTCGGTGATACGCTGGAAAGCATCCGCAGCTTCGATCCGGCAAGCCAGCGCACAATCGGGCAGGTGCGCTCCCTCGATCTCAATCCGATGAGCGAGGTGACGCTGACGCCCGATACGATCAGCCGTTTCCGCAAGAATTACCTCTCCGCTTTCGGCGCGACCACCCGCGACGACGCGCTCTATCTTGCCGTCTCCGAAGGCCGCCGTTACCCTGGCATGGAGCACTGGCTGCCGCTTTTCTACGAGAAGCTCGATACCGTCTTCGATTATTTGAGCGGCTTCCGGATCGTCATCGATCATACGGTGCGTGAAGCAGCCGAAGAGCGCTCCAAGCTCGTTTTCGACTATTATGACGCCCGCCTGAACTCCGGCCAGCCGGCCAAGGGGATGACGCAGGGCACGCCCTACAAGCCGGTGACGCCGGGCCAGCTCTATCTCGACAGCAAGCTTTTCATCAAAACCCTCGATGCGCTGGCCGCGATCCGCATCAGCCCCTTCAACGAGCATGAGGGCGAGGCACGGCGGGTCGTCAATGTCGACGCCCGCCAGGGCCAGCGCTGGGCCCGCTCCAATGCCGAAGGCGGCGGCGATGCCGAACGCATCAACATCTTCGACGTCGTCGTCAAGCATATCGCCGACCGCCGTGCTGCCGGCGCGAAAGTGCTCGTCACCGCCTGGACCGAAGGCTCGCTGGAGCGGCTGCTGCAGGTGTTGAACGAACACGGCCTGGAAAAGGTCAAGCCGATCGAGGCGCTGAAGGATATCGGCTCGCTGGCGAGAGGCGAGGCTGCTGCTGCCGTGCTCAGTCTCGAAGCCGGCTTCGAGGCCGGGGACCTCGTCGTCATCGGCGAGCAGGATATATTAGGCGACCGCATGGTGCGCCGCTCCAAGCGCCGCAAGCGCGCAGCCGATTTCATCTCGGAAGTCGCGGGCCTCGATGAGGGTTCGATCGTCGTCCACGCCGAACATGGTATCGGCCGCTTTATAGGACTGAGGACCATCGAGGCCGCAGGCGCGCCGCATGCCTGCCTCGAACTGCAATATGCCGACGAGGCCAAGCTCTTCCTGCCGGTCGAAAACATCGATCTTCTCTCGCGTTACGGCGGCGAAGGCACCGAAGCTCAGCTCGACAAGCTCGGCGGCGGCGCCTGGCAGATGCGCAAGGCCAAGCTCAAGAAGCGCCTGCTCGATATGGCCGATGCGCTGATCCGCATCGCCGCCGAGCGCCTGACGCGCCACGCGCCGATGCTGACGACGCCGGAAGGCCTTTACGACGAATTCGCCGCCCGCTTCCCCTATGACGAGACCGAGGACCAGGAAAACGCCATCGAGGCGGTGCGCTCCGATCTCGGCGCCGGCCGGCCGATGGACCGTCTGGTCTGCGGCGACGTCGGCTTCGGCAAGACGGAGGTGGCGCTGCGCGCCGCCTTCGTCGCAGCGATGAACGGCGCCCAGGTCGCCATCGTCGTGCCGACGACACTGCTTTCCCGCCAGCATTTCAAAACCTTTTCCGATCGTTTCCGCGGTCTGCCGGTGCGCATCCAGCAGGCCTCGCGCCTTGTCGGCGCCAAGGAGCTGGCGCTGACGAAGAAGGAAGTGGCGGAAGGCAAGACCGATATCGTCGTCGGCACCCATGCGCTGCTCGGCGCCGGCATCAAATTCGCCAATCTCGGCCTGCTCGTCATCGACGAGGAACAGCACTTCGGCGTCAAGCACAAGGAGCGGCTGAAGGAGCTGAAAAGCGACGTGCACGTGCTGACGCTGTCGGCGACGCCGATCCCGCGCACGCTGCAGCTTGCCATGACCGGTGTGCGCGAACTGTCGCTGATCACCACCCCGCCGGTCGACCGCATGGCGGTGCGCACCTTCATTTCTCCCTTCGACAGCCTGGTCATCCGCGAGACGCTGATGCGCGAGCATTATCGCGGCGGCCAGAGCTTCTATGTCTGCCCCAGGCTTGCCGATCTCGAGGACGTGCATGCCTTCCTGCAGTCGGATGTGCCGGAGCTGAAGGTCGCGGTCGCCCATGGCCAGATGCCGGCCGGCGAACTCGAAGATATCATGAACGCCTTCTATGAAGGCCGCTACGACGTGCTTCTCTCGACCACCATCGTCGAATCCGGCCTCGACGTGCCCACCGCCAATACGCTGATCGTCCACCGTGCTGATATGTTCGGCCTTGCCCAGCTCTATCAGCTGCGTGGTCGCGTCGGCCGCTCGAAGGTGCGCGCCTTCGCGCTCTTCACCCTGCCTGTTAATAAGGTGCTGACGGCAACCGCCGAACGCCGGTTGAAGGTGCTGCAATCGCTGGATACGCTCGGCGCCGGCTTCCAGCTGGCGAGCCACGATCTCGATATTCGCGGCGCCGGCAACCTGCTCGGCGAGGAGCAGTCAGGCCATATCAAGGAAGTCGGCTTCGAGCTCTACCAGCAAATGCTGGAAGAGGCGGTCGCCGAGGTCAAGGGTGTCGACGAGATCCACGATACCGGCTGGTCGCCGCAGATCTCCGTCGGCACGACGGTAATGATCCCGGAAGGATACGTGCCCGACCTGCATCTGCGCATGGCGCTCTACCGCCGTCTCGGCGAAATCACCGAACTCAAGGAAATCGACGGCTTCGGCGCCGAGATGATCGACAGATTCGGCCCGATGCCGATCGAAGTCCAGCACCTGCTGAAGATCGTCTACATCAAATCGCTCTGCCGCACCGCCAATGTCGAAAAGCTCGATGCCGGCCCGAAGGGCGTCGTCGTGCAGTTCCGCAACAAGGAATTCCCCAATCCGGCCAACCTCGTCGGTTATATCGGCAAGCAGGGCACGATGGCGAAGATCCGCCCCGATCACAGCCTGTTCCTGACCCGAGACCTGCCGACACCGGAAAAACGCCTGCAGGGCGCTGCCGTTATCATGACGCAGCTGGCGGAATTCGCGAAATAGAGCAACTCCAGCAAAACTGTGCCGCGGTTTTGCGTCCGGAATTGCATGGAAAAGGGAGATCGAGATGGGAACATACGGCGCAACGATCGCCTGGCAGCGCAACGGCGAAACCTTTACCGACAACCGCTACAGCCGTGCCCACCGCTGGACCTTTGATGGTGGCATCGAGGTGAGGGCGTCCTCTTCCGCCCATGTCGTGCCGCTGCCCTATTCCGCGGAGGATGCCGTCGATCCGGAAGAGGCTTTCGTCGCCTCGCTCTCCAGCTGCCACATGCTCTGGTTCCTGTCGCTCGCCGCCAAACAGCGCTTTTGCGTCGAGAGCTACACCGATGCCGCCGAGGGCGTCATGGAAAAGAATGCCGAGGGCCGCCTCGCCATGACCGTCGTGACGCTGCGGCCGCATGTCGTCTTCAGCGGCGAAAAACAGCCCTCTTTAAGCGAACTCGAAGCCTTGCACCATCGCGCCCACGACGAATGCTTCATCGCCAATTCGGTGAAGACCGAGGTGCGCTGCGTTCCGGTTCTGGGTTGAAGCTACGGTCGGTTGCCAAACAGGAAGCGCCACAGTTTCGCTCGCCAAGTCATTCCTTGAAAATATAGACTGTACACTTGGCTCTCGCGAAACAACGATTTCTCTATCTTCACGAGAATTTTTTGCTCAGTTGATCCGACCGTATCGCCATCTGCCACATTTGCCTCATGCTCAATCAAGTACGCTGCGAAGGCAAGCATGAACTCATGCAAGTCCGGAATAGTGCCGGGATAGCCTCGCGCCTCGATGTTTTTCAAGCCGAAGTTCATCAGTCCTTCTGTCGAGCAAAAGATTGAAGGTTTTGGAAAACGCGAGGGATTTTCTGTTGCAAACAAACAGGAAACAAAAATCGGAATAGCGACCTCGGTGTCTTTCTCGACGAGCGGCAAGACCATCGAAGTTGGCAACAGCGCCCCTGAGGAAAGACTCACAACACCGATCGCAGAGGGAATGCTTGTCAGGATTACCTGCAGCATCCTTTGCAAAGCTAAGGCTTTTTGCTTTCCGCTACCCCCGCCGAAAATAGTGACAATGATATGTGATCTGTGCTGGCTGAGTTCTTTCCAAGCGGTCGGCCAGAACCAGGCATTTCTGATTTGCGGGTCACCTTCACCCAAAGGAGCCTGAGCATCCATGAACATCACGCTGCCGCCCAAGGTGCTGTCGTAGAAGACGAAAAGTGGTTTGTTCTCGTCGTTTTCCGAAACATCAATGCTCGAACCGGGCCAGCTTTGCCGTAGCGCAAGGGAAATAGGCGAAAGACAATCTGAATCGCCATCCTTCATAAATACGATCGCGATCATTGCTTCCGAAGTCGAAGCGGATTCACGGAGGGATGACACTTGAGAACTCACCGGAAGGTCCTGCTAACTGTCGCTATCTGAAATTGGAAGTAACTGGATAGATGAAATAAATCGGTTGTCACGCGTGTAGTTGAAATGAGACTAGGTCAGCTGCATGGCGCTCCGGCCTGATCTTAAAAGGTAGTCCTAGTCGCCTGGCGGTTCCGACCAGCCGATCAGTTTCGCCCATTCGTTGGCGCCGACCATGATGATGTCGAACACCGGGTCCTTGATATCGTAATAGAAATCGACGTCCGCGGGAGAGCGCTGGGCGAGCCGTTGCTTGATCAGCGCATAGGCGTTTGCCGCTGTCGGATGGGCGCGGAGGAAGTCGCGGCAAAGAAGAGGGTAACGCTGATTGAAACGGCCTCTTTCCCGAACGTGCAGATTGGCCGGACGCCCTTTGCTGCGATAAAGTGCCTTCCGCAACTCGCCTTCCGCAAGGTCAAGTCCCGGAGGGCAATGATCGGCCACTATTGATCTGCGCTCGAACCCCTCCCGTTCGAGCGTGCTTTCGCTGACCTCGGCCAGAGTCTCCACGGTAAGTTGGATATCGATGATATCTTTTGCTGGAAGACCGGGAATGGCGGTCGAGCCGATATGATGCAGGTATGCGCCGGCGGGCGCTGCCCGCATGATGGCACTCTTGAGCGTCGTAAAGTCCTCGGCCCAACTCGCTCGCGACTGTTCGATCTCGATCGGCATGACCGGCGGCGTCAGTTGAGGCCTGACCGCGCCTCGGTCTTCGCCTTAGCAATGTCGCGCAACGCGTTCGCCAACACCTCGGGCGTCTGTGCGCCGCTGACGGCATATTGCTGATCGAAGATGAAGAAGGGCACGCCGTTGACGCCCATCTCCTGCGCTGCCTTGATTTCGGCGACGATCAGATCGCGGTCGGCATCGGAGGCAAGCAGCGAGGCGATGACCGAGCGGTCGAGGCCTGATTTTTCGGCGATATCGAGCAGCACAGCATGGTCGCCGACATTGCGGCCTTCCTCGAAATTCGCCTTGAACAGCGCGGCAACGACCTTGTCCTGCTTCTCGCGGCCTTCGATCATCGCCCAGTGGATCAGCCGATGCGCATCGAGTGTGTTCGGGCCGATCTTGATCGCCTCGAAATTAAAGGCGATGCCGACCTCGCGGCCGTAATCGCTGAGCATCTTGTGCGCCTGGGCCACACGCTCCTCGCCGCCCAGCTTCTCCGCCAGCGCCTTCTTCTGGTCGACGCCTTCCTTGGGGTAGTCGGGATTGAGCTGGTACGGCCGCCAGTTGATGTCGACGCCGATTTGGTCCTGCACCTCGGCGATGGCGAGTTCCAGCCGCGCCTTGCCGAGATAGCACCAGGGGCAGACGACATCCGAGACGACGTCGATGGTGATGCGCTCCATGATGATGTTCCTTATTTCTGTGCGCCTCCGGAGGAGGCATGAGGACCGGCCGTTCGCCGGTCTTACTGCGCGCTCGTATCCCACCATACCGGCAGCTGATATCCGCTGAGCGGTACGCTGTCGGGACGGCCGATGCGCTTGCTCCGCGCCATCCATTGCTGGTCCATGTGATAGAGCGGCAGCACGTAATGGCTGGAAAGCAGCAGCCGGTCGTAGGAGCGGACCGCCGCAGTGAAATCCTCCGCCGAGTGTGCCCTGAGCAGGTGATTGATCAGTGTGTCGAGATCGGGATCGTTGGCGCCGGCGAAGCTGTCGGTTCCCTCGCGCGTACGCGCAACCGAAGACCAGCGGCCGAGTTGCTCGTTCCCAGGGGACAACGACGAGGTATAGGACTTCATGATCATGTCGTAATCGAAGCTGTTCGTCCGGCTCTGATACTGCGAATCGTCGACCGTGCGGATGGAAGCGGCGATGCCGATCGTCTGCAGCGAACGCTGGTAGGCAACGGCAAGCTTTTCTTGGTCGGCATTCTGCGTCATGATCTCGAAGGCGAGCTGGCGGCCGGAGGCATTGAGCATCTTGCCGCCCTGGATCGTATAGCCGCCCTGTTTCAACTGCTCGACGGCCTGTTTCAGCACATTGCGGTCGCGGCCGGAGCCGTCGGTGACCGGCAGCTTGTAGGTGCCGTCGAGAATCTCCGGCGCAATCTTGTCCTTGATCGGCCCGAGCAGGGCAAGCTCGGCTGCATTGGCGGGAACCCCGAAACTCGACAGCTCGGAATTCTGCCAGAAGCTCTGCGTGCGTTTATAGGCGCCGGAATAAAGGTTCTTGTTTGCCCATTCGAAGTCGAACACCAGCGACAGGCCTTCGCGCACCTTGGGATCGGTAAAGATCGGCCGGCGCGTGTTGAACACGAAGCCGAGCATGCCGCTCGGCAGTTTCGGTGTGAACACGTCCTTGACCACAGCCCCCGAGGTGACGGCGGGAAAGTTATAGGCATTGGCCCAATGGCCGGGATTGCCGTCGGGATAGATGTCGACATCGCCCTTCTTGAAGGCCTCGAACAGCGTCGTGTCCTGCAGGAAATACTGGACGGTGATCTGGTCGTAATTGTCGGTGCCGACCTTGGCGGGAATGTTCTTGCCCCAGTAATTCGGATCGCGCTCATAGGTGATGCTCTCACCAGGCTTCACCGTCTTCACCTTGTAGGGACCGGAGCCGACCGGGGGGGTCAGCGACGAACGGTCGAAAGTTGCCGGATCGATTGCATGTTTCGGCAGCACCGGGAAGAGACCGAAGATCAGCGGCGTCTCCCGGTCGGCCTTGTCGTTGAAGGTGAATCGCACACTGCGCTCGCCGACCTTTTCCATCTTGGCGACGACGTTGAGGCGGTTGGCGAAGGGCACGCGGCCCTTGTCGCGCATCAGCTCGAAGGTGAACATCACATCCTCGGGCGTCACCGGCTGGCCATCGGCCCATTTCGCCTTCGGATTGAGGTTGAACTGGATGAAGCTCCGGTCGTCGTCCCATTCCACCGTCTCGGCAAGCAGGCCGTAGAGTGTGAACGGCTCGTCCCTGGAGCGCTGCATCAGCGATTCGTAGACGAGATTGCCATAATCCGGATCCCACATGCCGCGCGCCGTCGTGCGCATGCTCTTGAGGATGAACGGGTTGAGGTTGTCGAAGGTGCCGACCACGCCATAGGTGATCTTGCCACCCTTTTTCACGTCGGGATTGACGTAAGGGAAGTGTTTGTAGTCGGCCGGCAAGGCCGGCTCGCCGTGCATCGCGATGCCGTGCAGCGGCTCGGCAGCGACAGTGCCGCACAGCAGCGAGAGGACGAGGGGGACGGCAATCCGGAGCATTCGGCAATCCTTGATCCGTGAAAACGGGGCATGATTCACCGCGGAGATTATCATGGGGTCGACCGATTCCAACACGGATCGGCGATTTCTTTGGCTTCGCGACGAAATGCACCTCAAATTGCCAAAGAAAAGCTGGATATCTTGAACGCTGCGATGTAACAGGTGAACCCGAAGTTTCGGGGTCATGCATTTGCCTTATTTTTTTAAGAGGTGGAGTGCCGAACGACCCGATGGTTGGGGCGGCAAACCGCTGCTCCGAACGGATATCAGGAGACGGAATTCGTTATGATGTTCAAGTCTGAAAAGAAAATGCGGGCAGCACTGTCCGTTCTGGCAGTGGTGTTCGGCGCTTCGGCTCCGGTCTCCTCCTTCGCACAGGATGCGGCAGCACAGGCTCCGGCCGATGCCCCGGCACAGGCCGCAGGAGCGCCGAAGCTCGGCTGGTACAAGACCTGCAGCAAGCAGGAAGACAACGACATCTGTGTTGTCCAGAACCTGATCCTCGCCAATGGCGGCCAGCTCGTCACGGCCGTCGGCCTGATCTCGGTATCCGGCAAGATCAACCGCAAGCTCCTGCAGGTCTCGGTTCCCACGGCACGTCTCGTTCCTCCCGGCGTCATCATGCAGATCGACGGCGGCAAGGGCCAGAAGCTCGACTACGCCGTCTGCCTGCCGGACAAGTGCACCGCCGAAATTCCGCTGACCGACGCGATGATCGCCAGCCTCAAGAAGGGCAGCGACGTGATCTTCACCTCGATCAACTTCCGCCGCGCCCCGAACCCGATCAAGATCTCGCTCGAAGGCTTCACCGGCGCTTACGATGGTGAACCGGTTTCCGAATCCAAGCTCGCCGAAAGCCAGCGCAGCCTCCAGGAAGGCATGCAGAAGAAGGCCGAAGAAGCCCGCAAGAAGCTGGAAGACGCCCAGAAGGCAGCCAAGGCGCAGTAATCCTGCCATTTCTTTGAAACAGAAACCCGGCTTCGCGCCGGGTTTTTTGTTGCGCAAAGAAAAGGCCTCGCCGGGAGAAGCGAGGCCTTGATTTAACGATCGGCACGAGTGGGTTAGTGGGCGAAGCTCATCTTGGGTTTGAACTGCCCTGACGGAGCCTGATCGAAAATCTGGTAGATCTGTGGGTTGCGAAGCGGCGTGCCGCTTTCGTCGTTCATCAGGTTCTGTTCGGAGACATAAGCGACATATTCGCTTTCGTCATTCTCGGCAAGCAGGTGATAGAAGGGCTGGTCCCTGCTCGGGCGCACCTCGGCCGGAATGGAATTCCACCATTCCTCCGTATTCGCGAACTCCGGATCAACGTCGAAAATGACGCCGCGAAACGGAAAAACCTTGTGCCGAACCACTTCGCCGATACTGAACTTTGCTACTCTTTCTTTCATGGTACGACTTCCTTTCATCACCAAATTTGGTGATTGGTGTCGCGCAAATCAAGATTTTTGCGCGAGTTCGTCACATGAACGTCATATCCTCCTTCTGCATAATTCCTCAAATCGGAACCGATTTAAGGACAAAATTATGCAGCACTCCAAGTTCTACAGCGTCCTTGCGCGTCTGAAAGACGCGCGGCGCTGTAGTGGCGTCCATGACCTGGGAGGCGAAAGCCCCGGCGGGCCGGGACTTTCTGTGTTCGCGGCCGATCAGGCCGAATAATACATGTCGTATTCGACCGGATGCGGCGTCATTTCGAAACGCATCACCTCAGCCATCTTCAGCTCGATGAAGGCATCGATCTGGTCGTCGTCGAAGACGCCGCCGGCGGTCAGGAACTTGCGGTCCTTGTCGAGGCTTTCGAGTGCTTCGCGCAACGAGCCGCAGACGGTCGGGATCTTCTTCAGTTCCTTCGGCGGCAGGTCGTAGAGATCCTTGTCCATGGCCTTGCCGGGATGGATCTTGTTCTTGATGCCATCGAGACCGGCCATCAGCATGGCAGCAAAGGCGAGATAGGGATTGGCGGTCGGATCCGGGAAGCGGACTTCGACGCGCTTGGCCTTCGGGTTGGAGCCGAACGGAATGCGGCAGGAAGCCGAGCGGTTGCGGGCCGAATAGGCAAGCAGCACGGGGGCTTCGTAACCCGGGACGAGACGCTTGTAGGAGTTCGTCGACGGGTTGGTGAAGGCGTTGATCGCCTTGGCATGCTTGATGATGCCGCCGATGTAGAACAGGCAGCTCTCCGAAAGGCCGGCATATTCGTCGCCGGCAAAGGTCGGCTTGCCGCCCTTCCAGATCGACTGGTGCACATGCATGCCCGAGCCGTTGTCGCCGAAGATCGGCTTCGGCATGAAGGTCGCCGTCTTGCCGTAGGCGTTGGCCACCTGGTGCACGACGTATTTGTAGATCTGCATCTTGTCGGCGTTGCGCACCAGCGTATCGAACTTGATGCCGAGTTCGTGCTGGGCGGCGGCGACTTCATGGTGATGCTTTTCGACGACGACGCCCATCTCGGAGAGCACCGTCAGCATTTCCGAACGCATGTCCTGGGCGCTGTCGACGGGAGGAACAGGGAAATAACCGCCCTTGACGCGCGGGCGATGGCCAAGGTTGCCGGTTTCGTAATCGGTATCGTCGTTCGATGGCAGTTCGGTCGAGTCGAGCTTGAAGCCGGTATTGTAGGGATCGGCCTTGTACTTGACGTCGTCGAAGACGAAGAATTCGGCTTCCGGACCGACGAAGACCGTATCGCCGATGCCGGATGCCTTGAGGTAGGCTTCGGCCTTCTTGGCGGTGCCGCGCGGATCGCGGTTATAGGCCTCGCCGGAAACCGGATCGAGGATGTCGCAGACGATGACCATGGTCGACTGAGCGAAGAATGGGTCCATATGCACCGTTTCGGTATCGGGCATCAGCACCATGTCGGACTCATTGATGGCCTTCCAGCCACCGATCGAGGAGCCGTCGAACATCACGCCGTCAACGAACATGTCTTCATCGACGCAGACCACGTCCATCGTCACATGCTGCAGCTTGCCCTTTGGGTCGGTGAAACGCAGATCGACGAACTTTACGTCGTTCTCCTTGATCTGCTTCAGAATTTCGCTTGCGGTCGCCATTAATGAGTTTCCTCCGATTTGCGATGACGGTGTAGGTCGGCGATGACGGTAACGGACTTTGCGCGATTGGCAAAGTGGTCAGATGGCATCGATGCCGGTCTCGCCGGTGCGGATGCGGATAACCTCTTCGACGTTGGAGACGAAGATCTTTCCGTCGCCGATGCGGCCGGTCTGCGCCGCCTTGCGGATCGCATCGATAACCGCCTCCGCGTTCTCGTCGGCCAATACGACCTCGACTTTGACCTTCGGCAGGAAATCGACGACGTATTCGGCTCCGCGGTAGAGTTCCGTGTGGCCTTTCTGACGGCCGAAACCCTTGGCTTCCGTGACCGTGATACCCTGCAGGCCAACTTCCTGAAGGGCTTCCTTCACTTCGTCCAGCTTGAAAGGCTTAATGATCGCTTCGATCTTTTTCATGAGAAAATGTCTCTCCGCTTCTCTTGTTATGGCAGGAATTTTCCCGCTCGCCGGATATGATGCAGATATCGTGCCAGTTTGAAATCCGTCTTGTCGAAAAAAGACGTCGATTCTGCCAAAACCGGCGCGTTTGCGGGGAATTCTATGTGGTTTTGGCGACGGTCAGATGGAAAAACATTGTCTCCCGATCAAAATCCCATCGGAAACGGAAAAACTCATGTATTTTCGCAACTGCGAATACACGTCACGCTGAGGTGAAAATATAGGCAATTGCCTAAATAGAGTCCTTCTCTTTGGTATTTCAGGCGGTTGTTTTTTAGGCGTTTTTTGATTGAATAGGATGATGACCAAACATCCGTCCGACCTTCTTCTCACGCCTGCCGAAATGGCCGCCGTCGACGCGGCCGCTGCCGCATCCGGCATCGACTCCTTCGGCTTGATGGAGAGGGCAGGTGCCGCGGTCGCGGCCGCTGCTCTGCGCCTTCATCCCGGAGCTTTACGTTTCGTCGCACTCTGCGGGCCCGGCAACAATGGCGGCGACGCCTATGTCGCAGCCCGCCATCTGCAGCAGAGCGGGGCGAGGGTGGCGCTCTTCCACCTTGGCGATCCCTCCAGGCTGAAGGGCGATGCCGCCCGCGCCCGCATCGGCTGCGCATTGGAGGGACAGGAACTCGGCCTCTATCGGCCGGAAACCGGCGACGTCTTCATCGATGGCCTGTTCGGGGCGGGGCTTGGCCGCGCGGTGTCGGCCGATGTGCGCGCGCTGATCCGCCGCGTCACCGAGGCCGCTATTCCCGTGCTCGCCATTGATCTGCCCTCCGGCCTTGATGGTCGCACCGGCAAGGTGCTGGGTACTGCTTTCCGGGCCTGCAACACCATCACCTTCATGACCCGCAAGCCCGGCCATCTGCTGATGCCGGGCAGGGAGCTTTGCGGTGAATTGGAGGTCTTCGACATTGGTATCCCCGCCCGCATCGTCAGGGCTGAAGCAGGCGGCGTCATCGCCGAGAACACGCCGGATGCCTGGAAGAGTGCGCTGCCGGCCGAGCATCTGGAAACCCATAAATACAAGCGCGGTCATCTGGTCGTCTTCTCAGGTGAGGCCGACAAGACGGGTGCGGCGCGCATATCGGCAATCTCTGGCCTGAAGGCCGGCGCCGGCCTGGTGACGATCGCCGCCCCCCGCGCGGCGATGGCCGCCAATGCCGCGCATCTGACCGCCGTCATGCTGCATGCCATCGACGATGAGGCCGATCTCGGCGACTGGCTCTCCGACAAGCGGCTGCAGACCTTCGTCCTCGGCCCCGGTTTCGGCATCGGCGCCAGGGCGCGTAGCTTCGTCTCGGCCCTTGCCGATCGTCATCTGGTGCTCGATGCCGACGGCATCTCCTCGTTTAAGGATGATCCGCAACAGCTGTTTGATCTTTTCCGGGGTGAGCCGCGTCTGGTGCTGACGCCGCACGAGGGAGAATTTGCGCGGCTCTTTCCCGATATCGGCGGCGACGACGCGCTCGGCAAGGTGGACAAGGCTGTGGCCGCCGCCCGCCGCGCCAATGCCGCGATCATTTACAAAGGAGCCGATACCGTCATTGCTGCGCCTGATGGACGTGCGCTGATCAATACCAACGCTCCCGTCTGGCTCGCCACCGCCGGTTCCGGCGACGTGCTTGCCGGCATCATCGGCGGCTTGCTCGCCCAGGGCCTGCCGGCCTTCGAGGCCGCGGCTGCCGGCGTCTGGCTGCATGGCGAGGCCGGCCAACGCGCCGGCAAGGGGCTGACGGCGGAGGAGCTTGCCGCCGAGGTATTGCCGCTTTAGCGCTGCCGCATCCTCTTGCACCTCGAACGCAGAAGCAATCCGCACCGTCGGTCTGGCCGTAGCGCGGGCCGCGTTGTTTTACCATTGTAAATGCGGCCGATGTGTCAGTTGAGTGACGGTTTTATTTCGAATTTTTAGAGCGACATCGATCAGCCAAAGAATGTCCTTCGCCGAGAATCAGCAACCCGCAAAACTAAACTGTCATTAAAATGTTAATGAATGGAAATACTTAGTGGTGGCAGGAATTCCTGTCGGCTGGACCACGGGTTCATACGGCTGGTCCCTGAGTTGATCTGGTTTGAATTCTGATCGAAGTGCGCAGTCAACGGTTGCGAGGGGAAGCGCCGATGGAACGTTTTTTTCGGCAAGTCCACAGAGTGACGACCGCCGCCGCCGGCTTTGGCGGACTTGCGGCAGTTGTCGGTTCGCTCTTCATCGCTCCTGCAGCCATGGCCGAGCCCATTCGCGGCGCCGGCTCCACATTCGCGGCACCCATCATCGCGAAGTGGGCCGAAATCTACGAGAAGGCGCGGATGGATGACGGCGACTTCAGCTCACCCGATTGGACGGTAGATTACGAGCTCGTCGGTTCGCTGGCAGGTCTGATGCGCCTTGATCAGCCGGAGCTGGATTTCGCTGCAACCGATGTGCCTGTCTCCCACGACGAGCTTTTGAAGCATGGCCGCCAGCAGTTTCCGATCGTGCTCGGCAGCGTGGCGATTGCCGTCAATCTTGACGGTATCGACAAGGGCCGCATCAACCTGACTGGCCCGCTGCTTGCGAATATCTATCTCGGCAAGATCCAGTCGTGGGCTGACCCTGCCATCAAGGCGATCAACCCGGAGATCAGCCTTCCCGATCAGAAAATCAGCCCGGTTACGCGCAAGGACGGATCAGGCACCACCTTCATGTTCACCGAATTCCTGTCCTCGGCAAGCCCGGAATGGAAGGCGGCACATGGAGCGGATACGCTGATCGCCTGGCCTGTGGGGACGAGTGTCGAGGGAACCGGGGATCTCATTCGCGCGGTGCAGGCAACCAAGGGGGCGATCGCCTATGCCGATTTTGGCCAGGTCGAGCGTGCAAACCTGCCCTATGCGGCCGTTCGAAACAAATCGGGCCAGTTCGTAAAACCGGGACCGGACGGCGTGCGGGCCGCCGCCGGCACCGTCTCATGGGATGAAGCGAAAGATTTTTCGGTGTCGCTCACGGATCAACCGGGAGAGGCGGTCTATCCGATCAGCGGGGCGACATTTGCCGTCGTTCCCATGAAGGGACAGGCGCCCAATCGCTATCGCCGCGTGCATGATTTTTTCCGTCTGGCCTTCGAGACAGGCAGTAAGGATGCCGAAGCGCTGGGCTACGTGCCTTTGCCGCCGCAGCTCGTCAGTCAGATCGTCAAATACTGGCTGAAGCATGATGCGTCCGCGAGCCAGTAATTCGTTCGCGCGCATGATACGCGGTCGGGACACCCCGACCATATGAAATCGGGCATGTGAGACGCGGGGGCGTCGTTGAAGCGCGCCATTTTGGCGCTAAGGGGGTAAGGCTAGTGAACATCGACATTTTCAAGGATATTCTTGTGCCTGTGATCGGCGGGCTGGGGATATTCATGCTCGGTCTGGAGTTCATGTCGAATGGCATCCAGGCACTCTCCGTCAACAAGATGCGCGCATTTCTCGCGAGAGCTGCAGGCACGCCGATCAAGGGCGTCATCGCGGGAACGCTCATCACCGGGGTCATCCAGTCATCGACGGCAATGACGGTCATGGTCGTCGGCCTCGTCAATGCCGGCGTTGTCGGGTTGCGTCCGGCGATCAGCGTCATCATGGGCGCCAATATCGGAACGACGCTCGGAAATGGCTTGATCGCCTTGCCGCTCGGTCCACTTGGCCTGATCTTTGCGGGTGTTTTTTCGCTGGTTTACTGCTTTGCTAAGAGCGAGCGCGTCCGCAACGTCGCGCTTGCCTGCATGGGTTTCGCGCTGATTTTCTACGGTCTCAATCTGATGACCGGCGGCCTTCGGCCGCTGCGCAACATACCGGAGGTCATGGACGTTCTGTCGACGTTGACCGCCGACTCCTATTACAACCTGATCAAATGCGTACTGATCGCCGCCGGCGTCACTGCGATGATCCACTCCTCGTCGGCGACGATTGGTATCGTCATGGGGCTCGGCGCGGCCGGTGTCCTTGACTGGACGACGGCGGTTGCCTTCTCGCTGGGTGCGGATCTCGGAACCACGATCACCTCCTGGATTGCCTCGATCAACCTGTCGAAGAACGCCAAACGCGCTGCCTATGCCCATATGTCCTTCAACATTATCGGCGTTTGTATCACCGTGCCCTTGTTCTTCGTCTCGATCGACGTTCTGGCATGGGCGATGCAATGGTTCGGCGGCGATCCCGGCGTTCCGGTCGTCATCGAGGGCAAGGAGACATTTCCGCTGGTCCCGGTCGCTGTCGGTCTCTATTCGACCTTCTTCAACGTCTTCAATACGGCGCTGCTGTTTCCTTTCGTCAGCGTGTTCGAACGTGTCTTGTCGCGTATTGGCCGCACCGATGCGGAGGATGTGGAAGATTATTCGACGCCGAAATTCCTCGACCGCAGGCTCACAAGCGATTTCGCGCGGGCGGTTCCGGCCGTCCAGCAGGAGACCGCGCGGCATCTGCAGGCCGGCGCGATGTTCCTGGATATTGCCCGGTCTGCCAAGTCGGCGCCATCCGATCCTGGCGAACATTATCTCGCCACCGATATCCTCAGCCGCGACATTCGCGACTACACCGCCTCGCTGATGAAGGAGGATCTTCCTTACGAGCAACTCGATCTGGTTGCCAGCCTGATCGAGGAGGCCGATTTCACCGCTGCATTGACGGAATCGATGCATCAGGTCGCCCGTCGCGTGAAGCGTGAAAAATTCAGCGAGCCCGCGTTGGCGATCGTCAACCAGGCATTGAGCAAGCTCGATGCCTCTTTGCAGGAAATCATGCCCGACTACGGCGTGGTTCGTCCCTCCATGCCGGCCGGCCATGTCAGCCTTCCCACCGTCACCGAACTTCGGGCTCAGACACTGGCGCTTGGCCCGAATGCCGGCGCGGCTGAACGCGGCACGATCCTGGCGCTTCTCGGCTCCGTCGAGCGCGCGGAGATTTTGATCCGCCGCATCGACGAGGAGCGCAAATCCGTGAACCGGCAGAGCGTTCTGTCGCGGGCCTCTCAGAAACGGGAACGGCAGGTCCGTCCTCCGCTGGACGAGGGTGGGTTGAGCCCGATGCCGGCTGAATAACGGCCATTGTCGTTACGATCTGTGCGTGGCATCTTCCCGGCGGAGGATGCCACGTCTCGTTGGATGACGGGCTTTCCGTTTGCTGTGTAAGTCTGTCTTCCCGACGGAGGCTCGAATGAGTGTTGGCCTGATCGCCCTTCTTGATGATATCGCGGCATTGGCCAAAGTGGCTGCGGCGTCGCTCGACGACATTGCCGGCCAGGCGGCCAAGGCGGGCGCGAAAGCGGCTGGTGTCGTCATTGACGATGCGGCGGTCACGCCGCGTTACGTCACCGGATTTTCGGCAGCGCGCGAACTGCCGATCATCGGCAGGATCGCGCTCGGCTCGCTGAAGAACAAGCTGCTGATCCTGCTTCCCGCAGCGCTTATCCTGAGTCTTGTCGCCCCGCAGGCGATCACGCCGCTGCTGATGATCGGCGGGCTTTACCTCTGCTACGAAGGCGTGGAAAAAGTCTACGGGCTGGTGCTGCCGCATGCGGCCCACGCCCATGAATCGGCACTCGAGGCGACGAGCCTCGATGCCAAATCGATAGAAGACGAGAAGGTTGCCGGCGCAATCAAGACGGATTTTATCCTGTCGGCGGAAATCATGGCGATTACGCTCGCCGCGGTGCCGTCAGGCGGCATGTTCACCCAGGCCCTCATCCTCGCCGTCGTGGGACTGGGCATCACGGTCTTGGTCTATGGCGGCGTGGCGCTTATCGTCAAGGCCGATGATCTCGGTCTGATGCTGGCGCGTGTGCGCACGGCATCTCCGATCGGCGCCGTCTTGCGTTCGATCGGAAAGGGGCTTGTCACAGGCATGCCTTATTTTCTGAAACTGCTCGGCATCGTTGGCACAGCCGCCATGATCTGGGTCGGCGGCGGCATCATCGTTCATGGCCTCGAATCCTATGGCCTCGGCGGCCTTGCACATCTGATCCATGATGCCGGGGAGGCGACCGCGCATGCCATTCCCGCTCTGGCATCCGTGCTCAGCTGGATCGTCGAGGCCGCAGGAGCGGGCATCGTCGGTATCGTCGCCGGCTTGATCGCAATTCCGGTCGCCGGCTACGCCGTCTCGCCGATATGGCGGTACCTCAAATCGCTCCTGCCGCGCCGCCGGAAAGAGGCGCTGGCGGACGGGAAGAAATGAAACCAGAATCTATCGGCGAGCAAGGCGTCATATCCAGCGGGCGCGCTTGAAACGGATGAAAAGCGCGATGCACATGACGGCGATGACTGCCAGGACGATAAAATAACCGTAGCTGGTTTTCAACTCGGGCATATTGTCGAAATTCATGCCGTAGATGCCGGCGATTGCCGTTGGAACGGCGAGAATAGCAGCCCAGGCCGCCAGCTGCCGGGTGATCGTGCCCTGTCTTTGCTGTTCAAGCAGATTGCTCGCTTCGAAAACCGATGTGATCACGTCGCGCAAGCTTGCAACCATCGTCTCGACACGGTGCATGTGCTGAAGCGCATCGCGGAAATAGGGCTTCGCTTCCCTGTCGAGCGACGGCAGGTCGAGATGGTAGAGCTTTCCGCAAAGGTCGAGCATCGCGTCCAGCACCCGCTGAAATAGAATGACTTCCCGGCGCAACTTGAAAATGCGGGCGATCTGGCTGCGGTCGAGAAACGCGTCGAGCATTTTTCGTTCCATGTCGAAAACGGAATCCTCGATCGTGCGCACGATGGGAAGATAGCCGTCGATGATGAAATCGAGAATGGCATGCAGAATATAATCGGTGCCGTGGCACAGCGTCTTCGGCGAAGTCTCCAGCCGGCCGCGCAGCTCTCCGTGCCCGCGCTCGGAACCATTCCGCACGGTGATGATATAGCGCTTGCCGACGAAAATTGCGGTTTCCCCGTAGGTGATATGGTCTCCCTCGAGCTGCGCCGTCTTTGCGATGACGAACAGCTGGTTGTCATAAACGCTGAGCTTCGGCATCTGCAGGGAACTGAGCGCATCGGCGATCGAGAGTTCGTGAAGGCCAAAACGGCTTTGCAGCAGCAGGAGTTCGTCCCGGCTGGGCTTGTGCAGGCCGATCCAGATGAATTCGTTATCCGTCGCCGGAATGGAGGCAGCCTCGAAAGGGACAGCCTCGACCCGGCGTCCGTCGCGATAGAGATAGGATGCGGCAACGCTCATGCGGGCTCCGGGGTTACCACGCTCATGATGCCCTCATGCAATGCGTGTCTGACGATGTGATACCCACAAGGTCACGATCCTTTTGTGACTATCGACCCCGCCTATTTCGCCAACGCCTGCTGCAGGGCGATCGCCCCATGCGGCGCATTGACCTTGCCTTCATGAATCATGAAGGCGAAGACGTCGCGCGGCTCGACCTTCACCTTGCGATCGCCATCGATTAGCGGCAGGTCATCAGGAACCTTGCCCTCGGCCCAGGTCTCCAGCCGGTCTGCCCAGGCTTTCAGGTCCTTTTCCGGGTAGCAGGTCGGAATATCGTCCGAGCCCTTCTGCAGCCGCGCATAGACGAAATCAGCCGTCACGTCGGCAATCATCGGATATTCGAAATGCTCCGCGCAAACAGGCGCCACACCGTATTTCGAAAGCAGCGCCACGAACTCCGGCACCTTGAAGGAATCGTGCCGTACTTCGACCACGTGGCGGAGCGCCAGCCCATCCTGTTTTGCCGGCAGCAGCTTCAGGAAGGCTTCGAAATCGTCCGGATCGAACCTCTTCGTCGGTGCGAACTGCCACAGCAGCGGCCCGAGATGATCGCCGAGTTCACTGATGCCAGATGACAGGAACCGCTCCATCGATTCACCGGCTTCGGCAAGCACCCGCCGATTGGTGACGAAACGGGTCGCCTTCAGCGAGAAGATGAAACCGTCGGGCACATCAGCCGCCCATTTGGCAAAGACCGCAGGCTTCTGCGTGCTGTAATAGGTGCCGTTGACTTCGATGACCTTCAGCTGGCGGCTGGCATAATTCAGCTCGTCCTTCTGTTTCAGGCTCTCGGGAAAGAAATGCCCGCGCCAGGGCTCGAAGGTCCAGCCGCCGATGCCGGTGCGGATAGTGCCGGATTTCGTCATGTCGTCCTCCCCATTCGCAGCCGCTCAGGCCGCATTGATCTCTTTCGTCATATCGACGAGCGTCCATCCTGGCCGATAAGGGTTCGGTCGGCGACCCGTTTCCTGAAACCCGAAGGCGCTGTAGAGCGCGATATTCCGCTCCATCCGCGCATTCGTGTAGAGCCGGATCTCCGGCACGGCCCATTCCCGTGCCTTGCCTTCCAGCCAGCGCAGCATCGCCAGCCCATGCCCGGCACCCTGAAATGCCGGCGAGACCGCGATGCTGAACAGCATGAGGTGATCGGAATGCCGTTCGACGACCATCAGGCCGGCCGCTTGCCCGCCGATCTCGCACAGCCAGACCTCGCCGCGTTCGATCCGCGGCGCATAATCCTCCGTCTCCGGCATCGGCGGAGCGCCGAAGAGCTCGCTATAGGGCCGATAAGCGGCTGATGTCAGCGTCGCGATCGTTTCCAGATCATCGGGCGACGCTGGCCTCATCGTCATTCCGCCGCAACCGCCTTCTTCGCCGGCCGCCGTTCCAGCAATTCCTTCAGGAACTGCCCGGTATAGGACCGCTTTTCCTTGACGATCGCTTCCGGCGTGCCGGTCGCGACGATCTCGCCGCCGCCGTCGCCACCTTCGGGGCCGAAATCGAGCACCCAATCGGCCGTCTTGATGACTTCGAGATTGTGTTCGATCACCACCACCGAATTACCCTGGTTGACCAGTTCGTGCAGCATTTCGAGCAACTTGGCGACGTCGTGGAAATGCAGGCCGGTGGTGGGTTCATCGAGAATGTAGAGCGTGCGTCCGGTCGAGCGTTTCGACAGCTCCTTGGCAAGCTTGACGCGCTGGGCCTCGCCGCCCGAGAGCGTATTGGCCTGCTGGCCGACCTTGATATAGCCGAGACCGACATCCTTCAGCGCTTGCAGTTTGTCGCGCACCGCAGGCACCGCCGCGAAGAAATCGACACCTTCCTCCACGGTCATATCGAGCACGTCGGCGATCGACCTCTGTTTGAAGGTGACGTTGAGTGTCTCGCGATTGTAGCGCTTGCCGTGGCAGACGTCGCAGGTGACGTAGACATCCGGCAGGAAGTGCATCTCGATCTTGATGACGCCGTCGCCCTGGCAGGCCTCGCAGCGTCCACCCTTGACGTTGAAGGAGAAACGGCCCGGCTGGTAGCCGCGGGCCTTGGCCTCCGGCAGGCCGGCAAACCAGTCGCGGATCGGCGTGAAGGCGCCGGTATAGGTCGCCGGGTTCGAGCGCGGCGTGCGGCCGATCGGCGATTGATCGATGTCGATCACCTTGTCGATATGCTCGAAGCCGTCGATGCGATCGTGATCGGCCGGGTTTTCACGCGCGCCCATGACGCGCCTTGCCGCCGATTTATAAAGCGTCTCGATCAGGAAGGTGGATTTGCCGCCGCCGGAAACGCCGGTCACCGCCGTGAACACGCCGAGCGGGATCGACGCCGTGACGTTCTTCAGATTGTTGCCGCGCGCGCCGACCACCTTGATCTCGCGGCCCTTCTTCGGCTTGCGGCGTTCGTCGGGAACGGGAACGCCGAGTTCGCCGGAGAGATATTTGCCGGTCAACGACTTCGGATTGTCCATGATATCCTGCGGCGTACCATGGGCGATCACCTGGCCACCGTGAATGCCGGCCGCCGGGCCGATATCGACCACATCGTCGGCCGACAGGATCGCATCCTCGTCATGTTCGACGACGATGACGGTGTTGCCGATGTCGCGCAGGTGCTTCAGCGTATCGAGCAGCCTGGCATTGTCGCGCTGATGCAGGCCGATCGACGGTTCGTCGAGCACGTAGAGCACGCCGGTCAGCCCCGAGCCGATCTGCGAGGCAAGCCGGATGCGCTGGCTCTCGCCGCCCGACAGCGTGCCGGAATTGCGCGACAGGCTGAGATATTCCAGGCCGACATCGTTGAGGAAGCGCAGCCGGTCGCGGATTTCCTTGAGGATGCGCACGGCGATCTCATTCTGCTTGGCATTGAAGCTTGCCGGCAACGTCTCGAACCAGTCGCGGGCGACGCGGATCGACATACCGGTCACTTCGCCGATATGCAGCGTGTCGATCTTCACCGCCAAGGCCTCCGGCTTCAGGCGGAAGCCGCTGCAGGAAGGGCAGGGGGCGGCCGACATGAAGCGCTCGATGTCTTCGCGCGCCCAGGCAGAATCGGTCTCCTTCCAGCGGCGCTCGAGATTGGTGATGATGCCTTCGAAATTTTTCTGCGTCGTGTAGGAGCGGGCGCCGTCGGCATAGTGGAATTCGATCTTGTCGTTGGTGCCGTTGAGGATGACGTCCTTGGCCTCGTCGGAAAGATCGTTCCAGCGGGTGCCGAGCTTGAAGCCGTAATGTTTGCCGAGCGCTTCGAGCGTCTGGTTGTAATAGGGCGAGGTCGACTTGGCCCAAGGCGCGATCGCCCCGTCGCGCAACGTCCGCTCGGGCTCGGGCACGATCAGATCCGGATCGATCTTCTGCTGGGCGCCGAGGCCATCACAGGTCGGGCAGGCGCCGAAGGGATTGTTGAAGGAGAAGAGCCTGGGTTCGATCTCCGGAATGGTGAAGCCCGAGACCGGGCAGGCAAACTTCTCCGAAAACAGCACGCGTTCATGCGTCTCGTTCAGCGACTTGTTGGCCGAGCCGCCGGCCGACGTCTCTTCCGGCGGCAGCGGCTTGTCGGCGAATTCGGCGACCGCCAGCCCGTCGGCGAGCTTCAGGCAGGTTTCGAGACTGTCGGCCAGGCGCGCCGAGACATCCGAGCGCACGACGATGCGGTCGACCACCACGTCGATGTCGTGCTTGTATTTCTTGTCGAGCACCGGCGCCTCGGCGATCTCGTAGAACTGCCCGTCGACCTTGACGCGCTGGAAGCCCTTCTTCATCAGCTCGGCCAGTTCTTTTTTGTATTCACCTTTGCGCCCGCGCACGAGCGGCGCAAGAATATAAAGACGGGTGCCCTCGCCGAAATCGAGGATGCGGTCGACCATCTGGCTGACGGTCTGGCTCTCGATCGGCAGGCCGGTCGCCGGCGAATAGGGAACGCCGACACGGGCAAAGAGCAGGCGCATATAGTCGTAGATCTCGGTGACGGTGCCGACCGTCGAGCGCGGATTGCGCGAGGTGGTCTTCTGCTCGATCGAGATCGCCGGCGACAGCCCGTCGATCTGGTCGACGTCGGGCTTCTGCATCATTTCGAGGAACTGCCGGGCATAGGCCGACAGGCTCTCGACATAGCGCCGCTGGCCCTCAGCATAGATCGTGTCGAAGGCAAGCGAGGATTTGCCGGAACCCGAAAGCCCGGTCATGACGATCAGCTTGTTACGCGGCAGATCGAGATCGATGCTCTTGAGATTATGCTCGCGCGCGCCGCGGATGGAGATCGTCTTCAGTTCGCTCATCGTCTCTGCTTTGGTTTTCTGGATGACAGCCCTTATTTAGTGATGCCGACGGGCGAGTCGAGGCTGAATATCCGCAAGGGCTCAAGGTTTTCGATTCTGTTGACAGGATCATACGGATAAACTAGAACAAATAAAGAACAAAATTCCTGATGGATGCATGCGGCGTTCTGATGGATAAACATGTGGATTAAATGCCGCCCATGCGCATCGGCGGTCCGTGATGGTTTAAGGTGCGCCGATCGATTAAACGCCGCCGGGCAGGGCGGCAGGCAGGGTGAGAAGCATGGCTGGTAGCGTGAATAAGGTAATTCTGATTGGAAACGTCGGTGCGGACCCGGAAATCCGCCGCACACAGGATGGCCGGCCGATCGCCAATCTTCGTATCGCGACCTCGGAGACCTGGCGCGACCGCAATTCCGGCGAGCGCCGTGAGAAGACCGAATGGCACACCGTCGTCGTCTTCAACGAGGGCCTTTGCAAGGTCGTCGAGCAATATGTGAAGAAGGGCGCCAAGCTCTATATTGAAGGCCAGCTGCAGACCCGCAAATGGCAGGACCAGCAGGGCCAGGATCGCTACAGCACGGAAGTGGTGCTGCAGGGTTTCGGTTCGACACTGACGATGCTCGACGGCCGCGGTGAAGGCGGCGGCGCGAGCGGCGGCCGTGGCAGTGCCGCCGGCGGCAACGATTATGGCGACGATTACGGCGCCCCGGCTCCCGCTTCATCGCCGAGCCGCGGCGGTGGCAGCGGCGGCAACTTCTCGCGGGATCTCGACGACGATATCCCGTTCTGATTGACCGCCTTCCCTGGTTTTGTGAAAGACATGAGAGAGCATGATGCCTTGGATGGCATCATGCTCTTTTTTCTTTGATTTCTCGGCAGATGATTTAAACCCGGGTAGGCAGCCCTTTTCAATGCGGCGTCGCGCTGATCAGATTGAACGCCGACTTCGCGCCGTCGACGACGAATTGTGCGGCAAGGGCGGCGAGGATGACGCCGAGAAGCCGTGTCAGGATCGCCCGGCCGGTGACGCCGAGAAAACGGTCCAGCCTTTCGGCGATGAGCAGCATCAGGAAGGTCAGCAGCAGATTGGCGGCAATAACGCCGATCAGCTGGGCTTTTCCGATCGAGGTGGCGAGCGTGCCGGCCAGCAGGATTGTCGCCGAAATCGCACCCGGGCCGGCAATCAGCGGCAAGGCGAGGGGAAAGACGGCGATATTCTCGATATGATCCTTGGTGATCGCCGCCTCGGTTGCCTTCTCCTTGCGCTGCTGCCGCCTCTCGAACACCATCTCGAAGGCGATCCAGAATAGCAGCAGCCCGCCGGCGATGCGGAAGGCGCCGATCGAAATCCCGAGCACGCCGAGCACACCGGCGCCGAACAGCGCGAAGATGGCAAGGATGATGAAGGCGATGACCGAGCCGCGCAGCGCCACCTGCTTGCGCTCGGTCCGGCTCATGCCTGTCGTCAGGCCCAGAAAGATCGGCGCAAGCCCCGGTGGATCGATGGTGACAAGCAGCGTCGTGAAGGCGTTGATCAATTGGTCGGCGCTTGCCATCGGCTCTCCGGAACCCCATATGGGTGCGTGGTTTTTATGATTGTGAAGCGGGGATTTCGATTTGGCAAATATACCGCGGCGGGCCGCGGCGGAATTGTCCGGTCCGGCCGCGCAACTTACATGTTTTACCCTCTTTAAGCCGCAAAAGCCTGTTCAAAACGCGCTGTGAAATTGGCGCGGCAACAGGCTTTCCGCTATAAATCTTCAAGTGATTCTAGAAGAGATCGTGATCTGTTTTGACTGAGCAAACACCCCCCGGCGGCGGGAAGCTCCCGCCAGGCATCGAGCCCATCTCCATCATGGAGGAAATGCAGCGGTCGTATCTCGATTACGCCATGAGCGTCATCGTCAGCCGCGCGCTGCCCGACGTGCGCGACGGTCTGAAGCCCGTGCACCGGCGCATCCTCTACGGCATGTCCGAGCTCGGCATCGACTGGAACAAGAAATACGTCAAATGCGCCCGCGTCACCGGTGACGTAATGGGTAAATTCCATCCGCACGGCAATTCCGCGATCTATGATGCGCTCGCCCGTATGGCGCAGCCCTGGTCGCTGCGTCTGCCGCTGATCGACGGTCAGGGCAATTTCGGCTCGGTCGATGGTGATCCGCCGGCGGCCGAACGTTATACCGAATGCCGCCTCGAAAAGGCTGCCCACTCGCTGCTCGACGATCTCGACAAGGAAACCGTCGATTTCCGCGACAACTACGACGGCACGCTCTCCGAGCCGGTCGTGGTGCCTGCCAAGTTCCCGAACCTGCTCGTCAACGGCGCCGGCGGCATCGCTGTCGGCATGGCGACCAACATCCCGCCGCACAATCTCTCCGAAGTCATCGACGGCTGCATCGCGCTGATCGACGATCCGGCCATCGAGCTGCCGGAACTGATCCAGATCATTCCCGGCCCCGACTTCCCGACGGGTGCGAAGATCCT
The DNA here is from genome assembly GCF_001679785.1 of Rhizobium leguminosarum. Taxonomy (NCBI): domain Bacteria; kingdom Pseudomonadati; phylum Pseudomonadota; class Alphaproteobacteria; order Hyphomicrobiales; family Rhizobiaceae; genus Rhizobium; species Rhizobium leguminosarum. The sequence continues at coordinate 1,426,622 of NZ_CP016286.1, forward strand.
CGGCCGTGCCGGCATCCGCTCGGCCTATGAGACCGGCCGCGGCTCCGTCATCATGCGCGGCGTCGCTGCCATCGAGCCGATGCGCGGTGACCGCGAGCAGATCATCATCACCGAGATTCCCTACCAGGTGAACAAGGCGACGATGATCGAGAAGATGGCCGAGCTGGTGCGCGACAAACGCATCGAAGGCATCTCCGACCTGCGCGACGAATCCGACCGCCAGGGCTATCGCGTCGTCGTCGAGCTGAAGCGCGATGCCAACGCCGAGGTCATCCTCAACCAGCTTTATCGCTATACGCCGCTGCAGACCTCCTTCGGTTGCAACATGGTGGCGCTGAACGGCGGCAAGCCCGAACAGCTGACGCTGCTCGACATGCTGCGCGCTTTCGTCTCCTTCCGCGAAGAAGTCGTTAGCCGGAGAACGAAATTCCTGCTGCGCAAGGCGCGTGACCGCGCCCATGTGTTGGTAGGTCTCGCCATTGCCGTCGCAAATATCGACGAGGTCATCCGCGTCATCCGCCAGGCGCCCGATCCGCAGTCCGCCCGCGAAGAGCTGATGACCCGCCGCTGGCCGGCGGAAGATGTCGAAAGCCTGATCCGTCTGATCGACGATCCGCGCCATCGCATTAATGACGACCTCACCTACAACCTCTCCGAAGAGCAGGCCCGCGCCATCCTCGAACTGCGCCTTGCCCGTCTGACGGCGCTTGGCCGCGACGAAATCGGCGACGAACTCAACAAGATCGGCGAGGAAATCAAGGATTACCTCGATATCCTCTCCTCGCGCGTCCGCATCCAGACCATCGTCAAGGATGAACTCATCGCCGTCCGCGACGAGTTCGGCACGCCGCGCCGCACTGAGATCGTCGATGGCGGCCTCGAAATGGACGACGAGGATCTGATCGCCCGCGAAGACATGGTCGTCACCGTCTCGCATCTCGGTTATATCAAGCGTGTGCCGCTCACCACCTACCGTGCCCAGCGCCGTGGCGGCAAAGGTCGCTCCGGCATGACCACCCGCGACGAGGATTTCGTTAGCCGGCTATTTGTGGTGAATACCCATACGCCGGTGCTGTTCTTCTCCTCGCGCGGCATCGTCTACAAGGAAAAGGTCTGGCGCCTGCCGATCGGCACGCCGACCTCGCGCGGCAAGGCGCTGATCAACATGCTGCCACTCGCACCCGGCGAGCGCATCACCACGATCCTGCCATTGCCCGAGGACGAGACGAGCTGGGACAATCTCGACGTCATGTTCTCGACGACGCGCGGCACGGTTCGCCGCAACAAGCTGTCGGACTTCGTCCAGGTCAATCGCAACGGCAAGATCGCCATGAAGCTCGAGGAGGAGGGCGATGAAATCCTCTCCGTCGAGACCTGCACGGAAGATGACGACGTGCTTCTGACGACGGCGCTCGGCCAGTGCATCCGCTTCTCCGTCGACGACGTCCGGGTCTTTGCCGGCCGCAACTCGATCGGCGTGCGCGGCATCACGCTTGCCGGCGGCGACCGCATCATCTCGATGACCATTGTGCGCCATGTCAACGCCGAGCCGTGGGAACGCGCCGCCTACCTGAAGCGCGCCGCCAACGACCGCCGCCTGACGACGGGCGAGGCCGAGGAAATCGCGCTGGTCGGCGAGGAAGTCACCGAGGAGGGACAGCTGAGCGACGAGCGTTACGAAGAGCTGAAGCAGCTCGAGCAGTTCGTGCTCACCGTCTCCGAAAAGGGCTTCGGCAAGCGTTCGTCCTCCTACGACTTCCGCATCTCCGGCCGCGGCGGCAAGGGTATCCGCGCCACCGATACGTCGAAGACCGGCGAGATCGGGGAGCTGGTCGCGGCTTTCCCTGTCGATGACGGTGACCAGATCATGCTGGTCTCCGATGGCGGTCAGTTGATCCGTGTGCCGGTCGGCGGCATCCGCATCGCCAGCCGCGCCACCAAGGGCGTCACCATCTTCTCGACGGCCAAGGACGAGAAAGTCGTCTCGGTCGAGCGCATCAGCGAGCCGGAGGAGGATGAAGAGGCTGTCGAGGTCGCCGAAGGCGCTCCTGCTACCGATGAAGGTGGCGGTGACGAGGCGCCGGGTGCCGATGGCGATCCGGCCGGGCCTGCCGAGGAATGATCAAATGAATGGGGCGGCTTCGAGCCGCCCTTTTCTTTTCAAGCCGCCCTTCTTCTTTTCAAACCGAAAAGAAAAAGCCGGACGCTGGGTGCATCCGGCTTTGAATGGCCCTGGCGACGGAAGGGTGCCGCTCAAGGGTGGGAAGAGGAGAGAAAGGAACGTCAGAATGCTCTATGTTTTTCGTTCAGAGCCTTCACCTCTTCGCCTTCGCGCCGGAGCGCTGAAATCGTCGAGGCCACAGACACGATGAACATGACGCTGATAAGGGCGGTGAGCACTGTCAAGATCGTGAACATAGGCATTCCTTTCCTGGGGAGTTGCGTTCTCGCCCCTCAGTACTGGCCCAGCACGGCCGTGCGGGCCGAAGCATAGGGACCATAAACCTTGGACGTATCGACCTTCTGATCATAGAGAGCGACAGTTGCGGTCAGCATGCCCGTGACCATTACCATCCAGAGCACGTTAATCATCGTAATCTTGCCGGGCATTTTTATTCCTTCCGCGCCGCTCTATGTATCGGTTGAATGAACGCATCCGTCTGTAAATGGTTCCGCCGGATGTTGATCGGGTGTTTACCAATGCCGATCTGAAGCGACCTTGAATGTCTCGTTCATCTGGCATTCAGATTCGAAGCTCGTTTTTTTCGCGCAGCCGGCCCTGTGCGCGCACGATCGCCGCATGTTCGGCAAGCTCCGGCCGCACCCAGCTCATCTCGTATCGATCGGCGAAATAGCCATAGGCGATCTCGGCGGCGAGGGAGGAAAAGACGGCAAGTGCGACGAGCACGATCAGCATGGACCTGGTCTTTCGGGGAGCGCCGGATGACGGAATGGCATCGGCTGCCTTGATGATCCGAGTTAAGCAGATCCTGTCTGAAACCGCCTTGAACGGCACATTCATCCGCCATTCAGCCGCCCGGAACGACTGGCCAAATCACTTGCGGGAAGGCGTCATCCGTGACAAAAGGCGTCAAACCAACGGTCGGGCCACATGACGACAGCTTTCTATCCGGGGTCCTTCGACCCGATCACCAATGGGCATGTGGATGTTCTGGTCCAGGCGCTCAACGTCGCCGAAAAGGTGATCGTCGCGATCGGCATCCATCCCGGCAAGGCGCCGCTCTTCTCCTTCGAAGAGAGGGCTGAGTTGATCCGCCGTTCGCTGGCTGAAGCGCTGCCTGGCAAGACCGGCGACATCGCCGTCGTCGCCTTCGACAATCTGGTCGTCGATGCCGCCCGCGCCCATGGCGCCACGCTGTTGATCCGCGGTCTTCGTGACGGCACCGACCTTGATTACGAAATGCAGATGGCCGGCATGAACCGGACGATGGCGCCCGATATTCAGACCATCTTTTTGCCAGCGGGTACGGCCTCGCGGCCCATTACCGCCACATTGGTCCGCCAGATCGCCGCCATGGGCGGCGATGTCAGCGCTTTCGTGCCGGCCGCCGTCTTGCAAGCCCTCACATCCAAGCGCCCAAACTAGCAAGACTAGCAAGCGCAAAGACTAGGCGGAACCCGCCGCAATGGAGCTCATATGAAACTCTTTTATCTCGCATTTGCCGGCGTGTTGTATCTCGCCTCCTTCGCGGGGGATGCCTTCGCCCAGTCGGCCGATCATTATCTTACCATCCAGCTGAAGGATGGCCCCGTCGTCATCCAGCTCATGCCTGAGGTGGCGCCGAAGCATGTCGCCCAGATCGAGGCGCTGGCCAAGAAGGGCGAGTATGACAACGTCGCCTTCCACCGCGTCATCGACGGCTTCATGGCTCAGACCGGCGACGTCAAATACGGCAACATGGAAAAGGGCTTCGATGCGAGCCTCGCCGGCACCGGCTCCTCGGACATGGCTGACATCCCGGCTGAATTCTCCAAGACCCCGTTCGTGCGCGGCACGGTCGGCATGGCCCGCTCGCAGGATCCGAATTCCGCCAACTCGCAGTTCTTCATCATGTTCGCCGACGGTTCCTTCCTGAACGGCCAGTACACCGTCGTCGGCAAGGTCGTCTCCGGCATGGAGAACGTCGACAAGATCAAGAAGGGCGAAGGCCAGAACGGCGAAGTCAAAAGTCCCGACCGGATGATCAAGGTCACCCTGGGCAAGAAGTAAGTTACGAGAGAAAACTAGAGGAGAAGACAATGGCCGAGATCAAGGATCCCGAAAACACCGTCATTCTGGAAACCACCAAGGGCAAGGTTGTCATTCAGCTTTTGCCGCAGGTCGCCCCGGAGCATGTCGCCCGCATCAAGGAACTCGCCCGCGAGAAGGCCTATGACGGCGTCGTTTTTCACCGCGTCATCCAGGATTTCATGGCCCAGACGGGCGATGTCGAATTCGGCAAGAAGGGCTCGGAAACCTTCAATCCCAGCCGCGCCGGCATGGGCGGCTCCTCGAAGCCAGATCTGAAGGCCGAATTCTCTGCGACCACGCATACGCGCGGCACCTGCTCGATGGCCCGTTCGCAGAACCCGAACTCGGCCAATTCGCAGTTCTTCATCTGCTTCACCGACGCGCCCTGGCTGAACAAGCAGTATTCCGTCTGGGGCCAGGTCATCGAAGGCATGGATAACGTCGATAAGATCAAGCGCGGCGAGCCGGTTTCCGATCCGGACTCGATCGTCTCCATGCGGGTTGCCGCCGACGTCTGATTGTGATTTCTGCTGAAACCCGCCCTTGCGCATAGCTGCGCGGGGCGGGTTTCGCTTTGCCTGAAAGTGCCCTGATGCGCGTAGACCTTTTCGATTTCGATCTGCCCGATGAACGCATAGCGTTGAGGCCGGCTGAGCCGCGCGACAGCGCGCGCCTGCTCGTCGTCGATCCGAATGCGGAAAGCCACCTGTCGGACCATCGCGTCGGCGATCTCACCTCCTTCCTGCGGGCTGGCGACGCGCTGGTCTTCAACGATACCAAGGTCATTCCGGCTCAGCTCGAGGGGATACGCCATCGCGACGGCGCCGGCGGCCAGCAGGTGTCGGCAACGCTGCATATGCGTACCGGCCCCAGCCGCTGGAAGGCCTTCGCCAAGCCGGGCAAGCGCATCAAGGAGGGCGACCGCATCTCCTTCGGCCATTCAGGTGAAAGCTGCTTCCTCGGTTCGCTCGATGCCACCGTCGAGGAAAAGGGCGAGGCCGGCGAGGTGACGCTGCTGTTTGATCTCTCAGGCCCTGCGCTCGACGAGGCGATCGCCGCCGTCGGCCATATCCCGCTGCCGCCCTATATCGCCGCAAAGCGCCCCGAGGACGAGCGCGACCGCGCCGATTACCAAACGATCTATGCGCGCGAGGAGGGCGCCGTTGCCGCGCCGACAGCCGGCCTGCACTTCACGCCCGCGCTGTTCGAAGCGCTCGATAGGGCCGGCATCGAACGCCATTTCGTCACCCTGCATGTCGGTGCCGGCACCTTCCTGCCGGTCAAGGCCGACGATACCGCCGATCACAAGATGCATCTCGAAAGCGGCTATGTCAGCGCCGAGATCGCCGCCCGGCTGAATGCCGTGCGGGAAAGAGGCGGGCGCATCGTCTGTGTCGGCACGACCTCGTTGCGGCTCATCGAGAGTGCCGCCGAGGAAAGCGGAGAGATCATGCCCTGGGCCGGCGCTACCGGCATCTTCATCACACCTGGTTACCGCTTCAAGGCGGTCGACATGCTGATGACCAATTTCCACCTGCCGCGCTCGACGCTGTTCATGCTGGTCTCGGCCTTTGCCGGCTTCGAGACCATGCACGCGGCTTATCAACACGCCATTTCGACGGGCTACCGCTTCTACTCTTACGGCGACGCGAGCCTTCTTTTCCGGAAAGACAAATGACAGACAATTTCCAATTCACGCTCGACAAGACCGATTCCGGCGCCCGCCTCGGCCAGATTTCCATGCCGCGCGGCGAGATCCGCACGCCGGCCTTCATGCCGGTCGGCACCGTCGGCACGGTCAAGGCGATGTATCTCGACCAGGTGCGCGAGACCGGCGCCGACATCATCCTCGGCAATACCTACCACCTGATGCTGCGCCCGACCGCCGAACGTGTCGCCCGCCTCGGCGGCCTGCATAAGCTCATTCGCTGGGAGCATCCGATCCTGACCGATTCCGGCGGCTTCCAGGTGATGTCGCTGTCCGGCCTGCGCAAGCTCGACGAGCAGGGCGTCACCTTCAAGTCGCATGTCGACGGCAGCCTGCACCATATGTCGCCGGAGCGCTCCATCGAAATCCAGGGGTTGCTCGGCTCCGACATCCAGATGCAGCTCGACGAATGCGTGGCGCTGCCGGCCGAGCCGAAGGAGATCGAGCGCGCCATGGAAATGTCGCTGCGCTGGGCCGAGCGCTGCCGGGTCGCCTTCGGCGAGCAACCCGGCAAGGCGATGTTCGGAATCGTCCAGGGCGGCGATATCCCGGCGCTGCGCATCCGTTCGGCCGAGGCGCTGAGCCAGCTCGACCTCAAGGGATATGCGATCGGCGGCCTTGCCGTCGGCGAGCCCCAGGACGTCATGCTGCAGATGCTGGAAACGACACTGCCGGTGCTTTCTCTGGAAAAGCCGCGTTATCTCATGGGCGTCGGCACGCCTGATGATATCCTGAAATCGGTCGCCCGCGGCATCGACATGTTCGACTGTGTCATGCCGACCCGTTCCGGCCGCCATGGCCTGGCTTTTACCCGCCGCGGCAAGGTCAATATCCGCAATGCCCGCCATGCCGAGGATATGCGCCCGCTCGACGAACAGTCGAACTGCCCGGCCTCGCGCGACTATTCGCGTGCCTATCTCCACCACCTCGTCCGTTCCAACGAGGCGCTCGGCGGCATGCTGCTCTCCTGGCACAATCTCGCCTATTACCAGGAACTGATGCAGGGCATCCGCAAGGCGATCGCCGAAGGCCGCTTCGCCGATTTCATGGCGGAAACGCAGGAGGAATGGGCGAGGGGCGATCTCGAACCCGTTTGATCCAATCAGACGAAGTTTGATCAGATCGGGATCAAATGCCCTTGCTGTCCGCGTCCGGCATGATCTGCACGCCGTTGATCCTGTAGCTGCCGTCCGGCTGGCGCATGATCTGGTAGATCGCTGTCCAGTCCTTGCCGTCGCGGCCTGAAATCAGCACCTCGTGATAGATCAGCGCGCCGTTGTCGATCGAGCGGCTGCGCCCGAAGGCGTAATTGCCGGGGTGATAGACCGGCTCGTAGCTCTTCTTCACCATGGCGAAGAACAGGTTCTTGTCGGGATACAGCGCCCGGATGCCAGGCGCGGCGAAGGAATAGGCGGTCTCGGCATCGTCCTTGAGGAAGGCCTTGATCTGTTGCTCGATCATCGTCCGCGTCGTGTCGATCGGATCTTCGGCGCGGGCCGAGACAGGGGAGAGGGCGGACGCGGCACACAGGATGAGAACTGCGAAGAAGGCGCGCATGGGGTATCTCCGGCTCTATCGGGGAAAGGATCGCCGATAGAGCAGAAGTGTAGGCGATTTTCAGCACAAGGAAAGTGGACTTTACGACCAGCGGCGGAACAGGGCGCTGGCATTCACCCCGCCGAAGCCGAAACCGTTGGTAATCGCATAGTCCATCGCCAGCGGCCGCGCCGTCTTGCCGACGATATCGATGCCGTCGGCGGCCGGATCCGCATGCTCCAGGTTGCGGGTCGGTGGCGCGATCTGGTCGCGTAGCGCAAGGATAGTGAAGATCGCCTCGAGCCCGCCGGCGGCGCCGAGCAGGTGGCCGGTCGCCGATTTCGTCGCGCTGACGGCAATACCGCCATTGCGGCCGAAGACCGTGCCGATCGCCGCGATCTCGCCCCTGTCACCGACCGGTGTCGAGGTCGCATGGGCGTTGAGGTGCCTGACCTCGGAGGCGGGGATCTTTGCCTGCCGGAGTGCCGCCTCCATTGCCCGGCGCGCGCCGTCGCCGTCTTCGGGGCCCGAGGTCATGTGGTAGGCGTCCGCGGCTGTGCCGTAGCCGACGAGTTCGGCGAGCGGCGTGGCGCCACGGGCAAGCGCGTGCTCCAGCGTCTCGATGACCAGGATGCCGGCGCCTTCGCCCATGACGAAACCGTCGCGCGCCGTGTCGAAAGGCCGTGAAGCCAGCTCCGGCGTCTCGTTGAAACCGATGGAAAGGGCACGCGCAGCGGCAAAGCCGCCGAGGCTCACCTTGTCGATGCAGGCCTCGGCGCCGCCGCAAATCGCCACATCCGCTTCACCGGAGCGGACCAGCCGCGCCGCATCGCCGATTGCCTGGACGCTGGCCGCACACGCCGTCACCGGAGCCCCGAGCGGCCCCTTGAAGCCATAACGGATGCTGACCTGGCCGGCGGCGAGGTTGACGAGGAAGGAGGGCACGGTGAAAGGCGACAGCCGCCGAACGCCGCGCGTTTCGCCGATCCGCACCGCTTCAGCGATCGCCGGGAAGCCGCCGACGCCCGACGCGATGATCGTTGCCGTGCGCTCGCGCTCGCCTTCGTCAGTGGGCATCCAGCCGGCCTGCCTCACCGCTTCCTCCGTCGCCGCCATGGCGAAGTGGATGAAGCGGTCCATCTTCTTCTGGTCCTTCGGCGGGATATAACGGTCGGGATCGAAACCAGCCTCAGCATCTTCCGCGATGCCGGGAACGATCCCGCCGACCTTGGCCGAGAGTTCGCCGACGATATCCTCCGCCAACACCCGCAGCCCAGAACCGCCGTCGAGAAGGCGCTTCCAGGCGGGCTCGACACCGGTGCCGAGTGGCGAGACAAGTCCCATGCCGGTGACAACAATGCGATCCATTCTATTTTCCTCTCCACAGCGCCACGCGTATTTCAGACGCGCAAAGGACGCTGTAACTTTTTGCTTTATGCGTCGATGCCGAGGTACCAGGCGCGCATGCGGGCGATCCGCTCGTGCACCTCGTCATCGGCGGCGGGACCTGCAAGCAGGCTGGTGTTTTCAGGTGTCACTTCTTCGCCGGTCCGCGCATCGACCAGCATCGTCTGGCGCTCTCTGCCGGAAGCGGAATCGCCCAAGAGAAAGGCGAGGTCCTCTTCCGGGATGTGCCGGCTTCCCCATGAAAACAGCGTCATCAGAACAGGAAAGAAATCACGGCCCTTTTCCGTCAGCAGATATTCGTAGCGGGCAGGGCGCTGATGGTAGAGCCGCCGTTCGAACAGCCCCTTTTCCGTCAGATGTTTGAGCCGTCGCGTCAGGATGTTCGGCGCCACGCCGAGGCTTTTCTGAAATTCGTCGAAGCGCGAAAGCCCCTGAAAGGCATCGCGCAGGATCAGCATGCTCCACCAGTCGCCGACGCTGTCGAGCGCGCGCGCCACCGGGCATTTGAAGTCGCTGAAACTCGTCCGCTGCATGATGATAGTCATTACAGCAGTGACTATCATCATGCAAGTTAGTTATATCAAACGCCGCCCTTGAAAATCCGGGCAAGCAGGATGCCGATGACGAGCATGCCGGCCGCGACGAAGATCGTGTCGCCCAGCGTGCCGATATAGAGCGGCCCGATATTACAGCGCCGCGCGTCTTTTCAGACGCGCAAAGGACGCTGTAACACTTTGAATTGCTGCATAATTTTATCCTTAAATCGATTCCGATTTAAGGAATTATGCAGTGGCAAAGAGCAGGAAGGCGATGAGGAAATTCGCCCAGCCCCATACGACATTCGCTGTCGGTGAGCCGAGCTTTGCCCCTTGCGCGAATGGAATGCGGAACGGTCTGCCGCTGACGCCGTTGACGAAATGCGGAATTCCGTTGGTCAGAAATGCTGCGGCGATGAAATGGACGATATTGGCGATCCAGGGCAAAGGCTTCTCCTGACCTGCACGGGTGGCGTCAACGGAGAATGTGGCCGGGATTTAGGCTCCGGCAAGAGGAGGAGACGCGACTGCCCTGTGATCTGCAGGCCCGCGCCCGGAAGGGAACGGGCCGAGCGGGTCAGGCAAGCAAGAAATCTTTGAAGTGAAGTGCGGTGGAATTATCGAGATCCGCAACGTGGATGGCCGCGCCCGCTGCGCTTCCATCCGCGTCATAGGCTAGAATGCCGCTCGCCTGATCGTAGATCAGCTTGTCATCAGCCTCGAGCGCTTTCGTTCCCAGAACGAAATTCTCATCCGAAAATCTGGATAGGCTGAGCGCGGCGAAAATCGAATGATCGAGCATCAGCTTGTCGCCCGCCGCGGAGGAAAAATCCCGGATCTTGTCGACGCTGGTATTGTCGGGCTTCACATCGAAGACGAAAGAATCGCCTCCGCCGCCGCCGATGAGAACGTCAGCACCGGCCTTGCCGATCAGCTTGTCGTTTCCGAGCCCGCCGACCAATCGATCGGCACCTTTGCCGCCGTTGAGAGAATTGTTTCCGTCGTTGCCGGTGAGAATGTTGGCCGTATTGTTGCCCGTCGCGTTGAGATTGGCCGTCCCGGTCAAGGTGAGGTTTTCGATCGTTCCCACCGTATGCTTCTGATCGGCCAGGCTGAAGGAGATCGACGCCTTGATGGTATCCGTTCCGCCGCCCAGGCTTTCGTCGACGATTTGGTTGGCATTGGTCACGGTGAAGGTGTCGTTACCGGTGCCGCCATAGAGATGATTGGTGGCCGGCGGAGTGCTGGCGCCGCTGCCTGCTATCTCTATGATCAAAGGATGGTCGACGACATCGAGCGTCAGTGACGAAACGTTGCTGAGGCTTTTGATCGCCGTCGTCCCGGTCAGCGGGTCGAAGACTTTCACGGAGCCGAATGAGGCGCCGAGATTGACCTTGACGGCTGTTGCCGCGGCCTGAATGGCTGTATCGGAGGACTGGTTCCAGATATCGGGCTCGTTCCAGATGATGATCTGGTAGCTTCCGTCCGATTTTTCCGTGAGCAGGCTGCGGGCCGAGGACGGCAGGCCGTCGATCGAATAATTGACGGTTCCCGCGCTGAAGCTCGCTCTTGTTGCGCCGTCGTCCTGAAGGATTTCGGTCAGGTTGTGGATCGCCGTCGCAGCCGGCTTGGCCGAATAGTCGAGATGAAAAAGGCCGAAATGCTTTTCCTGATTGGCGCCCTGCGGATCGGAATAGGCGTCCAGCAGCTCGTAGATGAACGTGTTTTTCGAGCCGAGGGCCGCGCCGTCCATCAGCGTATTGAGCAGGAGCTTTGCCTGCGTCGCTTCACTGACGCCTTCCCAGCCGCCATTGCTGTCGGCGGTGAGCGAGGTGTGGTAACCGGTCTCGGTGATCGCCAGCGGCTTGCCGGGATCGGCAGCGCGCTGAACGCCGGCTTCGCGGGAAAGCCATGAATATGGCTGGTCGCCATCCTTCGCATAGGTGTGGATCGTCGTGTAGTCGGAGGCGGAAGCGACCGTATATCCGGTAAAGCCGAGAACGGGGATATTTTTCAGCAAGGGATCGGCGTTGACGGCGGCAGACAGGTCTTTCTGATAGGCGACCGCTGCGGCCTGACCGCTCAAGCCGTGATAGCTCACCGGCCAGTTGTTGACTTCGTTCGGACCTTCGATGCCAACGACTGACCCGGGATGGGTCTGCACGAAAGCATGCAGTCGCTGGGCGACAGCGGCGGGGTCGACTTCCCGCTGGGCGCTGAAGACGAATTGCACGCCGGCCTCGGCCGCGTCGCCGAGATGCGTTTGGCCATTGGGGTCGGAAGCGGAGTTGGGGGCGTGATCGCGAACCGTATCAAGGCCAAGATAGTCGAGAGCCTTAACAACTTCTCCGACATTGGAATATTTTCCGTCGGTGTAGTCGATATGCGTATCAATTCCAAAAGAACGAATAATATCGTTTATTCTAACGGCTTGAGCCATAGCTTTTTCTCCCAGTTTATGAGGGAATTGGCGATGGGAATATATCCCCAGTCGTTAAAGCCAATTCGATTTAATACACGAGGAGGGTCGTGCGGTATCACCCCGTTAACCATGGTATATTGTTCCGAATGTGGCCCGTTTCGGATTGTATTTATTATTAAATCTGTGCTTGCATATTTCCGTCCGGCCGGCTGAGCATGCCTGAGCGAGAGGGCCGCAAGAGCGGAGTCCGGCGAATCCGACACGGGAGGATCCGATGATCGTCAATGTTCAATTCCGGTTTCGCAGCGGCTTGCCGTGAATGGCGTTCGACAATGTCCGCTCCGCGGCAGTTGGGACGAGCAAGGTCACCCCTCGAACGATTGGACGTCTCATCCAATGCAGCGCTCTCGTGACGAGGATGGCTATCCCGGCGAAGCGGAAGTCGCGGCGCAGGGATGCTCAGCTGCTATCGCGAACTGATTGCGCTCAGTATCCAGCAGGATGCCATTCGGTCCCGCAACATCGCCATTCCCTTGGTTCACGACGGAAATTGAATGACCGCGTTCATCGATGGAATGACGGCGAGGATTTCCTCGTTGCGGGGTCGCTGAACGACGCTCCCTTCGAACATGGCTATCAGCTGCACAGCAAAAGTTCTGGGCGATGACTCTGGGAGGAAATCTTCAACACCGATGCGCACACATATGGCGGCCGGAACGTCGGTAACGGCGGCGGAAGAATTAGGGAAACAGCCGGAGCGCTGACTGCCGTGCTGCGGCATCGGGCGTTCTGGTCTTCGCAGGCTGCGACGCGTGCCACGTCCGGTACGGTCAAGCAAAACCGAGCGGCAGGTTTTCCACTTTCCTGTCATTGCCGTAGTCGCGCTCATGTGGTGAGCGACGGCGGTCGTCGCGACGAGCGGAAAGATCGATCCGGTTGTCGGCGAAAATCCCATCGGGATAAGTGCCGGTATCATGGCAATCGGCATCGATCTTGGGGGCAAGGATTTTCAGGATCATCGGGGGTTCCTCCACGGCGCAGCATCAACACTTGGAAAGGTTGTCAGGTTCCATTCATAAACCCCGAATTATTAATAAATTAACCATAAGACTTAAGGGCAAGGCGACAGCGGCAATTGCGGCATGGATGCGACTGTTGACTGGCAATGAACTCGCATAGGCGTTTTATTCCGAGCTGGCGCATTATCCCAAGGCTCGTTGCCTTGTGTCGAAACGGCATAGCGGTGGAACTCCGGAGCCGGATGGCCGTTGAGGTGCATGAACACAGGAGGTTTCCATGCAGCTGATCGATACTCGGGTGACACAAGCCGGCGACATCTTCACCGTCGAATTCCTGGGCGAGGGAGGAGAATCGATTTCCGTCAAAATCGACAACTCCCACGGCGAACTCGACGATACGACGGCGGTCGACCACGCCAAGGTCATGATGGTTCAGCTGACCACCTTTACCGGCGGGGAAGCAGACGGCAGCATCAACCGTTACGATGCCTTGAGCAACGGCAATTTCGACGAAGGCAGCAAGGGCTTGATCGGCCAGCCGAGTGCGCGTTCGGCCGGCGACAGGCAAACGCTGGAAGAGGAACTCGATGAAGGCCTCGAGGACAGCTTTCCTGCAAGCGACCCTGTCTCGGCAACGGTATCATCCATTCCCGCCAACGCGCCACGGCACTGATTGCAACGCAATGTTGCAAACGCCCGCGTGTTCTTGATTCCAAATACAGGCGAAGGCTGCCACGGTTCCGGCGGGCGGTCTGCGCCAGCATGACAGATCGATGTCAAAACTGAGAAACAGCTGAAAACCTCAGCTGTGTGATTGACATGGGAGCCTTCTAGAGAGGGCACGAGAAGGGAGCGCCCGTGACGCGCTGCCGACGTCTCGGAGACGCGCCCCATGAAAATCATTCAGATCACCGACACCCATTTCAGCCCCGGCAAGCCGCATTTCAACGGCAACTGGGCGCCGCTTCTGACCTGGATCGAAGAAACCGGCGCCGACTTGATCGTCCATACTGGCGATCTTACCGTCGACGGTGCCGACAAGGACGACGACATCACCTTTTCCATGGATCTGATGCGTCAGGTGTCGATCCCGATGCTGATCGTCCCCGGCAATCACGATGTCGGCCACCTAAAGGGATCGGATCAGCCCGTCAATGCCGAGCGGCTGTCCCGCTGGCGCAGCCTTGCCGGCGACGACCGCTGGCTGGAGGATACGGGTGCCTGGCGTTTCATCGGATTGAACTCGCTGCTTCTTGGTCATGAGGATGACGAGGAAGAAGCTCAGTTCGAATGGCTCTACCAGGCGCTATCCGACAGGGCAGGGCGGCGGGTGGCGCTGTTCGCGCACAAGCCGCTTTTCGTCGATGAACCCGACGAAGGCGATACCGGATATTGGAGCGTTCGCCCGGCTCAGCGCCGGCGGCTCTATGATCTGATATCAGCCCATGACGTGGCGCTGTTTGCGAGCGGCCATCTCCATTGGGCCTGGCAGGGGCGCTTAGACAATACCCAACTGACATGGGGTCCGTCGGCCGCCTTCATCATCGACAAGATGGAGCGCGAGATGCCGGGTGAGCGCCTGATCGGCGCCGTCGTCCACGAGCTCGAGGCATCGGTCGAAAGCACGATCGTCGCCGTTCCCGGCATGACCGCGCATGTGCTCGACGATGTCGTGCACGAGGTCTATCCCCAGGCGGTCAAGCAGCGGGAACCGGTCGAATGAGCGCGCTCTCGCTTCGCGGCATCACCAAGGCGTTCGGCGGCAACCAGATCCTCGATGGCGTCAGCCTGGATGTCGCCGCCGGTGAATTCATCGCGCTGGTCGGCCCTTCCGGCTGCGGCAAGAGCACGCTGTTGCGAGTCCTTGCCGGCCTCGACCATGCCGACCAGGGCGAAATCCTGATCAGCGGACTGGATATGTCCGGCGTTGCAGCCGCCGACCGCAACATCGCCATGGTCTTTCAGTCCTACGCGCTTTATCCGCATCTGACGGCCTCTGAGAATATCGCCGTGCCTTTGGCGATACGCCGGCTGTCGAGGATGCAGCGGCTGCCCTTCATCGGGTCGTTGATGCCGGGCCAGCGCGCCACCCGCAGGGCGATCGCCCGCGACGTCAGGGATATGGCGACGTCGCTGAAGATCGATCACCTGCTCGACCGCAAGCCCGGCCAGATGTCGGGCGGCCAGCGTCAGCGCGTGGCGCTCGCCCGCGCCATGGTGCGCCAGCCGAGCATCTTCCTGATGGACGAACCGCTCTCCAATCTCGATGCCAATCTGCGCGTTCACGCCCGCGGCGAGATCGTCGACCTGCATCGCCGCGCGGGCGTACCGACGCTCTATGTCACCCACGACCAGGCGGAAGCGCTGTCCATGGCCGACCGTGTCGCCGTGATGATGGGCGGAAAGCTGCTGCAGATCGCCAGCCCCGAGGTCATCTACGACGATCCCGCCCATATCGAGGTCGCCCGCTTCATCGGCCAGCCGCGCATCAACCTGCTGCCGGCCTTTGCCGAAGGCGGCGTCATTCTCTGCGGCGGCCTGCGCCTGACGCTTGAGAATGCGCCCGGCGGCAAGATGCCGGTCACGCTCGCCATTCGCCCGGAATTCGTCTTTGTCTCCAAGAGCCGGCATGACGGCCTTGCCGCCCGGATCGAACGCGTCGAATTCCTGGGCTCCGAAGTCATCCTCCATTGCCGGCTCGAGGCAATCGGCGAGACTATCGTCGCCAAGGTTCAACCGGCCGAAGCCTCTGGCCTTGTTGCCGGCGATCCGGTCGGCCTGCGGCTTTCGCCCGGCCGCACGCTGATCTTTGCCGAGGACGGCAGCCGGCTGGCCGGCGGCGTTGCAACGGGTGATGCCGGGCTCGCTACAAACGATGCCGGGCTCGGCGCTGCCGATGCCGGGCTCGGCGCTGCCGATGCCCAGCGGGAGAGGGCGCATGGCTAGCATCGTCTCCATAGCCGTGCCGCAGGATGCCGCCGTTGTGCATCGGCGCAGCGAGGCCCGCATCGCCTGGATGCTGGTGATGCCGGCAATGATCCTGCTGTTTCTCTTCGTGCTTTTGCCGGTTGCATCAGTCATCGTGCTCGGCTTTACCGATTTCGAACTCGGCTACGGCAAGTTCCGTTTCGTCGGCTTCGAGAATTACGCGCATCTGATCACCGACCGCACGTTTCGCAAGTCGCTGTGGAATACGACGGTGTACACGGCGATCGTCGCACCCGTCTCGATCCTTCTCGGCCTCGGCATCGCAATGCTGATCGAGAGTGAGACGAAGGCGCGCAGCTTCTTCCGCACCGCCTATTTCCTCCCGGTCGCCTCGCTGATCGTCGCCATGGCGACCGTCTGGCAATATATGTTCCACCCCACAATCGGCCCGCTCAACGCGCTGCTCGCCCTCGTCGGGCTTCCCGGCCCGAACTGGCTCGGCAGCTCCGGCACGGTGCTTTACAGCCTCTCGATCATCGGCGTCTGGCAATCGGCCGGCTTCAATATGGTGCTGTTCCTGGCCGGACTGACGGCGATCCCGCGCGAGCTTTACGCGGCAGCCGAAGTGGATGGGGCCAGATCCTCCCTCGACCGCTTCCTGCTGGTGACCTGGCCGATGCTCGGGCCGACGACGCTCTTCGTCATCACCATCAGCATCACCAATTCGGTCAAGGTCTTCGAGACTGTGAAGACGCTGACCGAGGGCGGCCCGAACAAGGCGTCGGAGGTGCTGCTCTTCACTATCTACCAGGAGGGCTTCGTCTACCTGCGCGTCGGTTATGCCTCGGCGATGACGGTGGTCTTTCTGCTGATCCTGGTGGTGCTGATGTTCCTGCAATACCGCATTCTCGATCGCCGGGTGCATTACACATGATGACGAACGCTTTTCCCCTCGGCAGGATCATCCGCCTGACGCTGCTTTCGCTCGGTGCGATCATCTTCCTGTCGCCCTATGTCTTCATGATCTCGACGGCCGGCAAGGCCCAAAGCGACATCTTCACCTCGTCGCTGTCGCTGATCCCGACGCACTTCACCTATGCCGAGAATTTTGCCAAGGCCTTGAGCCGGGTGCCGATGGCGCAGCTGTTGTGGAACGGCGTCGTCGTCTGCGGGCTGATCTTCTTTTTCCAGGTGCTGGTGGCGATCCCTTGCGCCTACGCCATGGCAAAGCTGCGCTTCGGCGCCGCCCGCGCGATGATGGTGCTTGTCATGCTCGGGCTGCTGGTGCCGATCCATGCGACCGCGCTGCCGCTCTATGTCGCCTTCGACCGCGCCGCGCTGCTCAACAGCTATGCCGCCCTTGTCGCGCCCTTCACCATTTCGGTCTTCGCGATCTTCATGTTCCTGCAGTTCTTCCGCGCCATGCCCGACGATCTCATCCATGCCGCGCGTCTCGATGGCATGTCGGAACTCGGCATCGTCGCCCGCGTCATCGTGCCGAATGCCTGGCCGGCGGTTACCGCCTTCGCCATCTTTTCGGTCGTCGCCCATTGGAACGATCTCTACTGGCCGCTGATCGTCATCAGCAAGCAGGACTATGCCACACCACCGCTTGGTCTGATGTATTTCCGCGCCGCCGAGGCCGGCGACGACTACGGCGCGCTGATGGCGGCGACCCTCATCATTACCCTTCCCCTCGTCATTGCCTTCCTGCTTGCGCAGAAGCGCTTCGTCGAGGGCATCACCATGACCGGTCTCAAAGGCTGACCGGTTTCAACCCAGGAGAACGAGCGATGAAACATATCACCCAGCTTCTCGCCGCAGCGGCCGTATCGATGGCAATCGCGCTTCCCGCGCATGCCGAGACGACGCTGACGGTTCACTACCCGATGCCAGGCTTCTTCAAGGACGTGATGGACACGATCTCGAAGAAGTTCATGGAAGAAAATCCCGATATCAAGATCCAGTTCGCCAGCCCGTCGGCCACCTATGAAGAAGGCATCCAGACGATCCTTCGCCAGGTCGGCACCAGCGAAATGCCCGATATCACCTTCATCGGCCTCAACCGCCTGCGCATGCTCGACGAGCGCGACGTCGCCGTCGACCTCGGTCCGCTCGTCCAGAAGGACGGCAACATGGCCGAGCAGGGCTTCTCCGACACGATCCTCAAGCTTGCCCAGGTCAAGGGCAAGCAGGTTGGTCTGGCTTTCGCGACCTCCAACCCGATCATGTATTACAACGCCGACCTCGTGAAGGCGGCCGGCGGCGATCCTGAAAACCCGCCGAAAACCTGGGATGAGGTCATCGCGCTCGGCGGCAAGATCAAGGCGCTCGGCAATGGCGTCGACGGAATCGATTTCCGCTGGCAGGGCGATGACTGGATGTTTTCGGCACTGCTCTTCGGCGCCGGCGGCAAGATGCTGAGCGACGACGAAAGCAAGGTTGCCTTCAACGGCCCGGAAGGTCAGAAGGCCGTCGAGGTCCTGCATCGTCTGGTGACCGAAGGCGGCATGCCCGTGTTCACCAAGGCCGCCGGCGAACAGGCTTTCGCAGCCGGCAAGGTCGGTTTCGAATTCCAGACAACAGGAGCGCTGCGCAACACGATCAAGAATGTCGGCAACAAGTTCGATCTGCGCACCGCCAAGATCCCGTTGATCGATCCGGTGAACGGCCGCCTGCCGACCGGCGGTAACGCCGTCGTCATCTTGACGCATGACGCCGCCAAGCAGGATGCCGCCTGGAAGTTCGCCAAATTCGCCGCCGGCCCTTATGGCGCTTCCGTCGTCGTGCCCGGCACCGGTTACGTCCCGAACAACGAGCTTGCCGCCAAGTCGGCCGATTATCTCGGCGATTTCTACAAGCAGAACCCGCTGTTCCAGGCAGGCCTCAGCCAGATGCCGGTGATGATCCCCTGGTACGCCTTCCCAGGCTCCAATGGCGTCAAGGTCACGCAGACGATCGTCGACAATCTCTCGCGCATCGTCGACCAGTCGGCCGAACCGAAGGAAGCGCTCGACGACGCAGCCGCCGATGTCGAGGGCATGCTGCCGCGCAGCTGATCGGTTTCCCGATCGGAAACAGGGCAGGGCCGCCACACCGAGCGCGTGGCGGCCCTCTGGTTTCGCAAGCGTCAGATGGCGCGCACGGTGCCGCCGCGGCGAAGCGTATAGGCGACATTAAGATGGCGGGCAGGGGCGGCATTCTCCGCCATGTCGAGCAGCAGCGAGGCGGCCGTCGCCCCCATGCTGGCATCCGGCATTTCGATGGTCGTCAGTGGTGGATCGATCAGCCGGCCGATGGCAATGCCGTCGAAGCCGGCGACCGAAACATCCCCAGGCACGGAAAGCCCCTCGCGCTTCAGCGCGCCGATGACGCCGAGCGCCAGCAGATCGTTGGAGGCGATGATCGCCGTCGGCGCAAGCGAAGTCATCGCGACGCCAAGGTCGAGCTGGTCATAGCCGCTGACGAACGGGATCTGCACCGCATCGAGGGGTGTCAGCCCGTTCTCGGCCATAGCGTCGAGATAACCGCGGTAGCGAAGGTGGGCGCGGTCGGAGGCGGCAAAATTCCCGGAGAGAAACAGAATGCGGCGATGGCCCATGCCGATCAGGAATGTCGCGATCTCGCGGCCGGCGCCGCGATTGTCGGCAGTGACGGCCGCCGGAAACTGCGCCGTCGGCAGGTTGTTGAGCAGCACGGTCGGCGGCAGCTTCGCAAGCAGCGCCTTGCTGGTGGATGGATCGCAGACGGTGAGGATCAGCCCGGTCGGCCGGTCGTTCAAAAGTGCTGCGACGGCATCGGCCTCGCGCGCCGGATCGTAATTCGACTGGGCGATCAAGACGCCATGGCCGGCCACCAGCATGCGGTTCTGGATGCTCGACAGTGACGAGGCAAAGACCGGATTGGTGATGCTCGGGATCAGCACGCCGACCACAGGTCTGCGTCCGAGCCTGCCGGCGGACGAGCCGGCCGGGCGATAGCCGAGTTCGGCGGCCGCACGGCGCACCTTGCGCACCATCAGGTCGCTGGCCGGTCCGTTGCGGTTGAGAACCCTGCTCGCGGTCGCCAGCGAGCATCCTACCCGGAACGCGACCTGCTCCAATGTCGCCATCGAAAACGCCTCCTGGTGACAGTATCGAGGCGCTATCCCTTAGGCGGGTTCGATGACAATGGTCTGACACCCAGAGCATGATGCCGAAAAGTGTGAGCGGTTTTCGGACGAGATCCTGTTCTAGGCAGAGTTATCTACTTCTTATTCATTACACATGGCAGTTGATGGGAAATGCAACCTGTGGAATAGTCAGATTGACGCCATCTACCCCTTCATTCTCATCACCTGGACAAGAATGTCTCACAAAAAAATGGAATGCTCCACGGTATGGTGGTTTCTCGCGACGGTCTCCCTCGTCGCAAACTTCACGTCGCCAGCCTATGCGGACAGCCCATCCGTGCCCTGGCCACAAACGCAAAGCGACATCCAAGCCGACCCCCATGTGCGTTTCGGCATGCTCGCCAACGGCATGCGATTTGCGATCATGCGCAATGTCACGCCGCCCGGACAGGCAGCGATCCGCTTTCGCATCGGCTCCGGTTCGCTCGACGAAAACGACAACCAGCAGGGTCTGGCGCATGTCCTCGAGCACATGGCCTTCAAGGGTTCGACACATGTCGCCGAAGGGGAGATGATCCGTATCTTGCAGCGCAAGGGTTTGGCCTTTGGGCCGGACACCAACGCCCATACCTCTTACGACGAGACTGTCTATGCACTCGATCTGCCCGAGGTCGATGCAGACACGGTTTCGACGGGCCTGATGTTGATGCGAGAAACGGCGAGCGAGCTCACCCTCGACGCTGGCGCCTTCGATCGCGAACGCGGCGTCATCCTGTCGGAAGAGCGGCTGCGCGACACGCCGCAGTATCGCGCGGCTCTCGAAATTATGAATTCGCTGCTCGCCGGCAAGCGCGCGACCATGCGGACGCCGATCGGTAAAGCCGACATCATCAGCAATGCGCCTGTGGCCCTCGTCCGTGAATATTACCGGGCCAATTACCGACCCGATCGGGCAACGCTGATGGTGGTGGGCGATATCGACCCCGCCGCCATGGAAACGGAAATCCGGCAGCGCTTCGGCGATTGGAAGGCCGTCGACCCGGCTCCGACAAAACCGGATCTCGGCACGCTGGTGACGAAAGGCGAAAGCACCGACCTCATCGTTGTTCCCGGCGGCATGACGAGCGTACAGGTCGCCTGGACGCGTCTCTATGACGCGGCGCCTGACACCTTCGCCAAGCGCCGCGCTGAGCTTATTGAAAATCTCGGTCTCATGGTGCTCAATCGCCGGGTGAGCACCATCGCCGGCAAGGCGGATGCCCCATTCATCAGTGCCGGCGTCGGCTCTCAGGATCTCCTCGATTCCGCACATGTCGTCCTGATCGCGGCGAACTCCGAGCCGGAAAAATGGCAGGCGGCGCTCACGGCCATCGACCAGGAACAGCGTCGTATCCAGGAGTTCGGCGCTACGCAGGCGGAGATCGATCGCGAAATCCTCGACTATCGCTCGGCCCTGCAGGCTGCTGCGGCCGGAGCCGCGACACGCACGACCACCGACGTCGCTTCCATGCTGGCGAGCAGCGTCGATGATGATCAAGTCTTCACCTCGCCTAGCGAAGACCTCTCCTTGTTCGAGACGATGACGAACGGCGTCACGGCGGCCGAGGTCAATCAGGCCCTGCAGCGTGCTTTCTCCGGCAACGGTCCGCAGGTCGTGCTACAGACGGCCCAACCACCTGAGGGCGGAGTCGACGCGGTTCGGCAAGTCTACGATGCGTCAAATGCCGTTGCCGTCTCGGTAGGATCTAGTGCAGCTGACGTCGCCTGGCCTTACGTCCATTTCGGCACGCCGGGCGCTGTGGTCGAACGCCGCGCCGTCGACGATCTCGGCTTGACCTTGGTGCGCTTTTCCAACGGCGTGCGGCTTACCGTCAAGCCAACCAAGCTGCGTGCCAACGAAGTGCTGGTGCGGGAATATATCGGCGGCGGTCGGCTGGACCTGCCGCACGACCGTTCCGCCCCGATCTGGGCATCTTCGGCCGTCGTGCTGTCCGGCGTGAAGGCCATGGATTACCAGGATATCCAGAAAGCGCTGACGGCCAACATCGTCAGCATCGATTTCTCCGTAGGTGACAGCTCCTTCAGGTTCGACGGGCGTACACGGACTGAAGATCTTGCGACGCAACTGCAGCTCATGACCGCATACACCTCCGATCCCGCCTATCGCCCCGAGGCGTTCAAACGTGTGCAGCAAGCCTATTTGAGCGGTCTCGAGCAGTATGAGGCGACGCCTGGCGGCATAGTCAGCCGCGATTTCCCAGGTCTCGTGCATTCGGGCGACCGGCGCTGGACCTTCCCCGATCGCGCGCAGTTGTCGGCCGCTCATCCAGAGGATTTCGAGGCGCTGTTCCGGCCTATGGTCTCCAACGGCCCGATCGATATCACCATCGTTGGCGACGTGACGGTGGACGACGCGATCCGGCTGACAGCTGAAACTTTTGGCGCCTTGCCGCCGCGCCCGGAGACGACGTCGAGCGACGATCGGAACGACGTTCGTTTTCCGGCGACGAACGAGAAGCCCGTTGTGGAGGCCCATAAGGGCAGGGCGGATAGCGCCGCCGCCGCGGTAGGGGTTCCGATTGGCGATTTGCTTTCCGACCTGCCGCGGTCCTTCACCGCCAATCTCGCCACCCAGATTTTCCAAAATAGGTTGATCGACCAGTTTCGCATCGCAGAAGGAGCAAGCTATGTGCTGGAGGGCGATGCTGACCTGTCAAGTGAAGTCCCTGGCTACGGCTACGCATATTTCTACGTCGAGACAGACCCGGCAAAGGTCGCGCGCTTCTACGCACTCGTCGACGACATCGCCAAGGATCTGCGGTCGCGTGATGTCTCCCCGGACGAACTCACGCGCGCGCGGGAACCGATTATCGAGACACTGAAGCATCAGCAGCAGGGTAACGAATATTGGATTGAATATCTGCGCGGCGCTCAGACGGATTCGCGTGGTTTAGACCGGATACGCGACAATCTCAGCGGCTATGACAAGGTAGCCGCCGCAGATATTCGCGCGTTTGCCACGACCTATTTCAGCCCGGAAAAATTCTGGAAATTCGAAGTGCTGCCGCCGGCGGTGCGATAGGTCGGGGCATTGCTCAGGAGCGACGTTTGACCACCCGCATGTTCATCTCAGAGCGAAGCGCAAAGCCATGTGTCTTGTAGAGCGAAATGGCCGATGTGTTCGCCGCATAGGCGTGCAGATAGGCTGTGTCGCCGCTCGATGCGATCTCTCCGGCAACGAAGCGGAAGAGCAGGGTGCCGAGGCCGCGTCCCTGGAAATCGGGATGGGTGCAAAGCCCGCTGAGCTCGATGAAACCTGTCTGCCGCATCCGTTGCCCGGCCATCGCCACCAGGCGGCCTTCGCTCTTGATCCCCCAGAAGCTGCCGAGGCTTTGGGCTCGCAACGTGAACGGCCCGGGTTTGGACAATGTCGCCAAATCAAGCATGTCGGCGGCATCGGACTCCGTCAGCGGTTGGATGCGAGGATCGGAAATCCGCTCATGGGACCGCTCGGCAATCATCTGGACCACCGATGCCTCCGTTGCGACGGTAAGACCCCGTGGAATGACGATCGGCCCGGATTCGACGAGAATCATGCTCTCCTCCTGCGAAGGCAGGTTCTCCAGGGCGTCGAGGCTCTCCGGCGTGTCGTCGGCGGACGCCGCGAAAGGAACGATGGAGGGTGGGTATCGCCGCGCGGACCTGCCGCCTTCGGCAAGATTGGCATGCGCGGTTTCCAGTGCGCTCCAGATCGGTCGGTCGAGGATATGGGGCATTATCGTTCCTCCTTGGCGGCGTTGCGGCGCGCAAGCGGCACCGCCGCAAGCCCGTCCTCGATGGCCGCGAGCTGTTCGAGGATCGGCCCGTCGAGATCACCGCAGAGATCCGCAACGGCGGCGGCGATGCGCGGCCAGATCACCTTTTTCGAATGACCGACGAGGTCCTGTCCCTTGTCGGTCAGCGACACCAGTCTGCGACGCTGATCATCCGGGGCCGGCTGCATGTCGACGTAACCGAGTTCGAGAAGCTGGCCGATGGTGCGGGTTGCGCCGGGCTGGGTGATGCCCACCGCCTGCGCGAGCTCGCCGATCGTCAGCGGCCCGGCCCGGTCGATCGCTGCAAGGAATGGATATTGGCCCGCCTGAATGCTGAGACCGGCCTCGTCGATGACCTGCTGCGTATCGGCCTGCAGCCTTTCTCCGATGCGCCGCAACCGGCTGCCCATGCATAGAAACCCCAGCGTCCGGACCACATCCTCGACCATGTCGATCTCCATTTGTATTGGTTGTTATATAACATGTTATACATTAAGGAGCAATTCTTCTGCGGAAAGGGCCGGCAGATGAATCCCGGGGCAGGGCGGCATGGCACGAGCAAGTGCCTCGATCAGCCCCGCCATCTCCTGGCCATCAGCAACGCCGCCAGCACACAGCTGAGCAGGCCAAGGGACAATGGCAGACCCTGATGTCCGATCAGTTGCATCGCCAGTCCTGTCGCAGGCGATCCGACGATGCCGCCGATGCCCCATACCAAGGCGAAGGTCGCATTTCCGGCGATCAGGGCCTGGCCGGTGAAACGCTCGCCGAGCTGGATCAGCGACAGGGTGTAGATCCCGAACGAGACCCCGCCCCAGACGAAAACGATCGGCCAGATAAGCCACGAATTGAAGGCCGACGGCAGCAGCAGGCAGCTGGCGAGGCAAGCCAGGACGCAGAAGAGCATCATCCGCGTCGAGCTGAACCGTTCGGCCAAGCGCCCGAGCGAAATCTGCAGCACGGCATTGCCGGCGATGAAACAGGTGATCAGCGAAGCGATGTGGCTCTCGCCACTGCCGAGCGCTGCGCCATAGACCGCAAACAGCGAAAGCAGGATTTGCTCGAAGGCGGCAGCCGTGAAAACCGCAAACAACAGCAGCGGCGCCAGCGCGAAAAAGCCGCCGACCGACGTCGCCTCGCCTTCACCAGGCATGTCGGGCAGGTGTGGGACGACCGCAAGCACGATCAGGCCGCAGAGGAGGAAGGCCGTAATGCCGATCACGAAGGGTGGCCAACCCTCAGTGCCGGTGAGCCAGAGCGACAGCGGGCCGATGGCGAAGCCGCCCGAAACGATCGACGAATAGAGTCCCATGATCCGGCCCCGGCGTGGCGCCGGCGTGATCGAGATCAGCCAGGTTTCGCTGATCACGTAAAGCGGATTGGCGAAGACGCCGAGCAGGAAGCGCAGCGGCATCCAGGCCCAGACGTCCTGCGCCCAGGCAATCGTCATTAGGGTGAGCGCGGCCAGGATCGAACACAGGATCGCCAGCCGCGCCCCACCCACGCGCCGAGAAAGCGCCGGAATGAAGGGCGCCGATAGAATGAAACCGAGCGGCGTCATCGCCGCCGACAATCCGATCAGGCCGGATGTCGTCCCTTGCCGCTCCAGGATGAAGCTGAGCAGCGGATAGGTCAGCCCTTGCGCCACGGCGAACACCGTAACGGTCGCGATGATACCCGCCATCGCGGCCCATGGGATCCGATCTTCTCGCGGCGATGTCGTGCCGTGCAAGTGCCGATCCGACACGTCCGACGGCTCCACAGACGTTCCCGCCCGCGCCGCGTGATGCGGCGCCAATGCAGGGGTGGAAGTATCGTTCATTGCAACCTCCATGGTGTTTGAAGGTGCGGGAACCTTCAAGCTCAAAAGAGGATGAATTCTGCGGGATACGACGAGCGCCGTAATTAAGCGCGTCCAAAAAGTTCTCAAAAACTTCCAAAGGGACTAAACAGGTCTGCATAGAATTTTGCCCCGACCAAAAGTCCTCACCACAGCAACTTCCGCCGGACATCATCAGGACCATCAGGAAATGACAGCCTCGCCTTCCTTTCTTGGCCTTCCACATCGCCTCGCCGATGGCCGTTTGCCCCGTGCGGTGATCTTCGCGGCCGGTCACGGCAGCACCTATCCCGGCAAGGACAGCAGCGGCTATGTCCTGGCCGCCGATGCCATCCGCGCTGTGAGCCAGGACGATGCCGCGCTCGTAGAGCACTGGGACTTCGATCTCGGCGGACCGTTGTTCGATGGCAAACCGGTGTGCTGCATCGACGCAGGTGACGTCGAAACCACCATGCATGACAATGCCGGCAACCGCGCCCGGATCGAGGTGAAGACGCGCGAGATCCTGTCAGTGCCCGCCGTGCCGATCCTGCTCGGCGGCGACTGTTCCGTGACCATTCCTTTCCTCGCCGGCTTTGCCGATCACGAACCGGTCTGGATCCTGCAGGTCGACGCCCATATCGACTGGCGTGACGAGGTGCATGGCGAGCGTTTCGGCTATTCGAGCCCGATGCGTCGGGCGAGCGAAATGCGGCATGTCGCCGGCATGGTGCAGGTCGGCCTCCGTAGTGTCGGCAGCGCACGCCTCGCCGACATCGAAGCGGCGCGGGGTTACGGCAGCCGCTTCGTCACTGCCCGCGAAATTCACGCCGA
Organism: Rhizobium leguminosarum; assembly: GCF_001679785.1. NCBI lineage: Bacteria > Pseudomonadati > Pseudomonadota > Alphaproteobacteria > Hyphomicrobiales > Rhizobiaceae > Rhizobium > Rhizobium leguminosarum. The sequence continues at coordinate 1,453,009 of NZ_CP016286.1, forward strand.
CGGCGCCGAAGCCGCTCTCCGGCATATTCCGCAAGGAGCGCGGGTCGTCGTCACGCTCGACTGCGACAGCCTCGATCCCAGCATCATGCCGGGTGTGGCTGCGCGCACGCCCGGCGGCCTCACCTATACCGAGGTAATCGACCTGATTGCCGGCCTTGGCAGGCGGGCCAGGATCGCAGGATTCGATCTTGTCGAGCTCTATCCTCCCGCCGACATCGACCGCCTGTCGGCCCTGACCGCCGCGCGCCTTGTCGTCAATATAGTCGGCGCCATCGCCCGGCAGGTTTGAGATCCGGCTCGCGGCATGGTCGCCGGGCAAGGTTTCATCGACGAGCGAGAGGGTGTTCTGATGCGGCTAGAGCCTTGAACTGGACCGAATTGTCCCCTGCTGAACAGTTCCAACGGAGGCTGAAAGTCTCTAGGATGCGCTCCATGCAGGGATCACGCTTTGCCTTTGGTCCGTTCGTGCTCGATCCGGCGGCGGGGACGCTTCTTCGGAACAATGATCCCGTTGCCGTTGGTCATCGCGGGGTAAAGCTGCTTGCTGCCCTCGTCGAGCGGCCCGGAGAAATCCTGGGGAAGGGCGAGTTGATGGATGCGGCCTGGCCGGGCTTGGCCGTCGAGGAAGGCAACCTCACCGTCCAGATCGCGCAACTGCGCAAGCTGCTCGGTCCGGCGGCCGACGGCGGTGAATGGATCTCCACGGTGCCGCGCGTCGGCTACCGCTTCACCGGCGCCATCGATCAGCGCGCCGGCGTCAAGCGAAAGCCTCTGCCGCTGCCCGATAAACCATCGATAGCAGTGCTGCCCTTCGTCAATATCAGCAATGATCCAGAGCAGGAATCCTTCGCCGATGGCCTGACCGAAGACCTGATCACCGACCTGTCCAGGATGCCGGGCCTGTTCGTCATCGCCCGCAGCTCGGCCTTCGCCTACAAGGGAAGGCCGATGGATGTGCGCACAATCGCCGAGGAGCTCGGCGTGCGCTACCTGCTGCAAGGGAGCGCACGCCGGGCAGCAGGGCAGGTGCGCATCAACGCCCAGCTGGTCGACGCCGTCAGTGGCAATCATCTATGGGCGGAACGTTTCGACCGCAACCTGGACCATATCTTTGCCGTCCAGGACGAGGTGACGGCCAAGATAGTGGAAGCGCTGCTTGGCCGGCTGCGCGCACCGCCGCCGCGCAACCGGCCCAAAAATCTCGAAGCCTACGATCTCTGCGTGCGGGCGCGCAAGCTGATGGACGACTCGCCGCAGACGGCGCGGGAAGCACATCTGATGTTGACGCGGGCGATTTCGCTCGACCCCGACTATGCCGAGCCCTATCGCTGGCTTGCCATAAATCACTGGATGGGAGAGGTGCATTCCGGCGGACCGACGGAGCCTACGCGTAAGACTGCTCTGCAACTGGCGCGCAAGGCGGTGGCGATCGATCCCAACGATGCCGGCTGCCGCTGGATCCTCGCCTACCTGCTTGCCTACGAGCGCAGTTTCGCCGAGGCGGATGCGGAATTCGCCAAGGCGATCGAACTCGACCCGAATGAGGCCGACACCTTTGCGGCCCTATCCGACATCGCGGTTCTCGCTGGGCGGGTCGGGGAGGGGCTTGAGCATATCGCCAAGGCCTTCCGGCTGAACCCGTTCCCGGCAGGCTGGTACTACCTGACGCTCGGCCAGGCGCAATATGCCGCCGGCCAATACGAAGCCGCCATCGAGACGCTGCGCCGGGACGAGACCTATCGCACAAGCTCACGCCGCTTCCTGGCGGCAAGCCTTGCCCAACTCGGCCGGCTTGAAGAGGCGCGTGCCGAGGTCGAATTGTTCCTCGTCGCCAACCCGCATTTTTCGACCCGCCACTGGGCGGCGGCCGAACCGTTCCGTGACGCTCGGACGCTTGCACATTTCATCGACGGCTACCGCAAGTCCGGTCTCCCCGAGTGATGCGCTGGTGCGACGAAATTAGAGGGTGCCGGGTCGTCCGCTGGTGGTCGATTGACTTGCAGAAGACAAAAAGCTCTCTTCGGCGGTGGGTACTCTTCCCTCGGGTGTCAGGTCGTCCACCGCTTTGGGAAGATCGCGCTTTAGGCGTCCCAGAATCTCTTCATGCGAAAGGCCGGTACTGGCCGCGATCTCGTTGAGAACGTCCGGTCCCAGTGCTTCCGCGAGCTGGCCGTCATCAATGTCCGCATTCGGACCGGGTTTTACCCACGACTCCGCCTTGTCACCGTGACCATTCTGCTGAAACGTCTTCAGCAGATCGCCCAGACCGCCGCTGACGACGCTTCCGGACGTCAGCCCGCCGAGAAGTCCGCCGAGACCACCCGAGCCGGTCAGTCCGCCAAGAAGGCCGCCAAGCCCGCCGGGCTGCTGGTTTCCCGCGCCGGCCTGCTGAGGGTTCTGAATGCCCCGTAGGAGCTCTCCGATCTTGTCTCTGTTTTGGTAGCCGGCAACGGCAAGGACGGCGAGAAGCGCCTTCAATTGACCGCTCATCATGATGAATCCTCCTATGGTGCTCAAAGGTGCACGCGACCCAAAGCAGAGCGCTGCATGGGCAGCAATGTCCAGAGGGGCCAAAGGTTCCGCCGCTTTGAAAACAAGGCGTAGGGCTGGAATCCTTCGACGACCTCGAAGGCCCGGCCGTCTCGTCTTATTTGCTCACGCCGCGGTCAGATTTCCGGGCAGCCGCGCCGGTTTGCGAAGGTTATTCTTTCCGGTCCACGGCGCGTCATCCCTTGCACGACTATACTGCGGGGAGACATGCGTACGATCTGTGCTCTGCGAAGTCCTTCGCTGCGTGCGATGTCGAGAGCATCATCCGGGTCGCAGCCTCGCGGTCCGCGCCGGCCATATCCGTCATATCGGTCACGGTCGCGATCACGGTCGTAAACGCCGACGCCACCGGGGCCGATCCGCAACTCTAAGTCCTGCGCGGCCGCGATCGTCGGCGAGATCGTCAACCCGCTTATCGCGGCCAAGCCGACCAGTACGAACTGAAGAGTTTTCCGCATGAGTTCCTCCCATGGTTCTATGTTTATATAAATGACAACATCGCCATGCGAGATTTGTTCCTTGAGATAAGAGGAGTCGGTGCGGGCACCCAACTTGTAATTCGTCTCATGGAAAGCGCGTCACATGTATCCAATTCGATGCGACGCGCTTTAAGGATCATTCGCTTCAACAGCCATGTTCGACGCTGCCGACATCACCTCCCGTGGGGAGGGACTGCCGAATATATATGGCAGCCATCCGCCTCGACTTCGGTGAAACACCAGCGCACGACACCATCCGATCGAGCAGGAATTCGCCTGCGGGCTGGCCTTCGCCGATGGCAATCACGCAGCGTCGTTCGGCGGCAACCGGTCGATCAGTCTCAGTCTAGTTCCGCTCCGGGTTCTTGATCGCCGCCCGGTTCTGGCCTGATCGATCGCAACGTCAGCCCTTCCGGGGACGGACCTCCTTGAACACGTATGGCGCTTCGGTCCCTGACGGGATCGCATACACGTCATACGACGCCTGCGGGTCGTCGCCCATTCCCAACGAGCCGGACGGCATGCCCGGCACGGCCAGCCCTCGGACCGGCGGCCGCTCCCGCAAAAGGCGCTGGACGGCCTCGAGCGGCACATGTCCCTCGAGGTAGTATTCCTCGACGACGGCGGTGTGGCATCCCTGCAGGTCGGCCGGCACGCCCAACCGCGCCTTGACCGCTGAAAGGTCGTCGGTGTCGCGAGCGTCGAGGGAAAATCCTGCTGCCGCCATCGCCTGCGACCATTCATGACAGCAGCCACAGTTTGGATCCTTGTAGACCGTCATCTTTGCCGGCGCGGCGGCGCGTGTCCCGCCGCCAAGAAACGCCAGGGCGGATGCCGCCATCGTAATGAAGCTTCTCCTGTACATCGTCTCCACTCCTTGATGTCCTGCCGCCCGGATCGAGACCGGGCGGCAGGAGCCCACTATTTTACTTCGGTGACGGTCAGCTTGCCATTCACACGTTCGGCGACGAATTCGATCTTCGAACCTTCCTTCATCCTTTCGAGCAGAGCTGGGTCTTCGACCCGGAAAACCATCGTCATCGCAGGCATGTCGAGGCTCTTCAGGTCCTCATGCTTGATGGTCACCTTGTTCGCTTTGGCGTCGACCTTGTTGACGACACCCTTGGTGAATTCCTGGGCGAACGCACCGAAGGCCACGCCGGCAGAGAGCAGGGCGGCCACGCTGATTTTGATCATGGCATTTTTCATGTTCACAACTCCTTTTGCGGATTACTTCCCAGCGACGGTGACGTCGCCGTGCATGCCTGCTTCATAGTGACCGGGGATCAGGCAGGCGAACTTGAACTCGCCATCGGTGGTGAACTTCCAGACGATCTCGCCGGATTGACCGGCCGGAAGTCGGATCGAATTCGGATCGTCGTGTTCCATCTCCGGAAACTTCTCCATGACCTTCTTGTGCTCCAGAATCTTGTCTTCCTGATCGAGCACGAATTCGTGGTCGATCGTTCCGGCATTCTTGATCGCGATGTTGACCGTCTGCCCCTTACGGACGTTGAAGACAGCGGGCGTGAACAGCATCTTCCCGTCGTCGGTTTCCTTCATCGTGACGCGGATCGTCTGCGTTGCCTTGGCTTTATCGCCAGGTTCGCCAATGGCCATTTTTTCACCGTGACCGCCAGCGTGATTGCCGGTAGCCAGGGCAGGCGATGCGAGGGCGACCAGCGCCAGTGCCAATACATAATTCTTCATGCGTAAATCCTTTTTTGGATGTGGAGGTTGAGCCTCAGCCGTTTTTCGGTTTCGGCGTGATTTGCGTTTTCGCGTCTTTGGCCTTGGTCGCGTCCGGCAATTCGCCAGTCCATTCCCAAGCCTGGGTCCCGGGTGGGTTTTCGTACCAACCCGGATCGGAGTAATCGTCTGCCGAGATGCCCTCGCGGACCTTCACGACTGAGAACATGCCGCCCATTTCGATGGGGCCGTGCGGCCCCCAGCCGGTCATCATCGGAATGGTGTTCTCGGGAATGGGCATTTCCATTTCGCCCATGTCGGCCATGCCCTTGGTGCCCATGGGCATGTATTCCGGCTGCAGCTTCTTGATCTTTTCGGCGACCTTCGACTTGTCGGCTCCGATGAAGGTCGGGATGTCGTGACCCATCGCGTTCATCGTGTGGTGCGACTTGTGGCAGTGGATTGCCCAGTCGCCGAGATACTTGGCGTCGAACTCGTAGGCACGCATCGCGCCGACGGGGATGTCGATGCTCACCTCCGGCCATCGCGCTTCCGGCCGCACCCAGCCACCGTCGGTGCAGGTCACCTCGAAATCGTAGCCATGCATGTGAATCGGATGGTTCGTCATGGTCAGGTTCCCAACGCGAACCCGCACCCTGTCATTCCTGGAGACGACGAGGGGGCTGATGTCCGGAAACACGCGGCTGTTCCAGCACCACATGTTGAAATCGGTCATCTCCATGATCCGGGGCACATACGAGCCAGGATCGATGTCGTAGGCGTTGAGCAGGAAGACGAAGTCCCGGTCGACCGGCATGAACTTCGGGTCTTTGGGATGGATGATGAACATGCCCATCATGCCCATGGCCATCTGCACCATCTCGTCGGAATGCGGGTGGTACATGAAGGTGCCGGATTTCACGAGATCGAATTCGTAGACGAAGGTCTTGCCGACGGGGATATGCGGCTGCGTCAGGCCGCCGACGCCGTCCATGCCGGATGGCAAGATCATGCCGTGCCAGTGGATCGTCGTGTGCTCCGGCAGCTTGTTGGTGACGAAGATGCGGACGCGATCGCCCTCGACAGCCTCGATCGTCGGTCCCGGTGATTGTCCGTTGTAGCCCCACAGATAGGCGGTCATGCCGTCCGCCATCTCGCGTTCGACCGGTTCGGCGACCAGGTGGAACTCCTTAACGCCATTGTTCATCCTGTGCGGCAGGGTCCAGCCGTTGAGGGTGACCACGGGCTGATAGTCCGGACCCGAGGCAGGGTGGAGTGGTGGCTGCATGTCCGCCGATTCCATGGTCGGTGCGTCGGGCAGGCCCATCGCCGACGTCTTCGTCCAAGCGGCTGTGGTGAGCAGAGCGGCGCTGGCTCCAAAAAGTTGTCGTCTGTTGAACATGGTGTGTCCTTTCTCAATGACCGCCGCCAGCACTGCTTTCGGAAGCAGCGGCGACCTCGGTCTCTGCCGACGCCTTCGTCGCGCCGCCGCCGTAGATCGCAGGCGCCAGATCGGCTTCGGCCAGCCAGAAATCTCGCTTCGCGTTGACGGAGAGCAGGATGGAGTTGATCTTGTCGCGGGTGTCTGTCAGCAGCTCGAAGGTGTTCGATATCATGCCGTTGTAGGTCAGCAGGGATTCCTCCTCGACCTTGGTGCGCAGCGGCACGACGCTATTCCGGTAATGCCGGGCGATGTCGTAGTTCGAGCGGTAAGCCTCGTAGGCGGAGCGTGCTTCCGAACGGACGTTGACGGCTTTCTCCGCCAAGAGGTTCGCCGCCCGCATGTAGGCCAGCTCGGACTTGCGCATCCGGGCCTTGCCGGTGTCGAAGATCGGGATGGCGAACTCAAGCTCGACCTGCGCAGTGGTTCGCGTTTTCGTCTCGTCGTCCTCGATTTCGCGTTCCGTTTCGAAACCGGTCAGGATTTCGAGGTCGGTCACATAGCGCGTCGCCTCGGTGAGGCCGTAGGACTTCGCCGTGGCCTCAAGGTCGAGCTTGGCGATCTGTAGATCGATGCGGTTCCTGAGAGTTTCGGCCTCGATGGTATCGCGTCTGATGACGGACTTGGGGAGCGGCGGCAGGCTGTTCGGGACCTGGTAATCCAGATCGGAGCCCCAGAGGCCCATCAGTCGCGTCAGCTCCTCCTTGGCAAGACGGGCGGACAGGCGGGCCTTCGCCGTTTCTCCGGCGAGTTCGGCGACGAAGACATGCTCACGGGCTTGAGCGCCCTTGGCCATAGCGCCGGTCTCGCCAAGCTTCTCCGCGAGTTCCGAGGCTGCGTCGGCGGTCGCCTGGGCACGCTGGAGCTGCCCGACGGTCTCCCATGACGCCACCGCGCCGATCCAGGCGCGCCGGGTGTCGGCGGCGACCTGAAGTGTCTTCACCGCCGCGGTCAATTGCGCCTGCCGGAAGCGGGTGTCGGCGATCGCCATGTCCCTGTTCTTCGTGGCGAGCGCCAGGATGTTCGTCGCAATCATTCCTTCGATCGTCTTGAACGCCTCCAGGCCCGGCGCGCCCATGCCGGTAGTGCCGATGGAGACGATCGGGTTGAGGAACATCGTCGACTGCCAGGCGTCGGCGGCGCTGTCGCCGAGATCGGCATAGGCGGCCTGCAGTCCCTTGTTGTTGAGCAGCGCGATCTGGACCGCTGTCTCGACGTCAAGAGGCTTCGTTCGAGCAAGCAGGCTTTTGACCTGCGCGGCCGCCGATCGGGCCTGGTTCTGGTTCTGGATCCAGACGGTCTCTTTCGCCGTGACGGTGGCGGTCTTGTTGGCAACGGAGGTGAAGCCCGCCTCTTTGCGGGAATACTCGGCGCCTGTAACGCAGCCGCTCAAGGCGAGTGGAAATGCCAGCGCCAAGATCAGTTTTCTGGTGCAGATCATGAGTCGTCTCCATTCATGGGAGACTGCAGATCGTTCTGTCTGCGCCAGGGCTTGGGATCGACCGGCTGCCGGGCGACGTAGCCTGCGATCGGCGACCTGTATGCCGCCGGAGGTGCGGACGGCTGGTCGACCGCGGTGGGCAACGCCACCACGTCGGGAGGAAGTGTGGATGCGCAGCCGCCGACGATAAGCGGCAGCCCCACCACGAAAAGCGAGGGTTTCATTATGAAATTTCCGAATAGGAGATAGCCTACAAGGCGCTCGCCCGGAAGCAGGCAAGCGTCCGACTAGACCCGATCAAACGGGTAGGTCTCTATTCAGATATTCGGGGGACGGTGGAGGGGCGGCAGCTCGCCAAGGGTCGTCCGGTCGTCGATGAACTGCCGGATCGAGGTTAAGACGGGTCGGCCGACATCCTGGCCTTCACACATGATGCCGAGCCCGCCACAGAAATCCTTGCAGCATTCTGGCTTGACAGGCTTCGATACGCCATCTGCGTCATCACTGACGTCGCCCCGGGAATGGTCATGGACAGCCATCTTCGTCATGTCATGGCCATCATGATGCTGCATTGCATCCGCCTCGGACAGTATCGCTGCCGCCTCGGGGAAGGAGGAGCCATGCATGGCGGCGCTGGCGTTCGACAGCGAGTACCCCGCCAGTGATACGATGATCACCAGCCGCATCATCACGAGCAACCTGCTCATTGCGATTCGGTACATCTTGCCCATGCTCCTCGAACTACATGAAAAGCAGCTCGATTTCAATTGCGACTCATCTGTCGTCGATGTTCGCGTCCTTTATGTGGCACGGAACCGCTTACCGTTCAGATCCTGGATTCTCAGCCAAGACCGGCCGCTACGTCGTGCTGATGTTCGCGACGTTACAGATCCTCGGCTGACCGCTTCCGGCGCGGGAACACCATCCGGTCGACCATCTCGTCACGGGCGACGACCGTGTGCCAAATCGCCGCCGCGAGATGCAGCGTCACCATCGCCAGGATTATCCTCGATCCGACGACGTGGTACGGCGCAATCCCGAACCAGAAGTAGCTAGCGACGACGCCCATGCAGGCCTGCCCAATAATCGCGGCGTAGAAGGCGTGGTGAAGCGCCGCGGCTGCTCGCTCACTCCATGAGCTGGGTGCGCTGGTTTCGGAGGGCTGAAGAAGACGAAGAACCAGCCGCAGGCCCATCAGCAGGCCGATCGCCATTCCCGCGTAGTTGTGGAGATGGTGCTGGACGACGTCCCAATACGCCGGAGTCATGCTCATGTGGACGGCGTGGTGGGTTCTCTCGATGCTGCCGCCCGTCAGATACTGGACCGGCACCAGGAGGGCGATCAGCCAGTGAAGTCCTATCTGGGCCAGCGAATAGCCAGGTTTCATCGAATTGTTCCGAGCGAGAGGCGCAGACTAGCCGGCGACGGTTAATGCTTCCTCATCGGCCGTTGCCAAAACGCAAGGCCGCCACAGATCACTGGTACTGTGGAACATTGCGGCTGCCGCACAGTTCGGCGCCGGAAGGGAACCCAGCCGAATGAGACTTGGAAGCATCTTCCGCTACGCTCGGCTTTTGGTCGTCGCTCTCCTGGTGGCGGCGAATCCTTTCGGCATGGCCGCGGCGCCGAGCACCCTTCAAAGCCAGCACTGTGCAGTGGTGGGGGAGCGTGATCACCATGCGGGGCATGCCTACGCCATGCAGGCCGCCGGGTGCTGTTCGGCGATGCACTGCTGTCCGATCCTTGCGGAAGTTGCCAAGGTCGCGGCTCCGCGCTTCGAACCGGGGAGGCATGAACGGACGGAGCCCGTCGACAGGCCGCTCCTGCTGATCCGTTCGATCGATCCGCCGCCCCGATTTCAGGCGGGCTGAAACGGACCAAAACAATCAACCAGATTTTGGAGATCGAACATGAAGACGTTCACCAAGCTTGCCTTGTGCACGGCAGTCGCTGCCGGCTTTGCAATCCTGCCGTCGGCGGTTTCCGCCCAGTCGACGATGGCCTATCCGGAAAAATGCAAGTCCGAAGACATGGACATGTCGAAGGCGGACATGCCTTCGGACGGCATGCCGATGGGCGACATGACGGACTACCAGAAGGCGTCGATGGACGGCATGAAGGGCATGCACATGAACATGATGCAGGGGATGATGAAGAAGGACGCCGACGTCTCCTTCGTCTGCGGCATGATTGCCCACCATATGGGCGCGATCAGCATGTCGGAGGTCGAACTCAAGCACGGCGACAATGAAGAGGCCAAGCAGATGGCACAGAAGGTCATCGAAGCTCAGAAAAAGGAGATCGAAGAGATGTCCAAGTGGGTGGACAAGGAAGTCAAATAGGAGATTGCGCCATGCACCACATGTCGACTGAAATGAAAGCCTGCATCGACAATTGCCTCGCCTGCTACAGCGAATGCCTGTCGATGGCCATGGGACATTGCCTGGAACTGGGCGGGGAGCACACCAAGCCTCCGCACTTCAAGCTGATGATGGCATGCGCGGAGATTTGCCGGACCTCAGCGCACTTCATGCTGATCGGCTCGGAGCACCACAAGCACGTCTGCCGGGAATGCGCGGAAATCTGCGGCCAGTGCGCCGAAGACTGCGAGCGGGTGGGCGACATGCAAAGCTGCGTCGACGCCTGCCGCCGTTGCGCCGATAGCTGCCGCAAGATGGCGGCGTGATCGGGGAGGGCGGTGTCCGTTCGCCCTCTTCCTGCCCAGATGAGAACGGATATCCGGTGAAGCGACGGATATCCGAAGCAAGTGGCATGGCCCGGTTTGGAATGCAGCGTTTATGAAACAGACCGCTTACGTGAAGAAGGTTGGACTGCTCTCCATCGTGGGAGCAGTCCTGATGGCGGGGGTTCCGTCGCCAGCCGCGGAGGACCTCGTCTCCCGTCGACAGGCGGAGATGAAGGCCATGGCCGCCGCGGCGAAGACGATCTCCAGCATGTTCAAGGATCCGGCGGCCTACAACGCCAGCGAGTTCAAATGGGCGGCCGACACCATCCGTGACAGGTCCGGGAGCGTTCTGTCCGCACATTTCGCGTCCGAGGCCGACAGCCGTCAATCGAAGGCCGGGCCGAACATCCTTAAGGAGCGCGACCGGTTCGACCGCATCGCCAACGATCTGCGCGACTACGCCGTCGCGCTGGACGCCGCCGCGCAGAACAACCCCGGGTCGATGACCGCCAGCATGCGCATGAAGCCCGGAGAGACCATGGGCGGCGGCCCGCTCGGCACCCATGTTCGCGACGAGCAGGAACTGCTGGCAATGCCGGCGGAACACGCGTTCCACCTCATGCTCCAGACCTGTACGACCTGCCACGCCAAGTTCAGGATGGAATAAGGGCGATCATGCGGGACCGGGAATTGCTCGCCTTGTTCAAGCGTCCGACTTTTCAAGCACGACCTAATTCGCTTCAAACAGCCATGTTCGACGCTGCCGACATCACTTCCCGAGGGGCCGGACCGCCGAACATATGGCGGCCATCCCCTTCGACTTCCGTGAAACACCAGCGCACGACGCCATCCCGATCGAGCAGGAATTCGCCGACGAGCTGGCCGTGGCCGGTGGCGATCATCTGCTTGTCATCCTCGGTGATTTCATAGCCGTCCGCCCTGTCGAGGAATTCCGACGCCGCCATCGGGTCCATAGGCGCTGGAAGCTCGCCCGGCATGTCGATGCGCATCGACATCACCGTGTTCATGCTGACTTTGCGCGGCCACTCATTCTCATCTTCGGTGAACTGCAGATTCGGCAAGCCGAAGGCCCTGTGCGAAACCCGTTCCGGGTCCGAGGCCGCCAGCAGATTGGGAAGCGGATGGTAGCGGAAATAGAGGCGGGCGCGGTCGATCGGCGTGTTGACGACGGTCAGGCTGTCGATGCCCTTCTCCTGCAATGCGCCGGTGAGTTCGGCCATGGCGGCGATCTGCCGGCGACAGAAGGGGCAATGCAATCCGCGGAACAACCCGACGAGCACCGGCTTCTGGCCGCGAAAATCGTCGATGGCGACCTTGCCCTGGCGAGTGATCGCATCCAGCACCACGTTCGGCGCGCGATCTCCGGGCTGCAATGGTCTTGCGGCGTGGTTCTCCTGCATGTTTCGTTCCTCCCTTTATCTTCTTGAATCGATTTGCCTAATCGATCTCCGGCGATCACTGCAACGAGGACAGGTCAGTCGAGAAACGGCAGGACGACGAGCGTGCCTGGATCGAGGTTGTGGCGGATGCAGACATCCTGTGCCAGCGTGAAATACCGTTCCGCCTCGTCCATGTCGTCATGCTCAAGGCTGAGTGTCGCCAAGCCATCATAGCACGGAAACAGCAGTTGCGGTTCATCAATTTCCTTCGCAACCTCAAGGGCTTCTTCGTAATACTTACGAGCTAGCTTCGGTTGCCCGTGGCACTGATGAATCTGGCCCAGCACGATCAGCGGCACGGAAAGATGGTCGCGCTGATCGAGCGCCCGGTCGATTTCGACGGCCTTCTCCGCCGCTGGTACACCCTCGGCGGCGCAGCGATCGGTGAAGGTACAGCATGCGACTGCGAGGTTGGCGAGAAGGCGCGCCTGGAAGCCGAGATCGCCTATACGGGTCGCAACCTCCAGACCGCGCCGGCAGATTCTGATGGCGTTGGCAGGATCGACAATCGTGTAGAGAACGCCGAGATTGGAATAGGCACGACAGGCAGCACTTTGCAGATCGGCCTTCTCGGCAACCGAGAGGCTGCGCTCCACTTCCTGTACGGCCTCGCGGCGACGCCCGAGCCGCGCAAAGGCCGCACCCTTGGTATTCAGCGCCTCCGCCATCGCCCGCGCCGTCTCCCGTCCGGCCTCGGTCGTCCCGTCGATCGGCAGTGTTTGCAGGCATTGCAGCGCCTGCGTCGCCCACTCTGCGGCAGCGGCCTGATCCCCCATGCGGAAGGCCAGATGGCCGCGCTCCTGCAGGACATGTGCACGTTCGACCGGCGCATCGATCGTTGCGATCATCGCTTCGGCTTCGGCCAAATATGTCTCCGCTTGATCGCGGCGTCCTGCATCAAGATGCAAACGGCCGATCTTGCGCAATATCCTCGCCGCAGCAATAGGGTCGTCTTTGGTGCTGTGGATCGCCAGCGCTCGCTGATAATGGTTCAAGGCGGCGTCGCGCAGGCCCGCTGGACCGCAGAGATCGGCAAGACGCTCCAGAAGCGCCTGTTGCTCCGGTGTCACCTCCGCCTCGTTTGCGAAGGCCGCAAGGGCCTGACGGTAGAGGCGCATTGCATCGTCATTGGCATAGGCCTTTCGCGCCAGATCGCCCGCCGCCATCAGATAGGTGGCGCCCTTGGCCTTTTCGGTGGTCAGGCTGAAGTGATGGCCGAGCTGCGCCAGATGCTCAGGCCGGTCGGGCGCTGCACCATATTGACGTTCCAGAACCTGACCGATCCGTTGATGAAGCTCCATGCGCCGTTGAAGCAGGAGATTGTGATAGATGACGTCATGCATCAGCGTCTGGCTGAAGCGATAGCCCGGCGACCCGCCGGCATCCGGCCCACGCAATTCCTCGATGATATTGGCATCGCAGAGATGATCCAATGCGGCATCGATGGCGGCTGGGTCGGTGGCGATGGTGCGGAGCAGGGCGGTATCGAATTTCGGGCCGACCACCGCAGCCTCTTGCGCCAGCCGTCTGATCTCCTGTGGCAGACGATCGACGCGGGCAAGCAACAGGGCTTGCAGGTTCACCGGTATATCAACATCCGTGTCTTCCGCTGCGACATGCCAGTGCTGGCCGTCATTGTGCAACGTGCCCATATCGATCAGCACCCGAAGGATTTCTTCGATGAAAAGCGGATTGCCGCCGGCGCGGTCGAGGATGCGCTTGCGCATCGTCACCGGCAACTTGGCGTGATCCACGCCAAAAAACGCAGCAAGCAGCTTCTGCCCGTCGGCCGCAAAGAGGGGGGCAAGACGCTGCACGGTGACGCTGACACGATTGGAGTCCAGTGGGTCGGTCTGCGATGTCGGCCGGTAGATCGCCAGCAGCATCAACCGGCTGCGCTCCAGCCGGTCCATCATGAAGCGAAGCACTTCCAGCGAGGCGGCGTCCGCCCAGTGCAGATCCTCGATGACAAGCAGCAGGGGACCTTGCGCCAGCCGCCGCTCGAAGACGGTGCGGACGGCATAGAAGATCTGCCGCCGCAGCTGCTCCGGCTCGATGTACCGCAACGCGCCATCGGGATCGCCGAGGCCGAGGACATGCAGAAAGAGCGGCAAAAGTCCTTCGACCTCTTCCTGCGTCAGATCGAGCGCACGGAAGCCCGTTGCCAGCAATTGCCGCGCCCTGTCGAGATCGTCCCGCTCGCCAATGCCGTAGGCGCTGCGCACGACCGCGCCGAGCGTGCCATAGGATTGTTCGCCGAGGGGAGAGCAGGTCGCTTTGCGGATGGCCAGGCCCTGGAAACGGGCGGCATTGCTGGCTATCGCGACGAATTCGTTGACCAGCCGCGACTTGCCGATGCCCGCTTCGCCGATCAGGCGGACAAGCTGAGCCGCACCGCCGCAGGCAAGATCGAGGCATGTCAGCAACCGCGACAGCTCCGTATCCCGTCCGATCATGGGCGCCTGAAGGCCGAAACTCTCGAGCCCGCGCGCCGTATGCGGAGCCTCCAACAGACCTGTCAGGCGATGGACCAGAACGTTTCCGCTTTTGCCGCGCAACGCCTGCGCGCCGAGACTGTCGAAGGCAAAGGCATGGCGGGTGAGGCGATAGGTCAGCGGCCCGACAAGGATATCGTTTTCACCGGCCATGGATTGCAGGCGCTGGGCGGTGTTCACCGTGTCGCCGGTCACTGAATAGGATTTTGCGCTGACCGCGCCGAAGCCGCCAGTGACGACAGGGCCGCTATTGATGCCGATATGCAGACGCAGCGGCACGCCGGCGCGGGAGTGCCAGCGCTCGCCGACCTGCGTCGCCCGACCGATCATATCGAGTGCGGCACCAAGCGCCCGGACGGGATCGTCCTCATGAGCGACCGGCGCACCGAATAGCGCGAGCAGCGCATCGCCGACGAACTTGTCGACGAAGCCGCCATAGGCTTCGACTGCCTGGGTCATCTCTTCGAACAATTCGTTCTGCAGCACACGCATGACTTCAGGGTCGATCTGCTCGCTCAGAGTCGTGAAGCCGCAGAGATCGGCAAAGAGCACGGTCACCGGCCGCCGGTCGGCATCGCCCTCCGGCTTGGACGGTACAGTCTCGATCTTCGGCTTCGATGCGGGTTGCGCTGTACTGGGTATCGACGCACCACATTGGGGGCAGAAGGCAAAATCGGGCTGACAGGGATAGCCGCAGGCAGCGCACGAGATCGGTTGCCTTGCGCCGCATCGCGGACAGAAAGCAAAACCGCTCTGAATATCGAACCCGCAGCCGCTGCACTCCATCGGACGCATCTCACGAAACCCCGATGTACGGCTATTTCAGCCGCAACCAGCAGGCCTCAGAATAGGAAACAAGCATGAACCTGCTGCCCCAGGCCCGCAAGCACTAAACAAACGGCGAACCACGATGATGATCCTGTTCGGAACATCTTTAAGCCACCCGAGTTGCCGAGCGAGGTTCGAGATGTCACGATTGAATTCTTTGTGATGAATATTGACAATATATGCTACGCTGCACCACGATAGAGGAAGAACGAAAGGGTAGGCCCATGGCATCGGGCAGCATTCATGTGAAGGTCAGCGGCGTGCTGCAAGATCACATTCAGCAGCAGATCGGTGACGACGGCCTCTATGAGAATGCGAGCGAGTACATTCGCGCCCTAATCCGACGCGATTTGCAAACGCGCGACGAGGCATGGGATGGCCTGCAAAAGGAGCTTGCACCCGCAATGCGTGCCGACGACAGCGAGTTTGTCGTTGTTTCCGCTGAAGACGTTATCCGCCGCAACAAGCGCCGCTGAGCATGGTAGCCTATCGGTTTTATCCACGCGCTGACGCCGCGCAGGACAAGATTTGGCGTGACACTTTCGAAGCGTGGGGAGAAAAACAGGCAGATGCGTACATTCTCGGGCTACATGTTTATTTGCAGCGTTTATGCGAGGATCGCCTGATCTGGCGACAGCTTCCGCAACGGTTGGCAGTTCCCGCTGACATCAGGCGTCGGGCCTATTTCAGCCGCTATGAGCATCACTACCTATTCTTTCGTGAGCTTGAGAACGGTGATCTTGGCGTCATCAGCATTCTTCACGAACGGATGGATTTACCGGTGCGGCTTAAAGAGGACTTGGCCGCTCTTTCAAACAAAGAGTCGTGACACAGCATCTTTGATCAGAAGCGGGCTGAAGAAAATCGATCTCATAGAACGGCATAAATACATGATCGAGACGCCAGTCTCGATCATGAGGTCTTCGGCTAGGATAGACGATGACTGCGGGCTGCACGATCGCACGGCTTGCTTTTGGGGTGTTCGATCATCAGCCGTTACTGCCGATGGGTATCGGTCAGCCTTGCAACCCGGCAGTGGAGGAGCACCGGCCAGTCCACGTCGATCATCTCCTCGATCCTGGCGTCGAGGTCGGCCGGGCTCTCGCAACGAAGGCCGATGGCGCCGTAGGCTTCTGCAAGCTTGGCGAAATCGGGGAGCGAAGCCGAATAAGAGCGAAATCGACCACTGCCCTCCGGCACTTGATCCAATTCTCGCGCCATGCCCGGATGCTCATCGCTCAAGACGAAGATCTTGATCGGCGCTTGATGCTGTATCGCCGTCGACAGCTCCTTCATCGTCGTTTGCACAGACGCGTCGCCGGCAATGTCGATGACAAGGCGGCCGGGATTTGCGAGCTGCGCCCCCAGCGCGGCAGGAAGGCCGAAACCCATAGTCCCCAATCCCCCTGAGCTAATCCAGCGATTGGGTTTGTCGAAACCGAAGAACTGCGCCACCCACATCTGCTGACCGATCTCCGTGGCGATGATGGGGTCGTGCGGCTTTGTCAGCGCATGCAGGCGCTCCAGCGCATGTTGCGGCATGATTGCATGGTCCAGCCGCTCGTAGGAAAACGAATCGTAGGCTCGCCAATGGTCGATCTGCGTCCACCACGCCCGCAACCGCTTCTGGTCGGGCATAGTGCAGAGCGACCGCCAAGCATGGATCATATCCGCCAGCACATGCGCCGCGTCGGCTTGAATGCCGATATCGACGGGAACGCGTTTGTTGATCGACGAGGCATCGATATCGATCTGGATTTTCTTCGAGTGAGGCGAAAACTCATGGACGCGAGAGATCGCAAGATCGTCAAACCGCGCGCCGATGGCGACCATCAGATCGCAGTCGCCAATTGCCATGTTGGCTTCATGCGATCCGTCCTGTCCGGCGACGCGCAGCCAGTTCCGCCCGCTGGCGGGATAGGCTCCAAGCCCCATAATGGTGGACGTTACGGGAAAGCCGGTGAGGTCGACGAACTCACGCAACAATCTCGACGCGTCCGGTCCCGAATTGATGATGCCGCCGCCGGCATAGATGATGGGGCGCCGGGCTTCGGCCATCAATGCGACCGCCGCTCGGATCGCGTTCCGATCGCCTTGCATTGCCGGCTGGTAGCTCGGCAGCGGAGCTACCTGGTCAGGTGCAACGTAGGTCCCGCTGGCGAAGAGCACGTCCTTCGGCATGTCGACGAGAACAGGGCCGGGTCGGCCGGCCGTCGCGATCCGGAAAGCCAGATGGATCGTCTTGGCCAGGTCGTCGACGTGTTTGACGAGGAAATTGTGCTTTGTGCAGGGGCGAGTGATGCCGACCGTATCGCATTCCTGAAAAGCATCCGTGCCGATCAGACTTGTCGGCACCTGGCCGGCGAGGCAGACGAGTGGAACGGAGCTCATAAGAGCATCCTGCAGCGCCGTAACCGCATTTGTAACGCCTGGTCCCGATGTCACCAGCATGACGCCGGCTCTTCCTGTCGAGCGGGCATAGCCTTCGGCGGCGTGTCCGGCGCCTTGCTCATGGCGCACCAGGAAATGTTTGATGTCCTCCTGTTGGAAGATTTCGTCATAGATCGGCAGCACCGCTGCGCCGGGATAACCGAAAATGTGTTCGACGCCGTTGTCGCGCAGCGCTTGCAGAACGATCTCGCCGCCGTTCATGCGACGATCGGAGGGGTTGTTGAGGGAAGAGTTGGCTGTCTCGCCGGTCATATCTGGGTTCCGTCGTGAGTGAGGTGATGGGTGCGACGGGGCATAAAAAAAGGCCCCGTCAGGGACCTGTTTTCGGCGCATGGGTGGCTATTGCCGGACGATCAGACCGTCCTGCCCATGCGCGATATCACCACTACGAGAACCATTGCGATTTTCATGGCCGATAGAGCTAGCTCCAAATCTACACGTCGTCAACGTTGCCTCTGCGTAGATTGTATCTGTGGTTGAGAATATTTGAGATCGGTTGGGTAGCCAGTGACGAGGCAAGGGCAGGGGGCAACCCGTTCGCAACCTATCGACAAGGCAAACTCTGCCCGTACGATCGCCACTAAGCGATTTCGACCGCGTCTTCCAGTGCGCCCCGATCAGGGTTTCTGAGCTAGCCGCCGGCGCGCGAACCCAAGTTCTATGAAGAGGTATATGCGCCATCGAGGATCTGCCGCGCCTCGGCCCGCGGCGCGGCGACGGAATGACGCTTGACGAGCGAGCATTCGAGCTTCGCAATGGGATAGCGCTTGCCGGGTGTACTTTCCGGGTTGAGATGTTCGATCGCCCATTGCCCCATGGCAAGATGTGGAAGGACCGAAGTCGTCAGTGGAGGGACGAGATGTCGTGAGATTTCTTCGTCGTCATAACCCACCACCGACATGTCCTGGGGAATGCGAAGCCCTGCGTCCTTGAGCGCTTCGTAGCACCCGATGGCAGTGCGGTCGTTCTGGCAGAAGATCGCGGTGGGCGGCTCTTTCAGAGCAAGCAGTTTCATCGTGGACGCATAGCCGGCACCGGCCGACCAGTCGCCTTCAATGACCAATTCAGGATCGAAGGGGATATCGGCGGTCGCCAGCGCGCGGCGATATCCCGTCAGCCGGTCCTGCGCCGCCTGCATCCAGATTTCGCCGGTGATCGTCGCGATCCGATGGTGTCCGTGCGTGATCAGATGCCGGGTGGAGCTCTGCCCGCCTGCGATTTCGCTTGGTACCACGGCGGGAAAGGCATGGTCCGCCGTATAACAGTTCAGCAGCACCGTCGGGATGCTGAGCTTGCTGACATAGGATGGAAGCTCCACCTGGCGGGTATAGATCGTCATATATATGAGCGCCGATATGCCTCCGTTCGTCAACGCCTCGATTGCTTTCGGCTCCATGACGGGGTCACTGAGCGTCTGGGTTACCAGAAGGACATTGCCGGCGCTCCAGGAGGCTTGCCGCGCGCCTTCGATCGCAACGATCGCTTCCGGGCTGGTGGCGAGTTGATCCACGGCGAAACCGATGACGTTGTCCAGTCCCGAATAAGAGGCCTTCGTCGTATAGGTCTTCTCCATGTAACCGAGCGCGCGCGCCGCCTCCAATACGCGATCGCGCGTCTGCTGTGAGATGCGGGTGCCGGGTGTGTCGTTGAGGACGAAGGAGACGGCCGCCTGCGAGCAGCCAGCCGCCGCGGCAATGTCCATCATCGTCACGCGCACAGGCTTATTTTGGGTCTTGGGTTTTCGCATTCGTGGAAACTGTCTCTGCTTGGGATAACGGGTTAGGGCGATTGATCGTCGGCTTAGGTAATTAGTATTAGCATCTATCTGAAAGCGCTGGCAATTGCATGAATTGTTGCAACACTATCAGTTATTGGCCAATACCAGTACAAAATAGCCATCCTAGCCACCGCGCGATGAAATGTTTTGATCTGCATTGATAATACTATTTACTAATTAAATTTCTTGTATACCGTCAGGGAACGATCGGAACCTATGCCACTCGTCGCTTTGCGACGGCCCTAGGAGGGGGCGCGCATCCGGCCGGCCGTAAATCGGAAACGGGCCCGTGCAACTGCGGCCCTCGGGAGGTATATTATGAAACAGCTGAAACGCAATGCAGCCTTGTTCTTTGCCGGGTTGATGCTGAGCGCGGCGCCGATGGCCGTATCGCATGCTGCCGACAAGCCGACACTCGCATTTGTCGTCAACGGCGCATCCGACTTCTGGAAAGCCGCAGAGGCGGGTGTGAAGAAGGCGCAGGGCGAGATGCCAGACTACCAGATGGAGCTGAAGTACCCTGAGCAGGCATCCGTCGCCGTTCAGCAGCGGCTTATGGAAGATTTGGTCAGTGCCGGCGTCAAGGGGATCATGGTTTCCGCAGTCGATCCCAAGACCCAGACGGACGGCTTGAACAAGATCGGCTCGCAGACTGCTCTCTTCACCACAGATAGCGACGCGCCGCAGACCAACCGCGTCGCCTATATCGGCTCATCGAATATCGACGCCGGCATGCAGGCCGCCGAAATCGCCAAGAAAGCGATGCCGGACGGCGGCAAATGCATCGGCTTCGTCGGCCTGCTCGGCGCCGACAATGCCAAGGAACGCATCCAGGGCATGAAGGACGGCCTGAAGGGCACGAAGATCGAGCTGACAGATGTACGAGGCGACGATATCGACCAGACGCGCGCAAAGAAGAACGTCGAGGACGCGCTGGTGGCCAGCCCCGACGTCACCTGCATGGTCGGCTTCTACTCCTACAATACGCCGCGCATCTATGAGGCGCTGCGCGACGCCGGCAAACTCGGCCAGATCACCGTCGTCGGCTTTGATGACGATCCGATCACGCTCGGCGGCGTCAAGGAAGGCACGGTAGCAGCGACCGTCGTGCAACAGCCGTTCGAATGGGCCCATCAAGGCATGAAGCTGATGGCTGCCTACCTCAAGGGCGACAAATCCGGCGTCCCCAGCAACGGCTTGATCATCATCCCGACGGTAATCATCGGCAAGGATGACGTTGACAAATATGCCGCCAGCCTGAAGGCCATGTCTGGAAAATAACCCTCCTTCGCGGCGGGGGCAGTTGCCGCCGCCGCGAAAGACGTTGTCATGCCGACAGTATTGGCAGCCATGGACAGGCGATGAACCACAGCTCCGACATCCCGTCACCGAACGCGCTTGCAACGCCATTCCTTTCGCTTTCCGGCGTTGGCAAGACCTATCCGGGCGTCGTTGCGCTTGAGGGCCTGTCGATCGACATCATACCGGGTGAGGTCATCGGCCTTGTCGGCGAGAACGGGGCTGGAAAATCGACGTTGATGAAGATTCTCGGCGGCGTGATCGCACCCGACCGAGGCACGATTCTGCTCGACGGCGCAGAGCTTCGTTTCCTCACTGTGGAATCGAGCATCGCATCCGGCATCGCCTTCGTACACCAGGAACTCAATCTCTTTGAGAATCTTGACGTTGCTGCCAATATCTTCCTGGGCCGCGAGCCGCTGAAGGCCGGACCTCTCAAGCTCGTCGATCGCAATCGGCTGCGAGACATGGTGAAGCCGCTCTTGAAGCGGGTAGGGGCTCATTTTTCCGCCGACATACCCGTGGCATCGCTTTCCCTTGCCGAGCAGCAGATGGTGGAAATCGCCAAGGCGCTGTCCATCAACGCCAGGCTCGTCATCTTTGACGAACCCACGTCCAGCCTGCCGCTGGCGGAAACCGAGCGTCTCCTGAGCATTATCAAATCGCTGAAAGCCGATGGCATCAGTGTGGTTTTCATCTCGCATCGCCTCCACGAGGTTGAGCGCGTCGCGGACCGGGTCGTAGTCCTGCGCGACGGCACGCTTGTGGGTACGCTTGCCAAGAAAGACATCGGTCACGACCAGATGGTCAAGCTGATGATCGGCCGGGTGCTTGCGGCCCGGACCGCAAAACCGCAGCGCTCGCCCGGCGCAGTTGCGCTGAAGGCAAGCGGCGTGCGCACCGAGGCGTATCCCGGTCGCCCCGTTGATCTGGAAATCCGGTATGGAGAAATCATGGGGCTTGCAGGTCTCGTTGGGTCGGGCCGCACCGAGCTTGCAAAAGTACTCTTCGGCATCGACCGGAGCTACGGCGGAGCCATTCTGCAGGACGGGCGGCAAATTACGATCAAGTCTGCCCGGGACGCCGTCGCTCGTGGCATTTTCCTGGTCCCGGAGGATCGCAAGCGCAACGGCATTCTTCTTGATCTCCCGATCGCCCAGAACATAAGCCTTGCCGACCTTCCCCGGCTCTCCAGCCGCTTCATGCTTTCTGCCGAGCGGGAGAGGGAGGCGGCCGAAAAGCAGCGCGTTCGCCTCGGTATCAAGGCGCCCTCCGTTACGACACGAACCGGCACTCTGTCCGGCGGCAACCAGCAGAAGGTGGTGCTTGCCAAATGGTTGTCGATGAGCCCGAGGGTGATGATTTTCGACGAGCCGACGCGCGGCATTGATATCGGCGCGAAGAACGAGATCTACGGCCTGATGCGAGCGCTTGCCGATGCCGGAGTGGCGATCCTAATGATTTCCAGCGACATGGAAGAGGTGATCGGCGTTTCTGACCGCATCGCCGTCATGCACGAAGGCCAGATCGCCGGCATACTGGAAGAGGACGAAATCAGCCAGGAAAGCGTCCTTTTGCTTGCTGTCGGCAAACGGGTAAAATAGCGGCTGCGGCTAATATAGTAAGTATCGGGGATGGATCTCGAATGATCAAAAAAGATCTCGGACTGCTGCTTTTGATCGTCGTCGTCGGCATCGTCGTCGCCATCATCAATCCGCGCTTCCTGCTGCCGATCAACCTGGCCAACACCGCCAACCTGATCGGCCTGTTCGGTATCCTGTCGATCGGCCAGGCCTTTGTCATCATTACAGGCGGTATCGAGCTTTCCGTCGGCTCGCTGGTGGCGCTTCTTGGCGTGCTGTTCGTCGATTTCATCGCGGTCCAGGACATGTCATGGATGCTGGCGCTGCCGCTCATCCTCGCGCTCGGCGCGGTCATAGGCGCCGTCCACGGTTGGCTGATCACCCGGCTCAACCTGCAGCCCTTCGTCGTCACCCTCTGCGGCCTCCTGATTTATCGTGGGGCAGCGCGCTTCTATACGGCTGACGGAACCGCGGGTTTTGCTTTCGGCCAGAATTTTCCCGACCTCGAATTCCTGACCGCCGGACGGTTTTACGGCGTTCCCAACACTTTCATCGCCCTCGTCATCATTGCCGTGGTCATGTGGATCATGCTGCATCGCTCTGTTTTCGGGCGTTATCTTTACGCGATCGGGAAGAACGAGGAGGCGGCCCGCTATTCCGGTATCCGTACCGGCCGCATGGTCATGTCGGCCTATGTCATCTGCGGGCTGCTGACGGCGCTTTCGGCGATTTATTTCGCCATGTACACGCGCTCGATCTCGCCGGCGAGCCATGGTCAGTTCTACGAACTCTACGCAATTGCTGCTGCCGTACTTGGCGGTTTTTCGCTCCGCGGCGGCGAGGGATCGATCGTCGGCGTCGTGCTGGGCACGGTCCTGCTCCAGGAGTTGCAGAATCTCGTGAATCTCCTTGGTATCCCTTCGTCGTTGAATTTCGCTGTCATGGGTGGCGTGATCCTCATCGGCGTCCTGATCGACCAACAATGGCACGCGATCCGCGCAAAGCGCCGCATTGTCTCGGCCGCCCGGCAGACCGAAACCCGTCTTTCGAACGAAGGCAGTTTGCCAGTGGTTGCCAATCAGGACTAGGTCAATGGATGTGTCGTGACCTTGCCCCCGTTGAGATAAACCGTTTTGCAAGATCAGATCAGATCAGATCAGATCGGGGCGGGTGAGGGTACCGATCCATCGATCTGAACCAGTTCCCCGAAACAGTCGCGCCGGCCACGTGGCTGGAAAACCCGCTGCTTGCGCTCTCGACGCGAGACCCAGATGCCGGCCTCGGTCATCCATTGCCGCAGCGTCTCCTTGGCGACCGAGATCTGATGCAGTTCGATCAGCTTCTCGCGCGCCAGCGTCGGACCGAAATCCAGATAGCGCTCGCGGATGAGATCCAGCGCCGCATTGCGAAACTCCGCGCTGTGGCGCCGATTGCTCGGTCTCGATCGCTTCTTCGAAACCAGGCCGGCTGGACCATTCAGGTCATAAGCCTGCAGCAGCCTGTGGACCTGACTTCGGCTGAGCCCAAGCAGTTCTGCGGCCTGGACGACGCTCAGGCGCTGAGCGCGGATCTTCTGGACGACTTCGAGGCGATGCAACTCTTTCTGCGACATGGTGATCATAAAGGACATGACGACTCCGACCGCTCATGGTCTCGACCAGGCTAAAGGTCGTCATCCTTGCTCCCGACGTTGACATTGACCAGCGCGTCGAGAGGCGAGACTGTCGCATCTCTAACTGGCCCAACTGTCGCATTACTAAATAGCCGCTACAGACATTGTCAAAGCTGATTAGATGCGCGACGCTGTCAGCCGGTTAGAAACGCGACACTTGCGCTTCGGATTAGCCGCCGATCCGACCGGCTGGACCGGGTTGCAAGGGAGGAGCGGGGGCGGGTGAGGAACACCCTTCGGCTTTAGCTTTGAGACTATGAGTGCAGGCGATCATTCCGCGGCCTCCATGCGCGCCAGCGCCTTCTGCCTTTTTGCGATGACCTCCGGATCATTCATGAAGTCCGTCCGCCGGCCAGGCTTGCGGCCACGCTTCTGATAACCATTGCCCTGGCTGCCATCGGGAATACCGAACATATGATCCGTCTGGCCGGTGCGGCGAGGGCCGCTCTTACTGCGCTGCTGTTCCCGCCCAGCCTGCAGCTCGGCGACGACGGAAAGCATGTCGTCGAGACGCTTGTTCTCGACAACCTCTGCCCGGTGGACCGACCGCAATGTATCGAAGGTTCTGTAGGGCAGGGTGAAGCTCTCGTGCATGATCTCGAGGCGGCCGTCCGGGTAGTCGCAGACAACGACCTTCTTTCCCGCCAGCCCTCTGGCCCGCTCCGTCGGATCGAGAATGAACAAGACCTTGTCGTAACGGAGCGTCAGGGACTGCGACAGTGTGCGGACTTCCTTGCGGCACATGGCGCCATCGAGATTCTCATGCGCGGCAAGCGGCCGGTGCATGTCCTTCGGATTGCGTGGCGGTTTGCCAAAACGGGAATTGAAATCCGCAATGAATTCTGATGCATAGCCGTTGGCCGCCTCGATCGTATCGATGCCGCGAAGCCGCATCTCCTTGACCAGCCGGTCCTGCAGCGTCTGGTTGGCGCGTTCCACACGGCCCTTTGCCTGCGGAGTATTGGCGCAGATGATGTCGATGTTCAGCTCATAAAGCGCACGACCAAACTGCGTCAGGCCGCTCGTGCGGTCTTTCTCCGACGCATGGGTCGAACGAAAGACACCATGCTTGTCGCTGTAGAAGGCCAGAGGTTTACCCCATTGCTGCAGATAAGCCTTTGTCGCATGCAGGTAGTCGAACGTGTTCTCTGACCCAGCGAACCGCAGATGCAGCAACTTGCCGGTGGCGTCATCGATATAGACAAGCAGGGCGCATTTGGGACCACGGTTCTCAAACCACCAGTGATGCGATCCATCGATCTGCACGAGTTCGCCGAAACAGTCGCGCCGGCCGCGCGGCTGGAAAACCCGCTGCTTACGCTCACGCCGCGAGATCCAGATGCCGGCCTCGGTCATCCATTGCCGCAGCGTCTCCTTGGCGACCGAGATCTGATGCAGTTCCATCAGCTTCTCGCGCGCCAGCGTCGGACCGAAATCCAGATAGCGCTCCCGGATCAGATCCAGCGCCGCATTGCGAAACTCCTCGCTGTGGCGCCGGTTGCTCGGCTGTGATCGCTTCTTGGAAACAAGGCCGGCTGGACCATTCCGGTCATAAGCCTGCAGCAGCCGATGGACCTGACTTCGACTGAGGTCGAGCAGTTCGGCGGCCTGGACGACGCTCAGGCGCTCGTCACGAATCTTCTGGATAACTTCGAGGCGATGCAATTCTTTCTGCGACATGGTGATCATAAAGGACATGACGACTCCGACCGCTCATGGTCTCGACCAGGCTGAAGATCGTCATCCTTGCTCCCGACGTTGGCATTGACCAGTGCGTAGAGAGGCGAGACTGTCGCATCTCTAACTGGCCCAACTGTCGCATTACTAAATAGCCGCTACAGACATGCATCGCATAAGATAGATTATGGAACTTGTGGATGCCGTTTGATTACAATGATGTAGAACCGGAGCAAAGACCGGATTATTAGGAACGAAAGACACAAGTTCGGAACGTGCGTCCGGATTACGGTAAGCCGAGCAAAATTATTCCGTCTCCAATGTTCATAGGTTGTCTGCAGGCCAAGCAAAAGACAACGGCGAATTTCCGCCACTCTCGGCCACACGACGTATATCTTCCGGTTGCCGGGCATGCGCGTAGACGAACCGATGCGAAAGCCGATGACAGAGAATATTCCGGATCGTGGTGGTCAGTCACGATTGGTTACGTCGCGAGACTGCGATCAGTGATAAGGCAGTTTGACCGACCCGCGGAGAGAATGGCCTTGAACTTTTCATCAGGACGTTCGCCGAAGCAAAACCTTGGCTCAAAGACCCCGAACGATGTGAGAAGTCGACGGACCGCGCTCTCGCTTCGATCCCGACAATTCGGCCTTGCGCCGATGGCGAACCCAATCAATCATCGATGAGACGCAGTCGCATCCCTAGCAATGACATCCATGAATGAACTCTTTGCGGCAATCGCGCGACCTGGTGCGCTTGAGCGCATCAAGGAGCACGTCTCTTATCTCCAGGCCGTTAGCAGCGCTATCAAAGAATTCCGAACGTCGTTCGCGTTAGCCTTCGACGCCAATGCCGCTCTGCGGCGAAGCAGTCGGCGCCAGGTCGCTACAGAGCTTGATTCCGTACTCCACAGGCTTTCGATAACGCACCCAACACCCGATCCAGAGACGTTGTGGGATCAAAAATTCCGCAAAACGAAATGGAATAGTTGGGCGAGACTTCAGGCTGTCTCAAGTGGGCTCGAGATCATCGGCTCTATGGTACTGTCCGTTATCGACGAGCACGGGTCGGTGCCCCCTCTCCCATTGGTCGCTCAAGCTCGACTAACTGCGATCAAATTGATCACATCGACACTGTTATCGCTAATCGAGGATATGCAAGAGGCCAAATAGCAATCGACGATCCGGTGACCGCAGATGTAAGCGATAAAAGGAGCGGGACATCGAGAACTGTCTGAAGTCGACAATCCCCTGGATTGCTGGCTCGGGCCATCCAACGTCAACCTAAGCCAACTCTCTAAAAGTCACGGAATATCGGAGGTTATCCACGGGCGGGATCGAGTGTTCCCATACCGTCCTGGCTGGGCCAGATAGCAGATAAACGGAGCCGGGCTCGGCCGTGAGTGAATAACGCTCCCACTTCGCACCGTGCCGAACCCGCAGGCGGAACGTGCAGGGTGAGAGCAGCGAGATCCCCACAACGCGTCCGAAGACAGCTTTGTCGCGGTGCCATACGATGGGAGCACCGGGCTCGTATTTAGTGACCAGCGCCTGCTTCAGATCCGCTTGCGGCATGCCAGCGAAGTTCGCCGCTAGCTCCGTAGTGGAAGTTAGACACCAAGCTAGTTCTACGTGATGCATTCCAGTTTGCGGAACGCCAAGACGTTCAGGTCGACGTCCGCTATTTGCCGTTGACGTGCCTAGATTTAACACTCACCATTTTGAGGACGTATCCGAGCAACGCATCTATGGGCAACTACGACGTCCAAAACCGCAGACTTTTTCCTCGCGTCATGAGCATTAGCTCCGCCCACATTTCCGAACGGACGGCTCGATTAGTTGCGCCACCGGTTTGCGCTAGAATCCAATTATTTGCTATTTTTCCCGCGATAGCTCTGCGTCTCGGGGTCTCCGACCCCTATCCGTCCTCGTTCTTAATGAAAATCGCCGTGCTGTTTTCTAAATTGGCAGCAAGCGTTGCCATTCGTGCAAAATTCTATTGAACGCGTTGAGCTGGCGAAGACACCTGCCTACGTCGCCTCCTTAGTTCCGTATGCGCGGCGACAAACAAGGTGAGACTCGTATTGCCTCACCCAAGAGTGTTCCCGGAGAATAATGCCGTTGCCTCACTCGGATGTTCTCGAATGCCTCACGGGTTGTTACGATCTTGTCCCCGCACCTGGTGCAAGGTGACGGAGGTAGCGAAGCCGCTCGCGAGCGCGCCCTCAATAGCGCTGTAGCGAGCGGGCGGCTTCGCGGGCGTTCATCATGTTTTCCGCGGGTTGTCGAAGGCCAACCTGGCGGTAAGAGCCTCACTGCACGACCTCTACGTTTTGCGTCTGCCGCGCGGCATCGGCGAATGGCCCGAACACCAGCGCATTGGCCTGTGTACTGCGCCAGATCTTCATTCGACGCTGCACGGTCCGAATGAGGCCGTCGGGATACACGCCGGGGTATTTGACCTGCAAGCGTTCAAGCAACTCTCGCGAAGTTCGCCAAGGCTCCGCCTCGAACCAATCCTCGAGTTCGGCAGTGACGGCGAGTAGAGGATCGGGCCTCCGCCGCTCTCGCTTGGCCGCTGGCTTGGAGCGGGCAGTCGGTTTCACTTCACCACCACGCCAAGCAATCCGTAAGCCAGACAGAAAGTCTTCGAGCGGTAATGCCTCGCCGTCGGTGGCAGGCGGACCATCAGGCTTGTCAGCAATTTCGACCAATCTCTCTTGTGCCAGCCGTATGTCGCGGAGCAGCCGAACCGGATCGAGCGTCAGGTACATCGCCTTGAGCCGAAGGCATGTATCCTCCGGCGTGCGTGCGTCGTCAAGCAGCCGCTGATAAGGCGTGGCGGGACGATGATAGCGCTTGATCACCTTGGCTCCGTCACGGTGCTTTTCTTTCAGCTTGAATGATGGCTGAAAGAAATTCACGAACAACCGCATTGAGGAATAAAGCTTGGCCAGCTCCCGGGTGGCTCGCAGCCCCTCGAAGCGTCGGTATCCAACGATCTTGCGCACGATCGCGCCATTCTTCTGCTCGACAAATGCCTGGTCGTTCTTTCGGTAGGGGCGGCAACGGGTGAGTTCGATATTATCTCGCAAGCAATACTCATGAACGCTCTCGTTCATGAACACACTGTCGTTGTCGGTGTCGAAGCCCAGCAGCGGGAACGGCAGCAACTTGCGCAGTTCGGTCAACGCAGTGATCAGTACCGTTTGCTCGCGAACCAGCAGCGGCGCGCATTCCGTCCAGCCCGTGGCTATATCGGTCAACACCAGCGTTTGCGAGAAGGCACCTCTCGCGTACGGGCCGGAATGAGAAACGAGATCAGCCTCGACAAAGCCGGGTGCGGGGTCATCCCAATCCGAGAACGTTCGAACGGGAACACTACGCCGAATCGCCGTTGATCCTTTCCGGCGCCGCGGACCCGTGGCGCTCGCTTTAATCTCCTTGAGGACTCGATCAATCGTCGCTGGGCTCATCGTCAAGAGTTGCCGGCGCGTCTCGCTATTCATATCGCCATGTCCATGACGTTCCATCGCTTCGATCAGTGTTGGCAACAGGGGGTGTAGTCGCTTGCCGCAAATTCGATCCGACGCCTCCCAAACAACGACGAGCGCCGCCCGCACGTCATCGCCGTAAACCCGGCGCCCTGGCCGAGGACCACCCTTCGCCGGTTCGCGTTCTCCTCGCAGCAGTCGCATCGCATGCTTGCGATGAAAGCCCGTGAGCGCCACGAACTCGTCCAACATCCTCGCCTTCTCGGCCCGCCCGCCTAACACATAGCGACAACTGATCGCCGCCACCAATTCCACACGTGTCGCCATGCTTACCTTCCTCATCAAAGCTCCCGAGGTTGATTCGTCGGGAGCAATTTAGATGAGGCAATAACCCATTCTCAGGGAGCAGTTCAGGCGAGGCAATGCGGCGTCTCATCCTGATCGTCGCGCTATAGTTCCGTAGACATTTTTGGGCATTGTGACCAAGATCTGCGTATGAAGGCGACTAGCTGGTCCAGCCCGAGGGGTTCACTCCAATAAGGAATGAATTTTGGACGCCGATTGACACCCGATCGCGCCTCGCATGGCTGTGATAACGTCGTTACTTCCTTGGGTAGTCCGGAAGAACTTATCCACTAAAAGAAACCACTCGCCTTTATTGCGACTATATGCAATTTACGCATCATGAAGGGACGCCCTAAAAGAGCCGACAAAGGAACGCTTTGCGCTGACATAGAACGGATGCGCCGAGAGCACGGACTCTCGGTCGCTGGCGTTGCGAGAGCGATGGGAACCCATCCCTCATCGCTTAGCCGTGCTCTGAACGCCAAAGCCATGTCCGCTGAAATGGCACAAGCGGCCGAAGATTTCCTCAATAAACCTATTCCGCACACCCCTACTGTTGAGGATCACGAACGAGCGTTGCATATATTGCAAAAATTCCTTACAATGGTTCCAGAACTGGAGGCAGCGGTCCAAATACTGCTCGACGCAAACCGTCCGCTAAAATAGGAAAAGGGCATGACCGCCACCAAGCACCTTCTAGCGATGATCCAAAGCCATGTGGCGCGTGACGACCAGCGCTTCTTGGCGGTCGTTGAGCACATCGCAGAGGAGGCGAGCCGTTCCGGCAAGTTCAAGGTTGCTGGGGATATTCGGGGGCTCGTCGAGGCTGCTCGCCGAAAATCCGAGCGTAGAGACGCAAATACGGTTCCCATCGTTGCCCCGAGAGGGGAACTCGCCGGACTTCTGAAAGCATCCTATCCTGATGTTGCCCTTTCCAATCTGATCCTCAACCCCGATCTCGACCGACGCGTCAGGAGCATCGTTCGAGAGCACAAGGACAGGCAACTTCTTGAAGCCAGGGGACTCAACCCCCGGCGAAAGCTTCTATTTTCCGGCCCACCTGGAACTGGCAAGGGAATGACGGCAGCAGCTATCGCGGCTGAACTCGGATTGCCGCTTTTTACGATCTTGCTCGATGGTGTCATCACCAAATTCATGGGGGAAACCGCGGGAAAACTGAGGCTCTTATTCGACGCGATGAAGGCGACGAAAGGGGTTTACTTCTTTGATGAAGTCGATGCCCTCGCCTCACGCCGAGATGCGGACAATGACATCGGTGAAGCCCGTCGAATGCTGAATTCGTTTCTCCAATTCCTGGAAGATGACAAATCAGATAGCTTAATCGTGGCTGCGACCAACCATCGAGTTCTGCTTGATCCGGCGATTTTCAGGCGATTTCACGCCGCATTCAGTTACGCCAAACCCACGCCGCCTGAGGCTCGTTTGATTATCTCAAATCATCTGGCGCAATTCGATCTCACAACCATCGACTGGGCTTCCATCGATGAAATAACGGACGGCCTCAGCCAGGCTGACCTGGTCGCCGTCGCTAACGATGCAGCCCGCGATGCGGTGCTCGATAACGCCTCCGAAATGACAACGGAAATCATTCTTCGGGCTATTTCTGATCGGGTAGCCTTGCACGACCTGTGATGGCAGCGGGCATGCGACAGGAAACGGTATTCAATAGCCGCTTGAATCTGATACAATTTCATTTATTGACAATGCAACTGGTGCGCGACAAGTTGTCGGACACTTACTCTGACAACGACTCGATATGGCACGACTTCCACATATTCACCTACGCAACACTGGTATAGTCTCCACTGAATTTCGTGCACCTCGGCGAGGCGGTCCTGGCAAGATGCCGCCGTTGGTGCCAGATCGGCCCGGGCATGCCCAAAAGCTTCGGGGAGACCTGGAAACAGCCACCGCTGCCCTTATGGGGATCAGGCGTGATCAGGCCCGATCGGGAGTTCCGCTCAATCAGCGTGGTATGGCTATCGCTATTGATAGTCGTGACGGACCACTGTTTGTCAGCAATACGGCGCGTTCAACGACGCAAGGTTTGAAGCTGCTGACGATGCAGAGCAACAGCTCTCAACTCCCGAGGAACGAACAGGTCTTCGACACTGCAACTTTTTTTGTTTCGCTGACGACCGCTCGCTCCATGCGCACGACGCTCGACGCTTACGCCAAATGGGAGGAGAAGGAAGACGAGTTTGAAGATCTCCTTGGAGATGATGCTCGCCGACCACGCAATTTCAAGCTTTTCGAAAGTGCCTCGTCGATTAGAGAAGCTCACCTTCGCGATTACTGGACCGATGATGTAGATCGCTTTCCACGTCGGCCAGGCGACTTTACTTGGGAGGTGTGGACACGTAACGACTACGATTATCTATTTTCGAAAGTTGCTGGACAGCTTGAGGTCGATACAGAAGACCGCGCAACGCAATTCGTGGAGACAACCGTACGGAATGTAACAGCAACTCCCGAGCAGATGCGCCAGTTGGTTCGAGTGACCGGTGCAGTCGTGGAGCTGCGAGGCGCATCATCTTTTGCTTCCGACTACATGAGCGCTCCCTCAGTCGTCAGTTCATCTGCTGTAACCTCACTAGTAGATCGCATTGCACCGGCAGCAGCAGGCGCACCTCGGGTCACTGTGCTCGACACCGGCGTCAATTTTGCAAACGAGCTGCTGCGCGGTTCTCTGCCGAGAGGCCGGTGCCACACCGTTAGTGACGACTGGGCCATCGCTGATCACGACGGTCACGGTACAAAGATGGCGGGTGTCGCCCTCTTCGGCGATCTTTCTGAAGTTGCCTCGGGCCAGGGATCCATTCGGCTTACAACGGCGCTGGAGTCCGTCGTTGTAACCGCGCCCGAGGGCGGAATCGACATCCCCGCTCGTGACGCGATCCAAAGAGCCGTCGAATTAGTTGAGGAAGAATCCTCCGAGCGGGTGTTTTGTCTGGCGCAGACCGCGCATGATGAGCCTCAAGATGGCCGCCCGTCCTCGACTTCGGCTGCCTTGGATCAGCTTGCGTATGGAGGGGGCAAACAGCCGCGATTGTTCTGTGTCGCTGTCGGAAACGTATCTCACAGCGAAGATGAACCCTATCAAGTGGCCGATTATGCAGATCGCAATCGGCGCTTCGGCGTTCAGTCTCCTGCGCAAGCTCTGAACGCCTTGGCTGTCGGAGCGATGACATGGAAGGCGGATGGTGACGATTTGATTGCTGGAGCCGGCGACCTCGCGCCGACCTCCCGTACATCTCAAGACTGGACCGTCACAAAAACATTCAAGCCAGATATCGTAATGGAAGGAGGAAATTTCGAGATCGATTTCGACGAGATCTTTTCTCGTCCATCGCCAGAAAACCTAGTGCTTACGACCGCTCGCGGCCCAGGGACAAAGATGTTGGCAATGACAGGTGAGACGAGCGCTGCAACGGCTGCGGCCTCTGGATTGGCCGCGAGGCTGATGGCCCGTTATCCTAAATTTCGAACGGAGACAATCCGCGGGATGATGGTTCACTGCGCGGATTGGACGCCCGAAATGCTCCGCCAGCGAACGGAGCTCGAACAGTCGTTATCTGCTAGGGACTCCTGGGCCGCACTCCTGGCTCGTTACGGCTGGGGCGTTCCTAACGAGCAGCGATTGTTCATGAGCTCAAAAAGCGACATGACGATGATCGTCGAGGATACACTCCAGCCTTTCGAGATCGGCGACTCCAATCAGGTTCGTCTCAAGGAAATGAAATACTTCAAGCTCCCCTGGCCGACACGGGAGTTGCAAGCACTCAATCAGCGGAAAGCTGAAATGCGCGTAACGCTTTCCTACTTTGTCGAGCCTGACCCTCATGCGATCGCGCGTAATCGTCATGACCGCTATCCTTCACACCAGCTGAAGTTCGACGTCCGCCGCTTTGGCGAAACTGATGCCCGTGCGCGGCTTCGCTTCAATGAGTTGGGTGAGGATGACGACACATTCGGAGGCTCAGATGACGGTTGGATTGCTGGATCGCGTCTTCCCCGAAAGGGAACCATCCACCACGACATTTGGCGCGGTCCTGCTTATCAACTTGCTGATCGCGACGGGATTTCCATAGCCCCGATACGAGGCTGGTGGGCTGATATCCGACACAGTGAGCGATACGCAAGATCAGTAAAGTTCTCTCTGATGGTATCGATCAAGATCCTGAATGGAGAAGCAGACATCTACAATCCCGTCATGGCTGCTGTACCCGCGCAAGCGTTGATTGGCGCGAATGTCGCAGCCGCTAGGAGGTGATATGAGCCCGCCCTAAAGAGCGAGCCATCACGTCACCGTGCAGAATATAGGCATAGGGCGTCGCTGAAGTTTCGCGACAGGCCTTTCGGGCATCTCGGAGCGCTTCCCCTAAGGGTTTCTGATCACCCAGAAAAGATTCAAGGGTGCCCTTGATCAAACTGGAAGCGTACTCATCCTGTACGATCCATAGGGGCGCGAGAACCGCACCGAATCCGTTTCCAATAAGAGCGGAAGCCCATCCATTTTCTGACTCCAGCTCCAAAGTCGACGCGCCGACTTTGCAGGCATTCAGCACTACGAAACTTCGATCTCGTCTGCCCAGTTTCACACCGCTTTGCTTCACTTCGTCAACCGCCAACGGGCGATCTGTCATTTCGATATTGGCGCCGCGGGTTTGATCCCCATTTGCGCCATGTCCGGCGAAGTGAAGAAGTTGAACAGCTGTTGAATTCGGAGGGTTTTCCAGCAAATCCAAGAATGCTTCGGCTGTAGGCTTGTGAGCGATCGCCCCAAACCGATCGGTTAGCCACTTGCCCTCCGCCAAGGCAGCTGGCAGCGTGTCACCGCGTCCATAATCCGGAACGAAAGAGGCGATCGTACCGGCCCTAAACTCGTAGGACGCTTCGCGCTCACCCACGCGCCACCTCGCGATCGGGTGGTTCATAAAAAGATGGTCAAGCTCGACGTTCGCATCCGGTTCCGACGGCCACATCAGCTCCCAAGGCACGAGCGGCTCCTCAGAATAAATCTGGATGGGAAACGACGCACCGGAGGCCTCAACAAGTTTCAGATACTGAGCTCTGAAGTCGGAAGGCATTTTCTTCCACAAGTCTTCTCCGACGGATCGGAAAGTCCTTTTCAGCGCATCCTTATCCAGTTTCCCACAGCGACTGAAAAGCTGCTGCACGAAAGATTGGCGAGACGAGCCCAGGTTAATCGTACCGCTCGTGGTTTTCTTTTCGCCGTCTGCGATTTTTGAATAGCCCGACCATCGAAATAGACCATCGGATGTGTTTCCGTCGTGGTGAATGAAAATGCTCAATTCGGCGGACGGCATGTTCCTTCTGATCTCTGCAGGATTTGTGAACCCTGCCTGAGGTTTGGGGTCCGGTTCAGCCACCGAAATATTAGAGCTATCTTGCACGACCTCAAAGACTCGTCGCGCCTCGCCACAACGGCGCCCCTCAAACATGAAGTTCGCATCAACTTGTACTATGCCAGCTTCCACGGCGTGCTCGTTCACAACGACATCGAACAACGCAGCTTGAGAACGTCCGGCTCTTTTTACCTGTATGACCTTTGTGAACTGGTTGTCGGCGAAATCTAAGTGCAACGAGGTCAGGATGACTTCGACTTCGAAAGCCTCCCATCCCGTCGGCAATCCCCCGAAATCAGACGGTCCTCCGCTTGTCTTACCATCCGGATAGACTTCAAGCCCAACCTTGATCGCTACCTCTGCGCCAACACGAAGCTCGCCGAGGGCCTTGATGTGCGGGTGTCGTTGAACCGTTTCGCCCGCGTCCTTGCCATCCTGGGCCCCTTCGCCCAACCTATTAAAGGCAGTGTCGAAAGCGTCGCGCTGGTTTGCTGGGCGAAATACGCCTACGACCTCAACATTAGCTTCCAGTCGACGGATCATCGGATGCTTTTCAAACAAATCTAGAAGAAAAGCCTTCGCAGCCTCTGACGCAACCTCCGCGTACAGATCGCCAAATCCTTCGTTGAACGACAGACGGATCGTGCGAAGAGCTCCCGGAAACTCGCGCTGAAAGAATTCGATGGTCGCTTCCCACTCTCGACTTGGAAGCGAAACGGTGGGGCTGCCGAAATTTGCGGCGGTTCGTCGGGAGGTCATTTCAGGTCCCTTCAGGGCCGACGACTGCAAACACGTCCGAAGCAGGCTTAGTGTCTTCTCCGTCAACAACTACCCGATAAGACCCAGGCTTCAATATGACCTTACACTCATGCTGCTCACCATTTAGACGCATTGTCGCCTTCTCTGCAAAGCTTGAATCATCCTCAAGGTAGAACCTAGCGACAAGAGTTTGTCGATATGCGGTTGGATGGGCGACGATCTTAACCTCTTCAGCGGCGTCATAGATATCGGATACATCTAGCCCTATGCGATCCTGGCGCTGTGTGTCTCTGTACTTGGCGGTATCAATCACCGCGGCCGTTAGAAGCCCCCGGAGATGTTCCAGGGCGCCGGTCACTCCTGGAAGCGCTGAGTGAGTATCGGAGATATATGTTGCCGCACTAGGATGCACATCGAACGGGAGCGCGGAAACCTGCGGAACGTAAGCGCACAATTCCCCGCACCTGTTCACTGAACGGCGAATGAGGGAGTCTGTGTCCACAAGGGAGACTGTGGACACAATGACATTGGATAACTTGAAGGGCTCAGGGGGTCTTCGGGCAGTGAAGGTTCTTCCCAACGGGAAGCGGCGTTTCGATCCGGTCGAGAAAGACCGGCTGATCGACGCCGCAATGAAGCCCGGCGTATCGGTTGCCCGTCTGGCACTGGCGCACGGCGTCAACGCCAATCAGTTACGCAACTGGGTGAAGCTTCGCCGAGATCGGCAGGCCCAGGGTAGTTTGACGGCTGCTGCAGGGCAGGAAACGTCGGCCTTTGTTCCTGTGGTTGCAGCGTCGCCGATTGCGCGGCAGCCCGACATGCCGGCCCGGCCATCATCGGCAGGAATGCGGCTGATGGCGTCTTTGCCAAATGGTGTGCGGCTTGAGCTTGAGGATGTGGATGAGCGGGCTCTTTCGGCGATGATCGAAATTCTGGGGCGGTGCAATGTTCCGGCTGGCTGACGATCTTCGCGTCTATCTTCACCGGGACCCGATCGACTTTCGTGCGGGGATCAACAGCCTGGCGATCCTGGTCGAGCAGTCGATGGGCCTGAGCCCGTTCGAGCGTGCTGTCTTTGTCTTTTGCAACCGCCGGCGCACCCGGATGAAGCTCCTGTTCTTCGAGCGGTCAGGGTTCGTGCTTGTATTGAAAGCCTTGTCCGAAGACCGGTTTCGCTGGCCCCGCCGCGAGGCGCCGGTCGTGACGCTCGATACCGAACAGTTGCGCTGGCTGCTTGACGGCATCGATCTCGACGCGATGGTGCGCCATCCTGTTCGGCAATATGAGTTTGTCGGCTGAAGGCTGTTGACGGAGCGGGGCGGCTCAGATTCAAAGCTACGATGACACGAGCCGGCACCCCGACCGTTGCGGAACTGATGGCGCTTCTGGCGGCGAATGCTGCCGAGAACGTCGCGCTGCGGGCTGAGAGAGACGCCCTTGAGCAGCGTGTCTTCAAGCTCGAGGAAGAACTGGCGCTTGCACAACTGCATCGTTTTGCGCCGCGCAGCGAAAAGCATATGGATCGCGTCTTCAATGAAGCCGAGAACGCCGCTCTCGAGGCCGATGCTGATGAGGGCTTGGCCGACTGTGACGAGACCGACGCCACTGAGCTTCCCGACACGGGATTGCCAGAGGTGGAAAAGCCCGAAGGCCGCAAGCGCGGGCGTAAACCTCTTCCGGCAAATTTGCCCCGCCAACGCGTTGAATATGACCTTGCCGACGATCAGAAGACCTGTCCGTGCTGCCGCCATCCGTTGCATCGCATGGGCGAACTCGTCACCGAGCAGCTGCATATCGAGGTGAAGGCCACGGTGCTGCAGAATGCCCGGGCCAAGTATGCTTGCCGCAACTGCGAGCGCACCGATATCAGCACTCCCGTTATCATCGCGCCGATGCCCGCACAGCCCTTGCCGGGGAGCATTGCCACGGCCTCGACGCTGGCCTTTGCTCTTGTTCATAAATATGTCGACGGCACACCGCTCTATCGCCTGGCACAGGCCTTCGAGCGCGCTGGCGTCCCTGTCAGCCGTGGCGCTCTTGGCCATTGGGTGATCGGGTCCAGCGAAAAGCACCTCGTTCGCATCTACGATGCACTGAAGCAGCGGCTCTTGTCGCAGAACGTCATTCACGGTGACGAGACCACGGTGCAGGTGCTGAAGGAAAAGGACAGGAAAGCAACTGACGAGTCCTACATCTGGGCCTATCGCAGCGGGCAGGATAGTGTCGAACCGGTTGTGCTGCTCGAATATCAGCCCGGTCGTGGGCAGGTGCATCCGCAGACTTTCCTTGGTGACTATCGCGGCATCCTGATGAGCGACGGCTATCAGGGCTGGCGCACCCTGAAGGGCGCAACGCATGTCGGGTGTATGGCTCACGCCAGGCGACGCTTCGTCAACGCCTTCAAGGCCGGGAAGAAACAAAGCGGGCCGCCCGCGCAGGCATTGAAGTTCTTCGACCAGCTCTATCGGATTGAAAGGCAGGTGCGGGACGAAAAGCCGGATGACGGCGAAACGCAGGCCGATTGCATCCGGCGCTTGCGCCAGAAGCATAGCGTTCCAGTCCTTGATGCCCTGAAGGAGTGGCTCGACAGGATGGCCCCCAAGGTCGTGCCCGACACCAAGCTCGGCGATGCGATCTCCTATACGCGAAACCAGTGGCAATATCTGACCCGCTACACCGAAGACGGCAGGATGCCGATCGACAACAATTTATTGGAACGCGATATCAGAGTTTTTGCCACTGGAAGGAAGAGCTGGCTATTTTGCGACACTGTCGACGGGGCCAAGGCAAGCGCTGTCATCTACAGCCTTATGCTGACCTGTCGCGCCTGTGGCGTCGAGCCATTCACCTGGTTGCGACACGTCTTTACCGAATCGCCGCAGCGTCCGGACGGCGCCAATATCGACGATCTGCTCCCATTTAACTTCGCCAAATCCACTGCCGCATAAGCCGCTGCGGGCGTCACAATCCACTGCGTCAACGCGCAGCGAAATGAGCGCTTACTGCGGAACCGTTTGGTCACCACCATCGTCTTCGCCCCCTATTGAGCGCAACATTTGTAGTGGCCCGGCCCCAGCCCACATCGCAGACTGCGACGTCGGCTGGTCAATGCCGATGACAGGAACGATCCGCGTTCGATCATTGAGGTTCGCGACCGCAGCAACATTCGCGCTAGCTGCTTCTTCTATCTCACTGTGAAAGGCGCGAGCTTGCGCCGCTCGATCAGCTTCCAAAAATGGCAAGTCGACCTCTGTTGTTCGCCTTAGAGCCCCGTCTCCGAGATCGATCACCGGATACGTTGGCAGGAGTTGGTAGAGCGATTGGAAAGAGCGAAACGCGTGCGATCCATCCACTTCGAACCCAGCGAATTTCTTCTTCGTGCCGTTACAGATGCTGTCGAGTGCATTCAATGATCCGCGGTAGGGCGTCCCAAGGGTGATCAAGGAACGAACGCACTTCCAACCCTCAAGGCATTCGATGTAGTACCTTGCAACCAGCCCGCCCATGGAGTGGGCAATGAAAACTATTTTGGCTGCCTCATTGCCGCTCAACTCGCGCCACAGCTTCAGTTTCTCGTGGCAGAACCGCTCCAACCTACGAGCAGAAACACGGTTGTCGCGCCGCCAGTCATAGGGAAACTCAAAATAGTTCTCGCCTCGCGTTAGAGGTAGATTTCCAGTGAGGTAGCTCGATGTATTAGAATAGCCATCGATCTTGAGCAGTCCAGGAACGATCGTTACGTTTGAAACGAGCCCAATCGCCTCAATGCCGTCACCCAGATCGTCATCGCCGTTGTCAGCCGATCGCAGCTGCATTTGGTCCAGGGATTTTTCCCAAAACATTCTCCAGAAATCACGCGCAGCGGTACCCCAAAGGACTTCGCCGTCTTTCGCTAAAACTGACCCGGTGATACCTGGAAGCAAAACCACAAGATCGGAATACCTTGCCATCTGAAAAACCTTCGACTCAATCCAATTCACCATTCTGCAGTTGTATTTTCGCAGATGTCAACGCCAAGGAATGCCTCGTGTCCCTTGGAACGATCCCACAAATCTTGGGTCAGGCAATCGATTCAGTCTCCGCCCCTATGCGTGGTCTATCTCAAAGACGCGCTACACAAAAAGAGGCACCAGCGTGATCTGTTCCGTAACAAAACCGCCGTCGCCTCCATCCGAGAGCGGACGGTATGGCCACCTCAGTCCATCCCAATAGCGCCGCCACCGATCTTGTGCTGCATGAACGGTCCTTCTCGGGACCTCAATGAACGTTGCTATAGCTTGAAATTTCTCGTGTAGAATTGAGAGACGCGACGCCTTTCAATTACCTACCCGCTTTGCCAGCGGCCGTCTCAATCCAGCCACCAATATTTTCTCTCCCTCGCTGTGCGGCAAAGTCGTACGCCAGGCAATGTTCGGACAGCTTCGTGACCGTATTTGTCGTCGGCGCTTTGAACCAGAGATCTGCCTTCGGGATAGGGTTGGCGTAATCTTCATACTTCACCCACTTTGTAACCTGCAGCTCCGCGAGGTAGATGTTGCGCGAGCATCAACTTCACTCACTCCTGGAAGAGGTTCGATCTTGAAGGTTTTGACCAAGAAAGATTGATACTGCTACATTATTGCGGGCATCAATAGACCGCCAGATCCCGTACCGGCTCCTCAACATCATCGAAGAGGATGAGGTCGTAACCGCGATCGGCAGCGTACGCAAAAGAACGCCATAGATCCTTGAACCGTCGGTTGCCGAAATTGAGCGCCGCGTCTTCATCAACGTGGAATATCCAGCCGGTATCTCCAAATGGCCCGCCCACTGTAAGCCACTCTTTTTGATCATGAGACATTAGAAACCGCTTGGTAGCCGCGGACAAGTGTGAGGTGCTCAAGCAAAGAAGTTTGCGCAAGTCGAAAATCCAAATGCATCGAGATCAATGGTGCGTAGGCAGCTTGACGAAGTCAACGTTTGCCTTTGCATCGGCAATTTTGAGCTCTGTATTAGATGCAGATACCCAAATCAGAGAGTAAAATAAGGTCGTGTGCTATCGCCATCACAGCGGGCGAAAGACTTCCGCCGATGCTTGGTGAAAGGGGGTGCCCATGGCTAATCCGGCCACCGCAGTTCAAGTGAGCAATTCCTTGATGAGCGGACGATCTTAAGCGCTGACGCCAGAAGGCTTGGCGGAGAAATAGTCGTTTGCGTCTGAACGCCGATCGACACAGTATTGAAGCTACCTAAGCAGAGCGCCTGACAGATGGATTGCACTGACCCCCAAAATTGCACTTACACCGAGAAGGAAAAGGAGCACTGGTCGAAACCGATACGGGCACAAGCATTGGAGTTGGCAATATCTGCCGTTAGCGAGGCTTGGGCGATCCTTGATGTAGAATTACAAAAAGACGGCTTCGACGACCGAATTCCGCCGTTTGAAGGCGGCTCGCGCTACGCTTACTATTGCGATCTGGATACTCAAACACTTGAGGATTCGGATTCCGTCTACTTCAACTCGCCGGACAGAAAACGGAAAATCGACGACCGGGATCTACGATATTTCGAGACTTGCTTTAAGGTCCACGACTATTTTTCTCCTCGCATTCGTGCGTTGGCTTTCAGGACTTTGGCCAAAGACCTTGTGAGCGTGGCTTCTGTCAAGCGCGAGGAGGATCTGCAGGATGCCCTGAGCCGGATTGCCTTGAACAGTGACGGCTCAGTCAATGTATTTTTCACCTACGAAAATTACCGTCCATATTTTCCCTTGGATTGATTGAAACCTGGAGGGCGCTCAACTCGATCATCGCTGAAAATCCGCAATGCGACTGTCTCAGTGCCGTGCCCCCTCCCCGCCCTTCATCTCTTCTGAGATAGACCAATGTAGCTCTAGTGGGAGAGCATCAGAAACTGCGAGCACCTCAATATTCGGCGAGAGTATTAGCGGATATTCCGCCTTTTCAAAACCATCCAATTCGAACCATTCATCCGCCATTTCCCAGTGAACAGGGGGGCGCTCCTCTGTGATCTGGGAAAGAAAAGCCTTCGCCTCGGTCTCTGTCTCGAACTTCATGATCCCGACGGTCCTAACCTCGAGATCCGCCCA
The DNA here is from genome assembly GCF_001679785.1 of Rhizobium leguminosarum. Classification (NCBI taxonomy): domain Bacteria; kingdom Pseudomonadati; phylum Pseudomonadota; class Alphaproteobacteria; order Hyphomicrobiales; family Rhizobiaceae; genus Rhizobium; species Rhizobium leguminosarum. The sequence goes on from NZ_CP016286.1 coordinate 1,494,615, forward strand.
ATAGAATGATCCTGTCTTGCTTCGGAACTGACTTGATGAGCGCGGAAGCACTTTGGACTTCGAAGCGTCGGACGACGACCACATCAATTGTTCGACGTCATCGATATTTATGGTTTTACAGGTGTCGTCCTGTGCAGGTCCTCGGATTTCCATAGCCGTTGCAAAGCTGATCTCAGGAAGTGCGGGCGTTCCGAACGAAGCGTCGGAAAACCAACGGCCGTCCCGAGCATCGATGGATTTCGAAAGAATCTGCTCCAGCTTTCCCTGCGCCTCGGTCAAGGAGTCAGCCTGGATATAGACTGTTGCGGCCATTTGCAGGCCAACCGAGAAGTATCGCATATGAAAACTCAGTTGCACTATCGAAAGGGTCATTCGAAAACCAGACACTGTCAATCTTCCCTGATCGTCGCCATTGAAGCGGGACCAGATGATCTCGCGAAAACCTAGCTTCCGTTCACGGATTGGATCCCACTATCAATTGCGGAGCGAAGGAAACAACCTAGCCTCTTCGGAACACGCGCATTCCGATTGACTTCCATGGGCCGATTGTTCAACTACAACTCGTGTTTTGGTTGAGGGGCTCAAATGCGATTCGTGGGAAATATCATCTGGTTTGTCTTCGGGGGCGCTGTACTTTCCCTCATGTGGTTACTCGGAGCCATACTCTTCGCGTTAACGATCGTGGGCTTGCCGCTTTCGCGTGGAGCTATTGAGATGGCCAAGCTGTCAGCGTTTCCTTTTGGCAAGGAAGTCGTTCACGTTCGTGAGCTGGACGGGAAAGGCGTCACTGCCGTGACCGCGCTGACTGGAACGATTGGTTTCGTCGTAAATGTCATCTGGGCCTGCACCTTCGGTATCGGCTTGTTCGTCGGTCACTTGGTTGCTGGCGTGATCAACTGCATTTTCATCATCACCATCCCGTTCGGACTTCAATCATTCAAGCTCGCCGGTCTCAGCTTCTGGCCAGTCGGCCGCCGGGTGGTATCCGTCGAGATGGCGCGGATCGCGCGAGAGCACAACGCCCAGGAAAAGTTCAACAAGATCCGTGCAAAGAGTGGCGCCACAAGCGTTGTGGCCGCAAAATGAGCCGGTCTCTGCCGCTCGAAAACAATATGAAGTGGGGCCTCGTTTTTGGCGCAGTGCTTGCCTTCAGCGGTGCGGCGCACGCGGACTCCATTCCACGCTACGATCCCCCAAGCTACTGTTCTAAGGTATCAGAGGTGAGTGGCGGATCGCGCACCATCTACAACGGGTGCCTTTCGATGGAACAGGAAGCCTACGATACGCTCAAGTCGTCGTGGAGTCAGATCGCAGAAAGCGCGAAGCGCTACTGTGACGAGGTCGCGCGATCGAGTGACTCCTCGTACAGCATCCTCAAGGGTTGCATCGACATGGAAGCGAAAGCATCGTCTTCGGAGCCGGAGTTCAGGTATTGAACAGGAGCTTACGATCTTTCACATGCCATTCTTCAACCTCGTTAGGGCCCGAATGTTGATCGACGCCGAATCCAGGGACCATGCCCTGGAAAAATTCTTATCCGCACACAAATCGGGCATTGACCCAACTGGCCTCTGGATCAGCGAAGATATGTTTAGTCCGGATGACTTCCCGAATATCGACCTTGTCGCCGATGAAACACTGAGATCTGTGAAGGTCAAGGCAGTCATTCGCGAGGGGAGGTGTCATTGTCAATTCCGTGGATTTGCCGTGCATGGCTAAGGACACCCAGGGTTAGTCAGGCACAACCTCCTGACCGTACGGCGCCCACCGGCCGCCTGGCAAAAGCCCGCCTTCGAGTTCGACTGCTATCCCCGACTGTTACGCAAATCGCTCAAGCATTTTACGGAGTAGCTCGTTTTCGGAGAGCAGCGACTTCCGGTAGGCAGCCTCTTGCGCATTTCCTTGGACGAGCGCGTTGCCTTCGTCCTGTGCGCGAGCGACCACCCTCGCATGTGGAAGCGATGCATTCCGCCGGATCCTAGCCGTTCCGACCACCTTAGGTGGACCTGGCTTCGACAATTTAATTTGCTTACGCGGTATGCTAGTGGTTCCGGTTACGACGACCGAATTTGCTTCGCTCGTTGACGAAGGCTCAGCGGGCGGGCTGTCGGCCGGGATGACTGTCACCGTCTCCCTTTCCATTGACGCCCTTCCTGCGTCCACAATGCGCTCGTCCAGCTGTCGTATCCAATCTTGGTATTTCTCACGCCAGGGACTGCCTTCGGGGTGCGAAGCTAACTTTGTCACGGCCAAACTGGCCTGCTGCCGGTTTATCGGACACGAGGTTAAGCTAATCCCACCTTTGTTTCAAAGTCATTGGGGCTGAGATAGCCCAGTGTCGAGTGGCGACGCTTCGGGTTGTAGAAGCGCTCGATGTAATCGAACACATCGGCTCTGGCGTCATTCCTCGTGCGATAAACCTTCCGTGCCGTTCTCTCCGTTTTCAGTGAGGAGAAGAAGCTCTCCATTGCAGCGTTGTCCCAGACATTTCCAGAGCGGCTCATCGAGCAGGTGATGCCGTGATCTCCCATGAGGCGCTGGAACTGCTCGCTGGTATATTGGCTGCCCTGGTCGGAGTGATGCAGCAGAGCATCTGGTTTTCCTCGACGCCATATCGCCATGATCAGCGCATCTGTGACGAGTTGGGCTGTCATGTTGGCATTCATCGACCAGCCGACGACACGGCGTGAGAACAGGTCGATGACGGCTGCGACATACAGCCAGCCTTCCGCGGTCCAGATATAGGTGAAGTCAGCCACCCATTTCTGGTTCGGACGGTCTGCCACGAACTGGCGGTCCAGCACGTTAGGCATGATGACGGCACGGTCACCGGCATCCTTTGGCAAGCCACGCCGCCTCGGTCTTGCCCTGAGCGCATTCAAGCGCATCAGCCGCTCAATACGATGGAGGCCACAGGATAACCCTTCCTCCAGCACATCGTGCCAGACCCGTCGGGCACCATAGGTGCGGTCGCTGGACTGGAAACTCTGCTTGATCCTTTCCAGCAGGACCTCGTCATGGCGTGCATGTTCGCTCGGAGAACGATTGAACCAGGCGTGGAAACCTGAACGAGAAACTCCCAGCGCTTCACAGAGCCATGCCACCGGCCAGATCGAGCGGTGCTTTGCAACGAACGCGAACTTCATATCGCGTCCCTGGCAAAGTAGGCTGCGGCCTTTTTTAGGATATCGCGCTCTGCCTTCAGCTTTGCGACTTCACGACGGAGCCGCTCGATCTCAAGCTGCTCCGGCTTCATTTGCCCTTTTCCAGGAAAGGATTGGCCGGGATCGTCGCCGTATTCCCGAACCCATTTGCGCAACACATTCTCGTGGACATCAAGATCACGGGCAGCCTGCGCAACGGCAACCCCACGCTCCCTGACCAGCTTCACCGCCTCAAGCTTGTACTCGCGGCTGAATATTCGTCTTTGCATTCATGCTCTCCGGTTTCAGGAGGAACACCTTAACCTCGTGTCCATGAAACCGGCAGCAGGCCAGTTTGCCCTCCAAACAATCCAGTTTGTTATGGAGGCCGAGCATGTCCAACTACCACCCCACGCCTGAATCGTCTGCAAATCCCAATGATTGGACGCCTTCGTTCAAGGCGTTCACAGAGCTGTTCTTCGGGCGCTCGTTCGAGCCTCTGGGCTACGATGCGCCCACCTCCAACAATGTGGTCATCTCCCTTGCCGAAGCCGCCACCAAGGCGGTTGTCGACGAATATCACGTACCTGACGGCCCCGACGCCGACCCGCCCTTCCCTGATCGTCCGGTCATAACCGTCCATCGCTGATTTCAGCGAACCAATCACCCCATCTTTATTGATTGGTGGCACAGCCGTGTCCGGAACAGGAATGTGATGACTACCAAGCGGGTTCTTCGCTACATGATCGAATGCGAGCACGGCATCGACAATTACGTCGATGACGAGCCGACAGCATATGACCCTCTCGGGGATTACGCACCTGCAGGTGAGTTCGTAACCGTTCGCTTCTATGACGACGGTGGGGTCGCGCACGATGCCAAGCTTTGGACAGGGCATAAGGCTTCCACCGGGACGCGACAGCCACCAAAGCGTACGAAAGCGCACGCTCGCGGTTACATCGTAGACCCCCGGACCAATCGCGCCATCGGCTTCAGCAGCACCTACGAACTGACTTGTATCCTTTTTCTGATGGCAAGCAGTGCGGTTGTCGAGATCGAGGACCAGCCACCCGCAGTCACATATTTTGATGCCGACGGCAAGAAGCGCAAGCACATCTATGACCTTCGAGCGAGCCTGAAGAACGGCCTTAAGATCGTTTACCCGATCAAGCCCGTCGACCAGCTCGAGAAGACCAAAATCAAAGAAGTTGTCGAGCGCACCAAGCCCCATTTGGACGGGTTCGCTGACAAGGTTGTCCTCCTCACTGATCGTACTTTGACGCGCGATGTCGCTTGGAACAGCAAGAGCATCGTACATGCTCATAAAGTTCGCGATGAGGCCGACTGCCAGTACATGCTCGACCTCGTAAGAGACATCCGGGGTGAGTTCAGCGCCTACAAGGTTGCCCGGACCTTCAAGCGTTTTGCCGATGGTTTCAATGCCATTTTGTGCCTGCTCTATGACGGTGTTCTCGAACTCGTCCAGCCACTGCGTATTTCGGAAGAACGGGACAGTCGTTTCACTAAATCGCGGACAGTGGTTTCACTAATTCCGGGACAGCATGGTGTGGTCGATTTTCGCCTGCCTGGTTGAAGTCATGAGCGATTGATTTCGCCGTTTTCAGCGCCGGTCAAGTGGGATGGTGTTTTTTGCCGTCGCATGCTGTCGCCTTCAAGGGCAATGCGGTGCGCATTGTGGATGATCCGATCGAGGATTGCGTCTGCGATGGTCGGTTCTCCGATCATGTCATGCCACTGGGCGACAGGAAGCTGCGCGGTGATGAGCGTTGATTTCCGGCGATAGCGTTCCTCGAAGATTTCCAGCAGGTCGAGGCGTTGTTGATCTGTGAGCGTGTGCGTTCCCCAGTCGTCGAGGATCAGCAACTGGACGCGGGCGAGTTTGTCGACCAGGCGTGGAAAGCGGCCGTCAAGCCTGGCAAGGCCCAGATCTTCGAACAGACGCGGCATACGCAGGTAGAGGATGGAATGATCGAGCCGGGCAGCCTGACGGCCGAAGGCGCAGGCGAGCCAGGTTTTTCCCGTGCCGGTCTGGCCGGTGATGATCATATTCTCATGTGCCTTCAACCACGCCCCTTGCGCAAGCGACAGAGTGTTGCGGCGGTCGAGACCACGATGAGCGGCAAAGTCGATGTTCTCGATGCAGGCGTCGGGAAAGCGGAGCTTTGAAGCTGCAAGCCGGTTGGTCAGGCGCTTGTCGGATCGCAGAGCCGTTTCCCGATCGAGCATCAGGCCGAGCCACTCGTCGCGGCTGAGATCGCTGCTGTTGTTCTGAGCGGCAAGTTCGCGATAGGCCGTTGCCATTCCGGCAAGGCCAAGGGCCTGCATCTGATCGAGGGTTGGATGTGTCAGCATGGGTCTTTCCTTTCCTTCACTGGTAATAGGAGCCGCCGCGGATGTTGGTGTGCGGCGGGGTGGGTTTTGCCGGGTCTGTCTGGGGTTTGGTTCGATCGAGACCGGATTTGAGAATGGCGGCGACAGAGGAATAGGTGATGGAGTTGATGACCAGCGCCCGCTCGCACGCCGCTTCCAGGCGATCCGTCTCGTAACGGCGGGCAAGGGACAGAATGCCGAAGGCCGAGCGATATCCTTGTTCGGGATGAGGACGATCGCGCATCATCCGCTCGACCAGAATGGCGGTGTTCACCCCGATCCTTGCCGCCTGGTTCAAAAGCGATGCCGGCGTCGTGTTGGCATAACGCTGGTGGGATTTGGGCATATGCTCGTTGACCGTCACATGCCCGGATCGCTGAGAACGCCTGATATGGCTGGCAATCCGCTTGTGATCGAGAAATACCTCGACCACCCGGTGGGTCAGACGCACATCAACCTGTCGGCCGATCAAGCGGTGCGGCACAGAGTAGAAGGTCTTGTCGACCTCGACATGGTAATCGGGATGGACCTTCGCCGATTTCCATTCCGCATAGTCGAACGGCGTTGCTGGCAGCGGCGCAAGCGCCTTTCTCTCTACCTCCTCGAACAGGTCTCGGCGCGACTTTCCGATGTGGCGCATCGGGCGGTTGTTCAAGTCGTCAAGCAGAACCGAGATCGCGGCATTCAGATCAGCCAGACTGAAGAAGCGTCGGTTTCTGAGGCGAGCCAATATCCAGCGCTCGACGATCAGCACTGCACCTTCGACCTTGGCTTTGTCACGCGGCTTGCGGCTTCTGGTCGGCAGGATGGTCGTATCGTAATGTTCGGCCATAGCAGCGAAGGTGGCGTTGAGCGTCGGCTCGAACCACAGCGCCTTGGCGACGCCTGCCTTCAGGTTGTCGCACACGATCGCCTTCGTGACGCCGCCGAAGAAGCTCAGCGCGCGTTCCTGGCCCTCGATCCAGTCCGGCAGTTTCTGGCTGAAGCTGGCACAGGCGAATGTCAACGACGAGGCGGGAAGCATCGCCACAAAGATTTGTGCCGAATGGATGACGCCGGTCGAAGGGTCGATGATGGGGATGGTGTGGCCGGCATAATCCGTCTGCATCACCGCGCCCGCCTCATGACGGTTGCGGAACGTCGCGTGAGCGCGGCGTTCGAAGACGGCAAAACGGTCGCAAAACCATGTGTAGCCGTAGCCGTCGGGATGGCTCGCCCTGTATTCCTGCCAGAGCAGCGTCAGCGTTACACCCTTGCGCTTCAGCTCGGCGGAAACGGACCGCCAATCCGGCTCGACCAAGTCCTGTGGCGGCCGGCCAACGCGCCGGAAAAGATGTCGCTCCAGCGCGGCATCATCGTCCAGGCCCGCAGGCAACGGCCAGACCGAAAGTCCGGTCTCCCTCGCTCGCAACAGATACGTCGCCACAGAGGTTTTGCTGATCTTCAGGCGTTCCGAAACGGCGCGAACCGAAAGGCCCTGCTCGTGCGTCAGTCGCAGTATCGATCGAATGTCTTTCACTGTCGTTCGTCTCGCTTGCTTCCGTCTTGGCATGGCCCCTCTCAACCGATGATGAGGAGGCAATCTGCCAGAACGGCGCTTGCGAAAATCGACCTTAAATCCACGTCCGAGACTGTCCCGGAATTAGCGGAATCGCTGTCCCGTATTTACTGAAATCGCTGTCCGCGAATTACCGGAATCGCTGTCCCGAAATTAGTGAAACACGCAGCCACACCGCAAACTAATCGACGCGCCGTATGTGCGCGTCCGGCAGGAAGAGGAGTGAGCCCGGTGCGTCAAGTCTCATGCTTGTTGCCGCATCATCTTCGCGCTGGTGCAATCGCCGCCCGCGCCCCACCTTAAGCGGCCAGCACCTCTCCACTCACATACGCGCGAATTAGCGCCCGTCGACAGCCGTGAGGCTGATCGGAAACGCTTGCCTAAAAGGAACAGTACAATGACCGACACACTTTACAACGAGCTGCTCGGGAAACATTCCGGTGATCTGACCGCCCTTGGTACTCGCCAGCGCGTAGAGGTCGACGAGTACGCCTGCGATCTTGCAACATTTTTCTACGCGAGTGGTACGTGGACATTTCCAGAGAGCACGGACGAGGTCCTTAGCGACAGCTCAAACCTGTCTTAAACCGCGCTCCTCGCTAGGTCTCAACCCACAATGACCATCGTTCATCGATCCACGGGTTTGAATTCGGAGGCTGCCGTCTTGGTAACGATCTTCCGCACTCGCAGCATTTGCCGGTCCTTGGGAATCTGGCCAGCTGCTCCGCCGTAGCACGGCCGCTCACCTCTTCTGCAGACCAGGGCTCTCAGTAGGTCTTGGCTAAATCGGCCCGAAAGGCCGCGTGAGAATTCTTGCGCCGTTTTAAAAGGAGTTAAGCAAAATGGCTGCTGCACTGAACGCCTACCGCTACCGCGAAGAGAACCAATTCGAATACCGCATCTATTCCTTCTACAAAGGCGACCGCGTCGAAGATCGCGACATCATGTACGAGTGGCAGCGCTCCGCTCAGGATGGTCATTGGTTCCTGCGCGTCGGCGATCCCGGTCCCGAGGAGTTCTTCTCACATATCGATTTGCACAAGGGATTCCATCGCCCAAAAAACCCGATGGGTTACATCCCGCGTCGCCGCCCTCAGCATGGCCATTTTGCTTCGACCGACATCTCAAGCCTGCTCAGTCCCCTCAAGCCCGATGAGCAGAAGCACATCCTCTTCTGCGTAGATTGGTGCAAGCGCTTCGCAAACGCCTACGAACGCGGCGAGGTAAAGCGTACCAAAGCAGATGCGGCACGTTGGGCTATCGAACAGCACGCGCTGATCGTCGCGGCGGCGGAGAAGCTGCATGAGGATGAAGGCCGAAAACGCCAGACCATGGAAACCATTCCCGCTGCGCCCAAGGGAGGAACACTTCTCGACTGGGTAACGCGCTACGAGCGTGCGGACTACGATCCCATCGTGTTCTACGACAACACCGGTAAGGGCCGGAGAGAGCATTTTACCGCACCCGAACTGGTGATTATCAATGAGCATGTCGCGATCAAGGCGTCGTCGGATCGGACAGCAATCACCGAACTCTATGAAATGCTGGAAGCGGCGTTCGATCGAGAGAACGACGTAATCAGGAAACAGAACAAGGCGTTAGGTGCAAAGGTTCATAAAGAACTTCGAGTTCCGAACATCGATACGTTTCGAGAGCGCTGCAATCAGATCCCAAGAGGACATCTCGAGTTAGCTTATCTGGGAAAAGAGGCAGCACGGAATAAGAATGCTGCCGTTCGGTTCGGAATCGACACCGATCGACCACTTGAGCGCATCGAACTTGACGAAAGCCAAGTCGACCTCATGACGATCATGATGCTGGCAGGGTTGTGGAACAAGCTCACGAAAGCAGAGAAAGATGTCGTTTCACGGGTCCGACTTTGGATCACAGCGGCTATCGACACCGCTACAAGAAGCCTGCTTGGGCTTCGCTTCCATCCAGAAGAGCCGAGCGCTTCGACGGCCGTTGCCACTCTGGGCATGGTCTTTCAAGACAAGTCACAGCTCTCCGAGACCCTTGGTTGCGTAACCAGGTGGAAGCAGCAGGGCAATGCAGAGGAAGTGGTCATCGACTCCGCCACTTGGCTGGCGAGCATGGCAATGCGCGTAGCGGTGCTTGACGCCGGTGCATGCTTCTTCCAGCCGAAAGCGGGCGACCCTCGCTCGAAAGGTACGATCGAACGGTGGTTCCGCACCATCAACCGGGATGCGCTCGCAACCTTTGCCGGACGTACGTGGGGCAGTCCAGATGAGATGGGCGACCTTACTGCGTCAGAGCAGGCCAGCATCGCGTATGATCAGTACGCGGAACTCATGTATCGCTTCCTGATCGATGTCTACCACAACACTGCGCACTACGGGCTTCAGGGGGAAACGCCGCTTGCAGCCTGGGAGCGCCTGAACAAGTTTTACAAGCCTACGCCGCCCATGTCTCAGAACATTCATCGCCACATTTTTGGCGTTAAGGGCACCCGCAAGCTCACGAACGCTGGAATTCGGTTCCTTGGCATCCAGTATTGGTCCAAGGCTCTCCATCACCTCTTCCTGAAGAAGGATATCGATGTCGAAATCCGAGTAGGCATTTCAGACCTCGGGATGATCTCCGTCCAACATGAGCAGGGCTGGTTGAACGTGCCAGCCCTGCATCAGGAATTCGCGGGCATGAGTGTTTGGAAGTGGATGGCGTTCAACAAACGTCTTCGCATCCTGAACCAGAGGACGGCAAAGGTTCACCGTTCGGTTGCCCTCAGGGCCAAGGAATATCTTCGAAATCAAGCTGAGATCGCTCGCGCTGAAGCGCAGCTCGGAACAGCGGTCGTTAACGACGACGACTTTAAGCGCTGGGAAAAGAGCCTCGCTCACACGGTCGAGATCATCGATGACGAAGAGGAAGAAGTGCCTGTACTGCACGATGAGTCGAACCTGATCGACCTCTACAGCGACATGTATGCTGGAATGCTGCTGGCCCGCGAGGAGGCCAAGGCGCAAAAGCGGGCGGCAGAACACGCCAAGACGTCTAAGCGGGGCAATAGCGACCGCTCGAAGCGTCCGTCGGCGAGCGTGGAGGCAGCGCCTGCTACCGATCGCTCCTCATCATCGCTTGACCCCGCACCGGCCATCGCCCCCAGCACCTCCAGCCGCTTCGATCGCTAGCCATGCCGCGCCCGGAAGACCGGGCTCGGCATCCCTTGTTTTCAAAAAGAGGTATCGTTTATGACCACTGCAACGACCATGATTAGCCCCTCCATCGCCCGCATTCGCGCACTGCAACCTGCGCATCGTCTCCTGAAGGCGGATCGTATCGCACATATGAACGGTCGATATATCGGTCTAAAGCGCGACGAAAGCCTTGCATATGATCTCGATGCCCAGGAAACCAGCATTGCTGTTTCCGAAATTGGGAAGTTTTCCCGTCCTGACAAGCGCCGGATCATCGCGGTGTTGGGCGAATCCGGCGCGGGCAAAACGACCGCCTTGTTCGAGCACATCAACCAGCGTCCCGCGATGCTGCCCTACGTTGACGACGACGGTAACGAGTTCGATCCCGTTCTCTCGTTTACCAACCCCTCGCCAAACACTCCGTTGCTTTTCGCATTGGAGGGTCTCCACGCACTCAAGTTTCCGATCCGCAAGAAACTGCAAGAAAACGAGGCCTGGCAGGTTTTCCGTGATGCCTTGAAAGCACGGCGGGTTCATTGGGTCTTCGTCGACGAAGCGCAGCACGCCATCGACACCGCCAATGTGATCGAGATCACCAAGATCGCAAATGCTTTTAAGAACCTCGTGCAGATGCCCGACTGGCCGGTGCGCCTGATTTTGGCGGGCGTAGAGCCCCTTGGTTCTTTCCTCACGATAAAGCAGCTCACCAATCGCCATACCGTCGTTCACTTCGAAAAGATGAAAGACGCCGTCGGCATTGCCACCATCCAGCACGCTGCCAAGACGATCATTACCGAGCATGCCTCCCTTAAAACCGCGCTGCATAATGATCCGGAATTCATCCACCGCCTGGCGCATGCTGGCGAGCACGATTTTGGAACGGTCACCCAGATCATTCGCGCGGCAACTGAAATTGCGATCTGGGACGACGACGTCGTCGTGACCGACGAGCACTTCAAGAAGGCGTACAGCCATTTTTCGGGCTGCGGTCCACTCGATAACATCTTCTCTGTGGCACACTGGAGCGAAATCACCCCACGGCTGGCCAAACTTCGTGAGGCGGACCGCCTCTGGCAGAAAGAGCATCCCCGTCATGCAAAGGTACTCGGCCTGTGAGTACCATCCGACCAGTAGTGAAATTCAATCCGGGAGAAACAGTCGGGAGTTTCTGCTCGCGGTTGGCGGCGGCGTACGGGTTGAGGTCGGCATCCTACTTTGCTGAGCTTTTTGAATTTAGTTTCTGGGGCCTGCTCAATGGCGGGCCCCGGGACATGCAAATTTTCGCCGAGATCACAGGTGTCCCTACGACACGTCTGGATGTCGGGGTCGCTTCGGTCGGACGCGATGTCATGATCAATGGGCACCGCTTCGCGAGGCGGTTCGTGGATCCCCTCCGCTGCAGACTTTGTCCCCGATGTGTGATCGACGGGATGGGACCGCAGCACAACCCCACTCGCTCTTATGCGAAGGTGGAATGGGCGCTCAAGTCGATGCGCTGCTGCCCCATTCATGATCGCGAACTGATGACCTTCAAGGGGCGGACATGGCAAGACAGCGCAGATTTCGCCTGGGTCGTACGCGAGAACCTTAAGCTGATCGAACGCTCCACATCCCAGCTCCGGTCGTCACCATTCGAACCGTACGTGTCGCTGCGCCTCAACGAGGATCTTGTTTCCGACGCGTGGCTCGACGCGCTCCCACTGCAAACAGCGATCCACTTTACAGAAACGCTGGGTGCGGTAATGCGGCATGGAAGCGAACCTGATCTGGAAACACTGACATCGTCGGAATGGGTGGATGCGGGTCGTGAGGGGATCGCAGTCACCAGCGCTGGGCTGGCAGCGGTCAAAGAGGTGCTCCACGAAATCGCTTCGCGTCCGATGCCGCGCGGAAGAAAATCGCTGACGATGGTATTCGGCAGACTGGCTGCCGAGGTCTTGGAGTTTGAAAACGATCCGGGCTATGTGGAGATTATCTCAGTGATGAGGGAATTCGCGCTAGGATAAAGGCGTTGAGACGACCGGCAACGGCACCTCTGCATACCTTTCACTGCACGGGGACAGGTCGTGAAACCGCGCACTTAAACTAGCGCACGCGCTGGCCGCCGTTCGTTGATACTCAGTGCCATCCCTATTTTCCTGCAATGCAGCATTGGGATTTAACCGGTGGTACTCACAATCCGGCGGGGTGCGTGTCTGCCTGCCTTTGGCCAATCCGGCGGCGGCGTGGAAGCGTCTCTCGCCGCTTGCAACCCCAACAGAGAGCCAACTGCAAGCCCAGTGAAACTACAGTTGTGACAGCGTCCCAAACGTCCGTCCTACAGGCAGACTTGTTTCGCGCAACCTCCCCAGAGAGCGGGTGCGCCGATTTGGAAGAATTTGAATTCGAGCAACCTGATCTCGGGCGTCCAGATTTGGCTCTTCCCGCCGACAAGAAGGCGGACCCAGGTCTACCACCCTCCGTTCCATCCTACGCTTTGTAGCGAGAGCGACCTTCGTTTTTACGAAGCCAGGACGAGAACCACCTGACGCGCTTTGCGCTCTGCAACGATGGGCGGTCCGTGTCCTTGGCAATCGGATTTGACACAACGGTCTCTTGAGCGCCAGTCGCTGTGCAAAACAGGAGACATCCGTTGAAAACCGCCAGGACGCCGTCCCAAATCCCATGCAAAATGCCCGCATTAACAGCGCCCGCGAAAGCCACGATCAAGGAAACCGCCGCAGGCACCCACACGGACTGAACCCCCAGGACCCTTCTGACTGTGTTCGTGACAACAATTATTATTAAAGAGGCGGTCGCAACCGACGCAAGCGAATCCGATGTGAAAAAAGTTGTTGCTGAAGCCATTATCGATCCTCGAATGGAATTACATTGCTAATGCGTTCACTTGGATTTATCGCTGCCAAGCGGTCGTTCAGAAATTCAAACAACGGTTCCGCCAGGATTACGTAACTGAAGCGCTCAGTGCCGCCGTGGATCAGCCCAAGAAAGCTATTCTTCCCGCCAAGGCCCGCGACCACCCAGGAACCGGAGTCGCCCTTCTTGGAAAAGCCTTTCGACGTCCGAGGATAAACAAAGAGGCCGAGAATGCGCCTCCTTCGAACCGCGACCGTACACGCTGGAAAACTGTAAAGCGTGCCATCAATCGTATATTCGGAAACCCGGTTTTCGACGTAACCTTCAACGGGAGACGCTCCGCCGAGTCTGGTCACATATCGACCCTCAGCGTAGAGATCAGATAGAAACGATTGCTCGACAATGGGCAAAGCCGATCCGAAGTGACCCGCAAAACACCCGTCATGCATATTTATCAATGTCGCGTCCGGAATGTCGGCTCCGGGGCTCAACGTGGGAAAGATGTCGTGATCGCAGCGGGGCAAAACGTGCTTGCAGGTTAGCGCGTACAATAAATCGGAAACGGTTTTGACACCTCCCGCAATCGTCCCCATCTCCTCCGGCGTATCGCGGCACGCACGATGAAGCGTTGCGGGAGAATAGGCGCCGAACTCAACGCCAATCCCCAACCATTCTTTCAGCCTCAGCAGATGACCTTCGATAAGCTCGCGATGTGGCGTGGCAATGGTGACAACCCAATCAAGGTATCCCTGACGTCTTTCCCAGAATGACAACTTTCTTAAGGACAAACTGTATTCGAGACTTGTCTCTCCTGATCGGGTCGCAAATTCAGATAGCGTCTGCAACGCATCGCCTGCTCGGCCGAACAGTACGGTCTCTCTTTCTTTCTGATAGCGAAGTCGGATTTCTTGGGCCGACGCCTCGGCGTTTGAGAGCCGCCTTGGTCCCTCGGGTGTTTCGAAAAGCGGTGGTGTTTCCCGGATCTTGATCTGGCGGTCGGTCAAGAGACTGCGTTCAATGAAGGAGCGGCGGCCGGACTCGGCCGCCAGGGCATCTGCGATTGAAGCCAGAAATAGACCGCTTGATCTTGAACGAAGCAGCACAATGGCCGACGAAACAAGCGTCAACAGTAGGCTGGGGATTGACGCGAGGAAGAAGGCAAGCTGACCGATTGCCGCGAAAAAGTAATACAGCCCGATAAATGGCACCACGATGATCCGAAGGATTGCCGTGAGGAGTTGGCCGAGCTGAAACATGATGTAATTACGTCGTTTAAAAAATCGAAAATTTAAAATCCGGATCCGGCGAATCAGGACCCAAATGAATGACTTACGCATGAATAAACGGCCGACTGCATTAAACCAAGGGTGGAATGAATATTTGCTGCTGTCTAGCCGAAAGCCGTGCGATCAAGTTGGAACCACCAGCCCCGCCAGCTTTTATCAGTTCCACTTCTCGATCAATGGCCTCCAACCCGGCAACCGGGACGGGGCGGTTTGAAATGGTTTTTCTTCAAAACCAGGAAAATGTCGATCAAGAAATGGTCGTGGAATCAAATCCGGCGCCAGACCCGGTTTGATCCGGCAGATCGTTCCTATCGAAATGGCAAAACCCACCTTTTCTGGGATTCTAATCCGATCTTTCCGCCGGTTTTACAAATGACATACCTTCGTCATTCATCTCATAATCCGCTCTTTTAAAGTCGCCCCGCTCGAATTTGCGCCTGGACGATCCAGCATATCGACGAGTTCGCCTGCGGACGTGCCTCGTTGAGCGGCTGGGTGCCAGCCAACAGATTCTTTTTAAAACCCGTGTCTCGGACGACGCGCGCTTGACGACAATGTCCGGGTCAGACTGTTGAGACGGGATTCGATTGAAACCCCGCCGTGGGCTCGCCGTTGCTATTCCTCAAGTGTCGGGATGACTTTCGATGGTCTTTGCAGCTCCGATGCGGCTGCGGTTGCCGCTGCATCGGCGGGACCGCCGGAAACATGGACGGTCGGCGTTGCAAACTGGATGCCTTTTTCCGCGAATGTCTTCTTGAGCATGGCAAGGGCCTTTCGGCGAACGCCGAACTGTTCGCCGGATTTCGTCATGAACTTCAGCCGTATCTGCACCCCATAATCCGCCATCTGCTCGATCCCTTGCATTTTCAAGGGCTCGATGATGTTAGGCCCGAGTTCGGCATCCTCCAGAAGCTCAACGCCGATGCGTTTGATGGTCTTGCGGACCTCCTCGAGGTCACTGTCGTAGTTCAGGGTGAGCGTAATAATATCGATGACCCAGTCGCGGCTGAGGTTTTGCACCGCGCCGAGTTCGCCGAAGGGAACGATGGTGACCGGACCGCGATGATGTCGCAAGCGGATCGATCGCAGCGAGAAACCTTCGACTGTGCCTTTATATTTCGCCGCCTGGATGTATTCGCCGATGCGAAAGGCATCGTCGAACAGATAAAAGACGCCAGAGATGATGTCCTTGACGAGTGTTTGCGCACCGAAGCCGACCGCTATGCCGACGACGCCAGCGCCCGCCAGCAGTGGTCCGATCTGGATGCCAACGGCATCCAGGATCATCAGGAAGCCAACGGCGCCGATCGCCAGGAACAGCACATTGCGAAGAATGGGAAGGAGCGTATTCAACCGCTGACGCCGACGCGCTTCGGGGCCATCCTGATGTCCCCCCTGCTCGCTTCGCGACGCCACCGCCATCTGGCTGTCGATCAGCGTGCTTGCGAGCTTCCAGATTACGTCGGTCACCAGCAGCACGATAACAATGCGGATTCCGGCGCGGATCAAGCGTGTGGTCACGGTTTCGGCAGCGGCGAGATCGCTGAGATTGACATTCCACGCGCGGGCAATGAGCAGCGCGGCGACCACAATGAGGCCGTTCCGCAGCGTTTGCATGATGACAACAGACCATCCGACGATAGCCGGATCCTCGACCGCCTGCTCGTCGCCGGATTGTATAATGCGACGAATGATATCATGAGCCACCGAAACGGTAAGCGGCAGAAGCGTGATGACGACCAATGTCCAGAATGCACCGCGGAGCCCGGATACCCATAACAGCCACGATAGCAGCATGCTCGCGCTGAAGCCGACACAGACCAGCCGGCTCATGGGCGGCCCGTCGGAACGAAAGTGCCGCAACCAGATCATAACGATCAAAGCGATTGAAACGACACCAAACCATGCTGCGGTAAAGAGGTCGACCAAGATGGGTGAAGCCCGGATCGTCTTGATCACTTCAATGGTGGCCCAGCCAGCCGCCAGCACAGCGACGATTCCGAGGAGCCAGTAATACCAGAACCAGGCAAGCGAGGTGACAAGCGTCAGAAGCCGCATATGCGGCAGGCGGGCGCCTGGCGCGATGACAATGCGGCCCACAAGCACGCCAAGGCGCACCATCAGCGCGGCTGATAGCAGAATGAGCGCGATATCGCGAAACACGGCAGGCCATGGAAAGAGGATAAACGCGCCGAGGCTTCCGATCAGGTAACCGACCAAGGCGAGAAGACCCATTGAAAGCCGGGCGGCGTGGAGCTTGATCCGCTGCCGGACGGTGTCAGCAGGCGCGTTCAGCACAAAATGGAGCAGCCCTCGCCCTGACCACCAGGCAAGGCGCTGAGCAACGAACCCGCCTGCGACGAAGAGTATGACCGCCAAGATCAGGCCGACAGGTTCGATACGATCATCCGTTTGGAAGACCCGGATCGCCGACTGGATCTGCCCGGGCAGGGTCGGAAAGGCATCGACGAGTGTGAGCAACCTCTGGCGCAAATCCTGTAGTGACGTGGCAATCGACGTCGGTGCCGCCTCTTGCGAGACTGCTACCGGCTGCGCCGGTTCCTGATTGCTTGGGACGATCCGATTGACCAGCGCTCGTCCGGAGTCATCATTCGGCAATTCGATAATAACCCGGATCGGCGCCGAGGAATTGGTCGGCTCAGCCGCCGATCCGGGGTTTGCGCTCGCCAGCAGAAGCGTTGAAAGTACCAGCGTCAGGAATGCGCACACTCTGCGGCGGGGATGACGGTCGTCGATGATGCGCATATAGCCGTGGTCCCCGCGACGGTGTCGTCGCTTTTGCCGGGTTGGTCGAAACTTCGGACTTTGTGAAGCGTTGCACGACCAACGTCAATCGACGAACCGGTCTCGGGGCGCAGACTGCGAACCAAAGGCCAGGCGGCGCTAAGACCGCACGCTTCTGAAGGCCTCCCGGATCTCCTGGCTGAAGAGTTCCGGCTCCTCCCAGGCAGCGAAGTGACCGCCCTTGGAGGCGTGGTTGTAGTAGATAAGTTTCGGATAGGCCTTCGACAGCCAGTGCTTTGGCGGCTTGTAGACCTCTCCGGGAAACACCGTGACGGCGACCGGGACTTTGACGGGCGTGAGCTTCGCGCCCGACATGACGTTTTCCCAATAGATGCGGCAATTCGAGGGGCCGGTATTCGTCAGCCAGTACAGTGTGATGTTGTCGAGGACGGCATCCTTGCCAAGAGCTTGTTCGGGGTCGCCGCGTGTATACACCCAGTCGGCGATCTTGTCGTAAAGCCAGGCGGCTAGGCCGACCGGAGAATCCGCAATGCCGTAACCGATCGTTTCCGGCCGCGTGCTCATGATCGCTGCGTAACCGAAGCCGTTGTTGAGGAAGTCCCGGGCCTCGTCGAAGACGACCTTCTCATCGGCAGACAAGTTATCCGGAGCCGGCCCTCCATTTTTAAGAGCCTGCGCTGCGTCCGATGGAAACGTCGTGGCACGCTCGACCCGGTTGACGTGGATCGCGAGCAGCCCTTCGGGCGCCTGGCGACCCAAGGCGTCGCTGATGATCGCGCCCCAGTCACCGCCTTGCGAGGCATAGCGGTCATAGTTCAGACGCTTCATCAGCACGTCCCAGGCGGCCGCTATCCGCTGGGGGTTCCAACCTGTTGCAGGAGGTTTGCCGGAAAAGCCGAATCCTGGAATCGAAGGGATCACCAGATGGAAGGCATCATCAGCCGTGCCGCCATGCGCCGTCGGATCCGTCAGCGGCCCGATGACATCAAGCAGCTCGAAGGCCGAACCTGGCCAGCCGTGGGTCATGATCAGCGGCAGCGCGTTTTCATGACGGGAACGGACATGGATGAAATGGATGTCCAGTCCATCGACAGCGGTGAGAAACTGCGGAAATGTATTCAGCCTGCTCTCCGCCTTCCGCCAGTCGTAAGACGACTGCCAGTAGCGCACCAGCTCCTTCAGCCTGTCGGGCTGGACGCCCTGCGAACGGTCCATGACGGTTTCGCCGTCGGCCCACCGAGTCTCGGCGAGACGCCGCCTGAGATCTGCGAACGCCGCCTCGGAGACCTCAACCTTGAACGGTCGAACCTCCTCGGACGCGACGCCGACAACATCAGCGGCGTTGGACGTGCGAGGAAGGAAAACGGCGGTTACGCCGGCCGCGGCAAAGCCTGACAGCAGTGAGCGGCGCGATACGTCGCGGTGTTTCAAAACGTTCAGCATTGCCATGATGCCGTGTCCTTTCGTGATATCGAGGAGAGGAAAAGATGCCCTGCCCGCTTCAATGCCGAAAATGTCAGGCTTGGTCCGCTCCGGAACGAAAGATCAGAAGCTTGTTGCCTTCGGGATCGCGAAAATATGCGCAGTAAGGACCCGTGCCGTTCTCGCCACGCGGACCAGGAGCCCCTTCGTCCGAGCCACCCAATGCAGTTGCATGGGCTTCGTCGACCTTTGAACGGGACGGAGCTTCGAAAGCAATCATTCCACCGTTGCCGACGGTGGCAGGGCGGCCATCGAACGGCTTGATGATGCCGAATTCGAGCGTGCGATGACCGTAGTAGATGGCTCGGTTGGGCTGGACGAGGACTCGTCCGATCCCGAACACGGCCAGAAGCTTGTCGTAGAATGCCGAGGCGGCATCCAGATCGTTCGTGCCGACAGTGACGTGGCCCGGGAGGCCGCGGACCTTGTCGGGGGTGGCCGCAACCTGTCTGCTTTGGGTAATGTCAGTCATATCAGTTCTTCCTTATATTGTCGCGGCCGACGCTCTGCCGTCCGCAAGCAAACGCCAACGAGCTGTCTCAAATCGGCGGTTGGTGGATATTTGGGCGGGTCGACGGCCGGCCGGCACCTCGGGAAAGTGAGAGGCACCCTCTCATTCAGATGTCAGCCTTGGGCAGCCGGATTGCCGCTGCCGCCGTCGAGAGGGTTCCTCTCACTTTCTCCGGCTACCGCGGGCTCACGCCATGCTCAATTATTTGTGGAGACAGCCGGCGCTTGGGCTTTGGCTGACCGCCGTTCAGAAAGGACAGCCTATGTCTAAGGACAAAACCGTAAATGCTGCATCAGCCGCAGCAACTCTCTCTTCCCAGGCGGCTGAAGCCTTCGTTTCCGCGTCCAGAGAAGCCGCGCATGACGTCGTCGACTTCATCGAGATCGACGAAGTCCTGACGCTGAGGAGGATGGTTGTCCGCGCCTCCTCGCCAAAAGGCACCGTGCTTTTCCTGCATGGGTTTCCGGAAACACTGACGGTGTGGAAGGAGATCGCGACAACTCTTGCGCACGACTACGACGTCCATGCCTTCGATTGGCCGGGCTACCGGCAGTCGTCGCGCCCGGATTTGGACCGGTTTTCCTATGCGCCGAGGGCGTACGCCCGAGTGTTGAAGGCCTATATCGAGCGGGCAGGCATCGACGGGTCGAAGCTCGTGATCTATGCGACTGATATCGCTGCCCTCCCCGCTCTGCTACTTGCCCTCGAAGAGCCGAAAATCGCCAGACAGATCATCGTCGGGGACTTCGCGCCGTTCGACCGGCCGCAATATATGTGGGAGAACCTGCAGAACCTCAAAGCCGAGCCGACCGCCTCGCCTACCCGCACCTACATGAACAAGACGAGCGACGAGATCCTTCAAAACGTGCACAGGCGCGGCCTCTCATCCGCTGAACAATTCGATCTGCCGATCGAGGTCCAGCAAGACATGAGCCATTCGTGGAGCCTCAACGGCGTCACGTCGGTGGACGCCTTTGCCCACTACTACGCGAATTTCACCCGCGACCAGCATCACCTGGAGGCCAACCTCGACCGGCTGAAAACGCTCGTGAAAGTGATCTGGGGCGAGAAGGACATCTATATCAGCAGCGAGATGGGCATCGAGTTCGCTGGCAAGATCGGTGCAAAAGTCGATGTCCTGCCCGGCATTGGTCACTTTCCGCACCTTCAGAACCCGAAACAAACAGTTGAGGAGATCTACGCATCATTCAGATAATGTTTGATTATCTTCATGAGGATGCGCGCAGCCGCGGCAGTGCCCAGTCGACGAAAGCCCGTACCTTCAACGCGAGAAGCCCTTGTCGCGCGTAGACGATATGAATGGGCTGGGGTGGGCCGTCGAAATCGCCGAGGATGGGAACGAGCGCGCCGGACGCCAGCTCGTCTGGAATCTGATAGTCGAACAGCCGCGCGATCCCCGCCCCGCCGACCGCCGCCGCAACACAGTTTGCCGCGGTATTCACTTCCAGCCGGTTGCGGGGCACCGCCTCCATCGGTGTACCATCGACGTCGAATCTCCAGAAGAATGTTCGCTTGTTGAAGATGATCCCGTCGCGATCGATGAGATCGCCGGGACGCTCCGGCATGCCATGCCGCTTGAGATAGGCAGGGCTCGCGCAGGTCAGCAGGCGGAATTCCCCGACCTTGGCGGCATGGAGGGCGCTTTCGGCGAGGTCGCCGAGACGGATCGCGATATCCACCTGCTCGGACACGAGATCAACCGTGCGGTCGAGCGACAGAAGGTTCAGCGACACCTCCGGGTATTTGTCCATGAAACTCAGCGCAATGGGCAGCACGTAGCGGCTCCCGTATTCGATCGGCATCGTGATCGTCAGCACGCCTCTGGGCGTCTGGTATTCCCCCGACGCTCGTCGTTCGGCCTCATCGAGATCCGCCATGATCTTTCGAGCGGCGTCAACATAGTCGCGCCCGGCATCAGTGAGCTGCAGATTGCGGCTGGTGCGGACGATGAGGTTTGCCCCAAGCTGCCGCTCAAGTTCGGCGACCTTGCGGCTGACGCTGGGCAATGGCGCGTTGAGCTTCCTGCTGCCGGCCGAGATGCTCCCGGCGTCGACGACCGCCAGCAATATGCGCATCGCTTCGAGACGATCCATCTGATACCGCCATTAAGATGCCGCTTCTGTTCAAGCCCAGCCTAAGACTTGGCTTTAGTCAAGCAGCTTGCGTATGGCCATGATCCCTTTCGCAGCATCCGACCAGGATTGACGCCAGATCAACACGCCGACGCTCAGGATGGTCGCAACAGCGAAGGGGATTGGCCCGAGGAACCAGAAGGCGGCTGCGAAGGTGAAGTAATAAGACCGGACGCCGACACTGAACGATCGAAGCGCAGGGTTCAAAACCAGGGTCAGGGCATTCGTCCAGCCGCCGATGTCCCTCTCCTCATCGCGGGATGGGCTCGCCCCGATCGCCGCCAGGCAGTAGTTGATCTGCCGGACCGCCCAGATGAAATCGGATAGGCCCCGCAGCAGCGTCGCCATGATCAGGAGGACCTTGCATTGGAAAAACCACGCCGGATCCTGGGCCGCAAACATCGCGATCAGGCCACCACCCGATCCATAGTTCGGCTCCATGAACAGCGCGCCGCTGAGCCCGACGATGACGATGAGATTGGCGGAGCCGAAGAAGGACGCCGAATTGATCGTGTGCCCGAGGATCGCGGCATCGCCGATGAAGTTGTTGTCTCGCGTCAGCACCTCCCGCATCCAGGCGGCGCGAATGCGCACCATGTCAACGGAAAGGCTGTCGTTCTTCCTCGGCCACCCTGCTGCCATCAAAGGCTCGACGGCCACCCAGACGAGGAGGAAGAAAACGATCGCCGCGATGTTCAGAAAATCCATGGTGCCCCCGAACCGAATGTGGATTTTTTCTGAACAGTACTTCGAGCTAACGGCAGCTCCAAGCGCCTATCGCCGCCCTACCCTTCAGATCGACATGCCTATGGTCGCGCGTCATGGTCCGTCGCGGACTGCCGCGAGGTAACGGGACATCGTCGAAGCCCGAAGCCGAATGTGTTCAATCGCCTGCTGCGGTGTCACGGCCAGGAAGCCGATATGGTCGCGTGGGCGCAACTGGACGAAGCCGTCCAGATCCGAATCCACCACCGTGGCGATCTTGGGATATCCTCCGGTCGTCTGGTGGTCGGCCAGCAGAATGGTGGGAACACCGTCTCCGGCGACCTGCACAGAGCCCCGCACGATCGCTTCCGACGGCATGTCCAGCGCGACGCTTGGCGCAAGCGACGGACCTTGGAGGCGTACTCCCATGCGGTCATAGGAGTCGCTCAGGCGGAAAGGCGATGAAACGAAATTCGACAAGGTTTCTTTCGAGAAGAACCGATCCTGTGGACCGACCACCACACGCAGCGCGGACCGCGGTCTTGCGATGACCGGACATATGATCGGACCATGTCGACCGTCTCGCACTTCCGGATCGGCGACGGTGACCGTCTGTCCGGCAGCAAGGCGCCCGCCGCCAAGGCCGGAGAGACTGTGCGTCGACATGCTGCCCAGCCAGATCTTCGCCTCGATATGACCGGCGAAGGCCAGATACGTCCAGCTTCCCCAGTGTCCCGGACGAATTGCCAGCCGCTCCCCGGCCCTCAAGGTGGCGACCATCCATGCGCCGCGCTTGTCGCCGGCATGCTCTACGATGAAGCCTCCTCCCGCGACGGCGAACGTAACCTCCCCCGAGATGCAGTCGAGAACCAGGCCGCCCATGGAGACTTCGATTGCCGGCTGAAAGGCAGGATTGCCGACGGCGACGTTGGCGGCGGCAAACGAGGTCCTGTCCATCGGACCGGAGGCCGGAACGCCGTAACGCATCAATCCGTGACGTCCTCCGTCCTGGACCGCGACGTGAGGACCCGCGAAGTTGATTGCAAGGATGGCTTGGCTCATGCGAGGCACCTCGCGTCGAATTCGGCCCTCGATATGCGGCGGAAACACACTGCGTCGCCGACGTCGAAAAGGAACGGACGGTCGCTGGACGCGGGGTTGAGGATCTTCGTCGGCGAGCGGCCGATGATCCACCAGCCGGTCGGCATGGTGAGCGTACTCACCAGGCATTGCGGACCGGCGATCAGCACGCTTCCGGCGGCGATGCCACGAATAGGCGCCGGCTTCCTCGGCTGCTGAATGGCTTTGGGCACGCCTGCGAGGTAAGCGTATCCTGGAGCGAAGCCGTACATGAAGACGCTGTAGTCGCCGGATAGATGGGCGGATATAACGTCTTCCGGCGATAATCCGCTTGCCTCGGCGACGGCGGCAAGATCGGGCGCAAGATCAGCATCGTAGCAGACTTCGACTTCGCGCATCGCCCCGATCGTCTGTGGAACCTCAGCCCCCAGAAGTTCGGCAATGGCCGCCTCCGTCGTCCGATGATCGGCCACGAGCGGGTCGAAGCAGATGAGAATGCTGGCATAGGCCGGAACGGCTTCGACGAATCCTTCAAAGGGTGCCGCCTTCAAGGCGGCATCCAGCTTGACGACCTGATCGTGGATCCGTTTATCGATGGTCGCGCCGAATTCGACGAGCACCGCGTGCCCGCCCACCGGGCGGTAGGTCGGAACGCTGCCGGACGCTGCGGATGGGTCCTGTGACACCTCAGTCGGCGCCTTCGATCAGAATGAAATCCGCATCCGCGGCCCGCGCGCAGGTCCGATAGGCGTCCGGATCGGTGACGGTAACCTGGGCGATAAGATAGCCTTTGGCCATCACCTGTTTTCCTGTGTCGGCTGGAGGAATGGCCCCACCTCGATGCCTGCCTTCTGCAATTCCCGGCGCACATGGACGGCCATGGCAAGCGCTCCTGGGCTGTCCCCATGAACGCAGATCGAGTGCGCATCGAGAGGGATCGGAACGCCGTCGACCGTCGGCATGAGGCCGCGGGACAGGTACCCGATCAATCTCGAAGCTGCCTCCACGGGATCATCGATCATCGCTCCCGGCAAGTTGCGCGGAACGAGCCGACCCGTGGAGAGGTAGCCGCGATCGGCAAAAATCTCGCTGAAGACGGTCATCCCGGCATCGCGGGCCGCATGCTCCAGCTCTGTTCCGGAGATCGCCAGTATGGCCAGTTCCGGTGAGACCGCTCGGGTTGCGCGGATGATGGCGTCGGCGACCGGCCGTTCGTCGGCCGCCCAATTGGCGAGTGCGCCGTGCGGTTTGACGTAGCGGACCCGGGCGCCCGCCAGAGCCGCAGCTCCCATCAGCGCGCCTGTCTGCGTCGCCACAAGCTGCTCCACTTCCCGGATGCTCAAGGGGATCAGACGTCGCCCGAAGCCCTCGCGATCTGCAAAACCCGGATGGGCTCCGGCGACGACACCCCGCTCGCTTGCGAGTGTGAGCGTCTCGACCATCGTCGCTGGATCCCCGGCATGGCCGCCACATGCGATGTTTGCACTGGTGACGACGTCCAGGATCGCCTTGTCGTCGCCCATGCGCCAGGGTCCAAACGCCTCCCCAGATCAGAATTGAGATCGATTTTCGTCATGATTTCCGTCAACCCTTCGCGCCGGTCTTGTCAGCTTCGTCGCTTTCTGGAACGTCGAAGCCGAGGTGGAGCACATCTTCGCTGTGCGCGTCAAGAAAACGACTCCGCTGGTTGCGCGCAACGAGCGTGTGTGGTGGTCGCAGGCCCGCGGATTGTCCTTGGAGTTGCGTCCGATGGAAACGCGGCTAAGATCGGGGGTGAAATGGTCGACCGCCCTGTTGTTGATCGAGCGCGTCGTATTCTTTCAAGAACCGGGGGACGTAGCCACCCGGCAGCATTGGCGTGCAGACCGGGGATGCGGAATGAGTCTTGTCAACAGAGCTTTGGGAACGTCCGAATTTTCTTTTACCGAAGAGCCTGGCATTTTCACCTGGGAGTTGGCGACCGACAAGGTTTATGCGGATTCGGCGCTGGCAAACCTCTTTGGGCTTGATCCCGAAGAGACTCTCACGGGGCTGCCGGTCATACGATACCTCGACCGGATTCACCCGGACGACAAGCCGTCTGTCGCCAAGGCGATTTCAGATTCGGTGATTACTGGAAATCCGTATCGCTGTGACTATCGTGTATTTGATCGAAGCGGGCAAATAGTCGCCGTCGCGGCCTTGGGCCGCTGTTTCAGGGATGAAGCTGGAAACCCATCGCAATATGCGGGAATCGTATTCCCGACGAATGATCACGGGGAGCAAGACGAATTGTCCGCTCACTGCAATGCGGCACTGAAAATTGCGCGGTCATCCGGCCTGCGGGCAACGGCCGATGCGCTTGAAGCGATCGTCAAGGAGCTTGCCAAGCCGATGCCTTCAGACGTCGCGCAGGTTCATTGATTCCTTCCAAAGCGTTGGTTGTGGCATCAGACTTTCGGTGATGGCGATATTGCTGCCGTCGGCGACGCGCCGCGCGCACTCTGAATTAGTGACAAAGGAGAGTGGGCATTTCGAGGTGGGTCAACAGCGACCGTGTCACCCCTCCCAAGAGGAATTCGCGTAGTCTCGAATGGCCGAATGCGCCGGCGACGAGCAAATCTGCCTTGCGTTCCCGGGCGGCAGCTTGGATGACGCTGGCTGGCGAGTTTCCCTTCGCTTGCACGGCTGCGATATCGACGGCAAGACCAGCCTTTCGGAGCGCGGTCGCAAGGCGGTCTCGGCTGCGCTCGTCAATCTGCTTATCATCGGTGACGGAAATCAGGACGACACGCGATACCCGTTCCAGCAAGAACCTGGCACCCGCCAGTGCCCGCGCGACGGTGGCTCCTCCATCCCAGGCGACGGCGACAGCATCGATCCGGCCGGAGAAATTATCCGGGGGAAAAAGCAGGAGCGGTCTCCCGCTTTCAAACAGCACGCTCTCGATCAGCGGCCTCATCAGCACAGATGCTTCCAAAATGGAAAGATCGTATACGCGCGACAGCTCGGCAAGAGTTTGTGCGACAAATGGCTCCCTCACATCGAATGGTTGGATCTCGACCTCGACCTCAGCCTTTTTCGCATAATCACGGAGCGTCTGGCCGAGAACGGTTCCATTGTCCTTACTCAAGCACTCCGCCTCCGCACGCATTTTGTCTACGTCAAGGAGTGATGGAAATCGCGGCTGAAAGGGTTCGATCCTGACCAGCGGTATACTTGCTGTCAAACCGGCCTTCTGGTGAAGGGAAACAGCGACAGCGTTCTGAAGGAGCGAGAAGGAACTTGCGTCTGGATAGGTGGCCAGCGGTAAATGGAATTGCGCTTTCACGGCTGATGTCCTCCGAATGGTTGGAGGTTATCATAGCGCAGAGGTGTCTCCCGCGCTTTGACGAAAATCAAGGTCGCTCCACCGCGAAAGTGCGAGCGTGATATTGACCGTCCTCATCAGGAAGCAAGCGGAATTCGTTGGGCGAAGCGGCAAAGATCTATGTTAAGCGATGAAATGCGAAGCGCGATTGAATATCAGCACTTCGCGGAGCCAACCCCGTCCGGACGCCGCTGAGTAGCAGCTTGCGGGTGAACAGCAATGGCATATACGGCGCAGCTGCCTTCGATGAATCGGTTGGCGCGCCTTGACCCGTCGGATGATGACATCATTGGTGACGACAGAAGCATTCCAGCGCCTCAGTCTGGCGCTTGCAATCGGCATTCTTGTCGGCATTGAGCGCGGCTGGCACGATCGTGAGGCTGCGCCAGGCAAAAGAGTGGCCGGTATCCGCACCTATGGCTTGTCAAGTTTCCTCGGCGGTTTCTGCGGTTTCCTCCAGCCTGTGACAGGGCCGATTCTGCCGACAGCTATCTTTATATTCTTTTGCATCACGGTTCTCCTCTTCAGCCGCATGCAGGCGGCACGAGAAGAGGATTACAGCGCCACCGGCACCATTGCGGCCTTGGCGGTCTTTGCGCTGGGCTTTGGCGCGGTTGTGGCGGATATGACGGTAACGGCCGCAAGCGCTGTGGCAATAACCGCCCTTCTTGCAGCGCGGGAGCCGTTGCATGGATTTCTTCGCCGATTGACCTGGCTTGAACTCAGGGCCGCCCTGATCCTGCTGACGATGACCATCGTCATCCTCCCTATCCTTCCCAACGAACCGATTGATCCTTGGCAGACAATCAATCTTTTCGAGCTTTGGATGATGACGATCCTGGTAGGAGCCGTTTCCTTTGCCGGTTATATACTCATCAAGCTGAGCGGCGCCCCGCGCCGGAATACTGCTGACCGGGACCAGCGGCGGCATCGTTTCCTCGACGGCGCTGACGCTTTCCTTCGCCCGTCAGTCGAAGCAGATGCCTGCCCTCTCCCCACTCCTCTCAGCGGGAGCAATGCTGGCGGGGAGCCGTTTCTCTCGCCCGCGTGCTTTTGATTTGCGGGGTCATTGCACCAGCTGTTTTCAGGGATCTTGCTCCATTACTGGCTCCGGCTGCTGCCACCCTCGCCATAGCAGGCGGCTTCGCCGCATTGCTGCAGCGTCCGGATGACAGCACCGATTTTTCACCCCGAAACCCGCTCGAGGTGATGGTCGTGCTGCGCTTCGCGCTCGTTCTCGCCGTCGTGACAGTCCTGACGCGAATGACCTTGATCGTCTTTGGAACTCAGTCGCTGATCGCGCTTGCGTTCATCACAGGACTGGGCGATCTCGATGCGATAACGCTTGCCGTTGCGAAACTGTCATCCATCCAGGTGCCTGCTGACGCAGCCACTCGCGCCATAGCGGTCGCCGCTTTCGCCAATTTTCTTGCGAAAGCCGTTCTTGCAGCAAGTATGGGGAGCATCGCCTATGCGGTTCGTTTCGCGATCGCAGGCGGTGTCGCGACCTTGGCCGGAATTGTCGGCTTGGTTTCGACATGAGCGCTTGTTCGCATATCGATCACCGGCTCCAATGACGTGTCCACTCAATCGGTGCCTGGAACGATATTCGTCCGCGCCAGGCAGCCGCCATTAGCGATCGTCACTGCCGTCTCACCTCGTGGATATGACCGGCAAATCCTGCAAGCTGGGCGCCGAGCGGAAGACGCCGAACCAGCCTGGCTGCAATGAAGGTTGCGCCGATCGCCGCGGCAAGTTTCAGCCAGGGATAGTCGCCGAGCTGGACATGGGCGCTTGCATCAACCGATGTGGCCTTGGCTTTGAGCGCCGCTTCGGCGTCCTCGCGCAGCACGCCTATGCG
The DNA here is from genome assembly GCF_001679785.1 of Rhizobium leguminosarum. Taxonomy (NCBI): domain Bacteria; kingdom Pseudomonadati; phylum Pseudomonadota; class Alphaproteobacteria; order Hyphomicrobiales; family Rhizobiaceae; genus Rhizobium; species Rhizobium leguminosarum. Next base: position 1,522,914 of record NZ_CP016286.1, read on the forward strand.
GGCGTTTAGCAGCCTGACCTCATGCTGCAGGGCATTCAGGCTCTCGTCGGCCTTTTCACGCGCCGTCTGCTCCGCGGCGTCGGCGAATGGCGGATCACCTTCCGCGATCAGTTCGTCGGGGTCAGGCGGAAGGCCGTGGCGGTTGATGGATGATTGCATCGACATGTTCTCGAATAGGTGAGCGAGAGGAAATGAGGCCCGGCATTGCGGCCGGGCCTCATGATATCAATGGTCGCGTCGGAAACCCTGGCTCTGGTGAGATCCGCCTTGCGATTGGGTTTGTGATTGCCGATTGGCATCGTTTGATGGTTTAGAGCCGGGGTCTGTGCCAGGCTCGGGGAAGGTATAGGCACGCACCTTGGCACTTCCATGCGCGGTGTCCCGCATTGCCACCGGGCGCGCATCGTCGAATGCGCTCTCGGATACAGCGAGGTTTTCCGAGGCTTTGCCGCCCTGCGCCGATCCGGCAAAACCGGTATTGGACGCGCCTTGTTGCCTGTCCTCCAACGACCAGAGATCTGCCCGCTCATCCATGTCGATGCTGCCTTCATCGTCCAGAATATCGTGGACGGTCTCGTAGAGCGCGTCATCGACATCATTGACCTGGACGAGGAAGCCGCCTCGCCGCAGCCCTTCTGCGTAGACCGCGCGATCTTCGTCGGGGAAGAAGAAGTCTGCCAGCGCGTCGAAGAAGCCGCTGCGGTCTTCGCTCATAGCGGCGGCATTTTTTGCGTCCGCCTCATATCCTGGCATCAGCCTTATTCTCGCAACCGGCACACCCGCGTCTTCAAGACGGGAGACGGCGGATTCGGCGTCCGATCGGCTGTCGAACAATGCAGCAAGGCTGCTGCCGCCTGTCGGGCCTGAAAAGGACGGGTTGGTATCATTGTAAATGCTGCCCATGGGACTCTCCTCTCGATGTCTGGTCCAGCCGCCAATCCGTTTGGCCGAAGTCTGGTTTCCTGACTTGAAGAACCGGCGGCTGGGTTGAATGTTCCAAGGGAATGGCGATGCTCCGCCGCATCGCCTGCTGTTTCGTTGCTGCCTGCCATTTCGGCGCGCAGACTCGCAAATTACGCCGCTTGCGAAATCGCTCAGCGGTTGACGTCAAACCTTCGAGACGCTAGCACGGCTTTGACGTATTGGGGATATTCATATGGACATGTTTACGGCAGCCGGTATGACGGCTTTGCTGCAGGTCATTGCTATCGACCTCGTTCTCGCCGGCGACAACGCCGTGGTTATCGGTCTTGCTGCTGCCGGCCTCGAGGCGACGCAGCGCCGCAAGGCGATTATCGTCGGCATTGTGGCCGCGACCGTTCTGCGCATTCTATTTGCCAGCGTCGCAGTCTACCTGCTGGCGATCGTCGGCCTGCTGCTGGCCGGCGGCCTGCTGCTGCTCTGGGTCTGCTGGAAGATGTGGCGAGAGCTTCGCGCCGGCCATGGCGAGAATCACGAAGCGGTGGGTGGCGAAGGCGCGCCGAAAAAGACCTTCTTCCAGGCGGCGACCCAGATCGTCATCGCCGACGTCTCGATGTCGCTCGATAACGTGCTGGCCGTTGCCGGCGCTGCGCGCGAACATCCGAGCGTGCTGGTCATCGGTCTTGCCCTGTCGATCGCGCTGATGGGTATTGCCGCAAACTTTATCGCCCGCCTGCTCTCCAACCATCGCTGGATCGCCTATGTCGGCCTGCTGATCATCCTCTATGTCTCGCTCGACATGATCCACCGCGGCGGCGTCGAACTGCTGCCCTACGTGCAAGCGAGCGGGTTCAAGCTTTAAGAGCATTTCCTGGTCAGATTGAAGCATTCTGTTGGCTCAAACGGAGTCGGATGGTCGACCGGCCGGCGCGCGTCGTAGCCCCACTCTACGGCCAAGCCGGCCGGTCGATCAGCCGGCCCGTTTCAGCCAACCCGAAGGGCCGGGCATCTTTCCGTCAGGGCAAAGGCGATCGGCTCGGACGTACCAAGGCGCATGCCCGTCGCCAATCGCCTTTGCCCTGACGAAAACCTGCTCCGGCAGAATGCTTCAAGCTGACCAGGAAAGGCTCTAAATCCTGACCTCGGTCTCGAAGCTCATCTGGTCATACGCCGGCACCACATGGTCCGGCGTCTCAGCCATCACCACGTCGTAATCGAGCGGCGTGTGCATATGGGTGAGGATCGCCTGTTTCGGCTTCAGCCGGCCGATCCAGTCGAGCGACTGTTCCAGCGACAGATGGCTCGGGTGATAGGTATATTGCAGCGCGTCGATGATCAGCATGTCGAGATTCTGAAGCTTCGCGACGGTCTGCGGCGGGAAATCGCTGATATCACTGCAATAAGCCACATCGCCGATGCGAAATCCGAGCGAGTGGATATCCCCATGCTGCTGGATGTGCGGATGGAAGGCGATCGTCCCGCCGGGACCATGAATTTCGACGGGCGCGTCGAGATTTTCGATGACGACCGGCAGCACGATCGGCGGATAATTGCTGCCCGGCGGCGTTTCCAGGCAATAGCCGAAGGCTTCCCGCAGCCTGTCCATCGTAAATTGGTCGGCAAAGATCGGCACCCGGCGGCGGCTATTGTGGAAATAGCCGCGCAGATCGTCGATGCCATGAATATGATCCGCATGCGGATGGCTGTAGAGCACGGCATCGACATGGTCGGCCCCTGCCCTGATCATCTGCTCGCGAAAATCCGGCCCGGTGTCGATGACGACGGTCGTCACCCCGCCATCGGGTGCGAATTGTTGCACCATGAAGGCAGCGCGCGTGCGCCGGTTCTTCGGATTGTCGGGATTGCAGGCGCCCCAGTCGCCGGTGATGCGCGGCACGCCCGGTGACGACGAACAGCCCAGAATGGTGAAACGCCGCCGGTAGAGCACGCCGCTAGATCCTCGGCATCTTCGAGAACAGGCGGAAAGCGTTCTCCGTCGTGATCCGCGCGACCTCTTCAGTGGCAAGGCCGATCGTATCGGCGAGCACCTCGGCCGTGTTGACGACGTAGGACGGTTCGTTGCGCTTGCCGCGCCAGCGCTTCGGTGCCAGATAGGGCGCGTCTGTTTCCACAAGCAGCCGATCAAGCGGGATCGCCTTGGCGATCGCGCGCAGCTCGTCCGACTTCGGGAAGGTCAGGATGCCTGAGAAGGAGATATAGCCGCCGAGTGCGACGCCGGTCTTGGCAAGTTCTGGCCCTGCGGAGAAGCAGTGCAGGATGAAGGGAAATGCCCCCTTCCCGCTTTCCTCCGTCAGGATATCGGCCATGTCCTCGTCGGCGCTGCGGCTGTGGATGACGAGCGGCAGCTGCGTCTCGCGCGCCGCCGCGATATGGCGGCGGAAGCCTGTCTGCTGGTCCTCGGGCTTTTGCGTGTCGTAGAAATAGTCGAGACCGGCCTCGCCGATCGCCACCACCTTCTCATGGGCATTGGCGAGACGCACCAGCTCTTCCGTCTGGATATCCAGCTCTTCGTCGGCATTGTTCGGATGCGTGCCGACCGAGCAGAACACCGAAGGATATTTCTCAGTGATGGCAAGCAGCGTCTCGAGCTTGCGTACCCGCGTCGAGATCGTCACCATTTGCGCGACGCCAGCCTGATGCGCGCGCGCGACGATCTCGTCCCGCTCCGCCTCGAAGTCGGCGAAATCAAGATGGCAATGCGTGTCGATCAGCACGGCCTCAAGCCTCCGGAGCCACGTAGCGCGGGAAGACCGGCGTCGGCGCTTCGAGTGCCGTTCCGGCAACGAGACGGCCGGCTTGCCCAAGAGCGGCGAAGTCGCGCTTGTCGTCGGGTGCTGCGACTAGATTGAGCAGCTTGGCCGATGATTCCGGCATGAAGGGCTGCAGCAGAATGGCGATCTGGCGCACGACTTCGGCGGTGACATAGAGCACCGTGCCCATGCGCTCCGGATCGGTCTTCTTCAGCGCCCACGGCGCCTGGCCGGCGAAATAACGGTCGGTCTCGGAGACGACCGAGATGATCGAGGCGAGCGCCCGGTGGATCTGCTGCTTGCCCATATCCTCGCGGGTCGAGGCATGCAGCGCGTCGACCTCAGCCAGCATCGCCTTGTCCTCGTCGCTGAGCGCCCCGCATTCCGGGATCTTGCCGTCGCAATTCTTGACGATCATCGACAGCGAGCGGCTGGCGAGATTGCCGATACCGTTGGCCAGGTCCGAGTTGATGCGGGTGCCGATCGCCTCTTCGCTATAGCTGCCGTCCTGGCCGAAGGACACTTCGCGCAGGAAGAAGTAGCGCACCTGGTCGAGGCCGAAATGGTTCACCAGGTTGACGGGATCGACGACGTTGCCAAGCGACTTCGACATCTTCTCGCCCTTGTTGAGCAGGAAGCCATGGGCAAAAACCCGCTTCGGCAGAGGCAGCTTCGCCGACATCAGGAAGGCCGGCCAGTAGACGGCGTGAAAGCGGATGATGTCCTTGCCGATGATGTGCACGTCAGCCGGCCAGTATTTCGCCCGCGGACCGTTCCTGTCCTCGATATAGCCTGTTGCTGTGATGTAGTTGGTCAGCGCGTCGACCCAGACATACATGACGTGGGCCGGATCGTTCGGCACCTTGATGCCCCAGTCGAAGGTCGTGCGCGAGACCGAGAGGTCCTTAAGGCCCGACTTGACGAAGGAGATCACCTCGTTGCGGCGCTCGGCCGGGCCGATGAAATCAGGGTTTGCCTCGTAATGCGCAAGCAGCTTCTCCTGGTATTCGGAGAGCTTGAAGAAATAGCTTGCCTCTTCCACCCATTCGACCGGCGTGCCCTGCGGCCCGTAGCGCACGCCGTCGGCGCGCAGCTCCGTCTCGTTTTCCTGGTAGTAGGCTTCGTCGCGCACCGAATACCAGCCGGCATAGCTGTCCTTGTAGATGTCGCCATTCTCGGCCATCAGCTTCCAGATGTTACGCGACGTCTCGTGATGACGCTCCTGCGTGGTGCGGATAAAGTCATCGTTCGAGGCGTTGAGCAGCGTCGCCATCGCCTCGAATTCGCCGGAGTTGCGGTCGGCGAGTGCCTGCGCGGTGATACCCTCGGCGCGCGCCGTCTGCTGCATCTTCTGGCCGTGTTCGTCGGTGCCTGTGAGGAAAAACACATCCTTGCCGTCCAGGCGCTGGTAGCGCGCCATCGCATCGGTCGCGATCAGCTCATAGGCATGGCCGATATGCGGCTTGCCGTTAGGGTAGGAAATCGCGGTGGTGATGTAGAAGGGTGTCTTGTCTGTCATGGCGGCCAATGTCCGGCTAACTCTATAAAAATGGTCAGCCGCTCTTAGCGCATGTCACCGTCAAGCGAAACCTCAACTTTCCAGTTGTCGATGATTTACGGCACGATAGCGCCGTGAACTTGACTCGGCTTCTCGGCCAATCTACCCGTCTTGGGAAAGAGGTCGGGACAAGAACGAAGTGCGAGTTTTCATCTACCGGAATGGCCGTGGCCGCGCGCCGTCGGGGGCGCCTGCTTGACATTCGAGCCGCTCTATTCGCTTTCGGGCCTCTTCGTCGGCGCGCTTGTCGGCATCACCGGTGTTGGCGGCGGTTCGCTGATGACGCCGCTGCTGGTACTGCTCTTCGGCGTCCATCCCGCCACTGCCGTCGGCACCGATCTTCTCTATGGGGCAATCACCAAGACCGCCGGCACGGCCGTTCACGGTATGCACGGGCGGGTCAACTGGAAGATCGTCGGCAGTCTCGCAGCCGGCAGCCTGCCGGCAGCCCTGCTGATGCTCTGGCTGCTGGCCGGCGTCGATCGCAAAAGCATCGGCGTGACCAACACGATCACCACCGCACTCGGCTGGCTTCTCGTCATGACCGCAATCATGCTGGTCTTCCGTGGCCCGATCCTCGAATTGGCGCGGCGTGCCATCGGCGATCGCACGCCGCCAAAGCCGACGACCATCCTCGCCCTCACCGTCATTCTTGGGTTCGTTCTCGGCGTCCTCGTCACCTTGACCTCGGTCGGCGCCGGCGCGCTGGGAGTGACGATCCTGCTGGTCCTCTATCCCAGGCTCGATGTGCGCGAGATCGTCGGTTCCGATATCGTCCATGCGGTACCGCTCACCTTGATCGGCGGCACGGGCTATTGGCTGATCGGCGAGATCGACTGGCCGATGCTGCTTGCCTTGTTGATCGGCTCTATCCCCGGCATCATCATCGGCAGCCTTCTGGCGCCGAAGCTGCACGAACGCACCATCCGCATCGTCCTTGCCGCCACGCTTGCCGTGGTCGCAGGCAAGCTGCTGATCAGCTGATCAGATCATCGGAGGGCGATCATTTGGCTAGCCTTGCTGAGCCGCTTGACTTCATGTCCGGCCAGGAGCATTCGGGCACCGATGACACTCATAAAACTGTCATCGAACCAAAGGAAAACGAGATGAACCCCGACGGTCGAAGTTCGACGTCATCACGATCGCTGCTTCCGTAACCCGTCTCCTGGTCGAGGCTCCGGAGAGGCCGGCGATCTATCAGGAGAGCATATGCTGCGCACCTACTGGCACCACGCCGATCACCTTGCACTCGAGCCGCCCATTCCCGGTCCGGAAGCTGCCACTCCTACTCCGGTCTGGCACGACCTGCTCAATCCAATCCCGGAGGAAGACAGGTCTGTCGAGCGCCAACTGGGCATTGCCATTCCGACGCGCGAGGAGATGGAGGACATCGAGCTGTCCGCCCGCCTTTACCAGGAGAGCGGCGCTGAGTTCATGACGATGACCGCACTGACCGGCCTCGACGGCGACGATCCCGTCAAGACGCCGGTGACCTTCATTCTGAAGGGATCGAGCCTCGTAACCGTGCGGTATGCAGAGCCAAAGCCGTTCGACGTTTTCCAGTCGCGGGCGCAGCGCACCAATGGCGGCGGCGTTCCCTGCGCCAATGGCGAGATGCTGATGACCGGCCTGATCGAGGCGCTGATAGACCGCCTGGCCGACGCCCTCGAGCGGCTCGGCAACGAGATCGATGCGGTCTCACGCGAGGTCTTCCGCAGCAAGGTCTCGAACGTCACGAAGAAGACGCAGGACCTGCGGTCGCTGATCGAACAGATCGGCCAGAAGGCCGATTTCCTCACGGCGATCCGTGAGAGCCTGATCAGCATATCCCGGCTCGTCGCCTATCATGCGGCGCTGGAGAGCCCGGAGCGCAAACCTGCCAAGGAAGTTCGGCAGCGTATCAAGCTGCTGCAGCGGGATGCGACCTCGCTTGCAGACCATGCCAACTTCCTGTCGGGGAAGATCAACTTCCTGCTCGATGCGACGCTCGGACTCATCAATCTGGAGCAGAACCAGATCATCAAGATCTTCTCGGTGGCGGCCGTGGTGTTTCTGCCGCCGACCTTGGTTGCCTCGATCTACGGCATGAACTTCGACGTCATGCCGGAGTTGAAGTGGTATCTCGGCTATCCCTTCGCAGTCCTCCTGATGGTGCTGTCCGCCGTCATGCCCTACCTCTATTTCAAGAGGCGGGGATGGCTCTGACAGCGGTCAAGCCACCACAAGGTCATGCAAATGCGGCGGACGGACCCAGCTAGACCAGTGCCCGTCCACAAACGGTAAACCACTGAAATTATTGGAGGAATTGCGATATTGCGGCGGGCAAAGCCCGGCGGTTTCAGGTATACTTTAGATCAAGCCATTGATTCTAAAGACAAACCCGCAACCGCCGGAGCCGACAATGCGCCAAGAACGCACCGTCCAAGCCAATATATTCGATCTTTTCGCCGAACACGAGATCGGCCGCGAGCTGAAAGCCATGTCGCAATGGCTGGATGAGCATCGTGATCTGCTCGGGCTGGTAGCGCAGGACCTGCGCCGCCACGGCGTCAAGGAGACCGGCCGCGAGGGCCTGCCGGCGGAGGCCGTGCTGCGTTGCGCCCTGCTCAAACAACACCGTCAGTTGAGTTATGAGGAGTTGGCCTTTCATCTGGAAGATTCCGCCTCGTTCCGGGCCTTTGCCCGGCTGCCGTGGGGGTGGAACCCGAAGAAGTCGGTCTTGCACAAGACGATCAGCGCGATCCGGGCCGGGACCTTTGAAGCGATCAATCGCGTGCTGTTGACGAGCGCCCGGCAGGACAAGGTGGAACGCGGCAAGGTCGTGCGCATCGACAGCACCGTCACTTCGGCGCTGATGCACGAACCGAGCGACAGTAGTCTTTTGTGGGACTGCGTGCGGGTGATGGTGCGGCTGTTGCAGCAGGCGGCTTCCTTGGGCAGCGCCATCTCATGGCACGATCACTGCCGCGCGGCGAAGAAGCGATCCCGGGCGATCCAATTTACCCGCGGTCGTCCGAAACGAGTTCAGCACTATCGCGCGCTGCTCAGGATCACGCGCACCACCTTGAGCTATCTCGAACAGGCGGCGGCGCAACTGCCCTTGGCGGCGGGCCCGGCGGTCGAACTCTGGCAGGCCCAACTCCGCCACTATAAGCCGCTGATCGAACGGATCATCGCCCAGACCGAGCGGCGGGTCCTGGCCGGCGAGGCGGTGCCGGCTGGCGACAAGCTGGTCAGTTTGTTCGAGCCGCATGCCGACATCATCGTCAAAGGCAGCCGCGACGTCGAGTATGGCCATAAGATCAATTTGACCACCGGCACAAGCGGGCTGATCCTCGACCTCGTCGTCGAAACCGGCAACCCGGCCGACAGCGAGCGCTTGCTGCCGATGCTGGAACGCCACATCGGCATCTGGGGCGAGGCGCCGCGTCAGGCGGCGGCCGACAGCGAGCGCTTGCTGCCGATGCTGGAACGCCACATCGGCATCTGGGGCGAGGCGCCGCGTCAGGCGGCGGCCGACGGCGGCTATGCCAGCCGCGATAATTTGAGCCGAGCCAAAGCCTGGGGCATCTGCGACATGGCCTTCCACAAGAAGTGCGGCCTCAGGATCGAAGACATGGTCAAGAGCCGCTGGGTCTATCGCAAGCTGCGCAACTTCCGCGCCGGCATCGAGGCCGGCATCTCCTGCCTCAAACGCGCCTACGGCTTGGGGCGCTGCACCTGGCGTGGGCTCGACCACTTCAAGGCTTATGTCTGGTCCTCGGTGGTCGCATACAATCTCGCCCTCTTCGCCCGCCTCAGGCCGACCTGACATCCCATGTCGCCAGCCAAAACCGGACCGGCGTGACGCCGGCAGTTGCCAATGCGCGCATGTCCACCAGAAATCCTGGCCGCCGCAATTAGCACCCATGAGCCACACCGCATGGCTTCAAAGCGGCCACCAAGCGGAACCCAAGTGCGCTGCAAGCTCAAGAAAACCAGCGTTTATGGACGGAAACTAGGCTAAAGGCCCGGCTGCTTGATATCGGCGAGAATGTTGATGATCGTCTGCTTGCGGTCGAGATTGTAGCCATCCGAAATGGTGAGCCGCTCGGTGATCTCGGAATAGAGCCGTGCCAGCCGCTCCGCCGCGGCGATTTGCCCCTCGCCGGCCGCCGCGCGCGCACGGTTCATGATGTCGTTGCCGACATGGCTGACGAAGAAATCGAAGATCGTGTCGCTTTCCCGGCCCGAAAGCGCGTCGGCCAGCCGAAGCATCGCCTTGCGGGCTGTCGGCCCCTCGGCGGAAAGCATCTCGTCGTAGGCGGCAATGATCTCGCCGCCGCCGTAGTTCAACAGTTTCAGCGCCTCGCTGACGCTGCCCTTGGCGGCCGAAAGCAGCGCCCCGCCCTCACCTGATATGCCGAGATGGGCAAGGGCAGCGACGAGCGCGTCATCGGCAAGCGGCGCCAGCTTCAGCGGCAGGCAACGCGAGCGGATCGTCGGCAGCAGCCGTCCCGGCGCATGCGACAGCACCAGGAACAGCGCCCGCTTCGGCGGTTCTTCCAGGATCTTCAGGATGGCGTTGGCCGCATTGCGGTTCATGTCGTCGGCCGGATCGATGATGACGATCCGCCAGTTGCCGGTGCCAGACGTTTGCGAGAAGAACTTGCCGGCGCGGCGCACCTCGTCGACCGTGATCGCCGATTTCACCTTGCCGGTCTTCTCGTCCACCGGCCGGGCAAGATGCAGCAGATTGTGCGAGGCGCCGGAGATGATCTGCCGGCTGACGGAAGAGGCTGGATCTGGATCGCCGATCGTCTCCCGCGCTGTCTCGGGATCGGGATGCGAGAGCACGTGATTGGCGAAACGGAAGGCGAGTGTGGCCTTGCCGATGCCCTCCGGCCCCTCGATCAGGATGGCGTGATGGCCCTTGCCGGATCGGTAGGACTGCGCAAGGAACGCCTCCGCATCCTCGTGGCCGAACAGCCTGGTATTTTCCGCCGGCCAGATGGCGCCGTCGAGCAGTCCTGGCCTCTCCTCACTCATGATAGGCCTCACTCATGGTGAGCGGCTTCCGGCATTCGCGCACGACCTGCCGGCGACAGCAGCTGTTTCACGATCGCCAGGATCTCGGCGGCGATCGCCTCTTCCGTCTGCATGGCGTTGACCACGTGGCAGCGCTCCGGCTCGCGGGCGGCGATATCGAGAAAGGCCTCGCGCCGTTTCTCGTGCGTTTCCAGCCGCTCCTTCTCGAAACGATCGGGACCGTCGGCCGCGGCCCGCTTCTGCGCCCGCTCCAGCCCGATTTTGGCGGGGATGTCGAGGATCACTGTGCAATCCGGCATCACGCCATTGATGGCGATGCGCTGCAGCGTCTCGATGAAGTCGGGCTCGAGATTGCCGGTGATGCCTTGATAGACGCGGGAGGAATCCATGAAGCGGTCGCAGAGCACGACCTTGCCTGCGGCCAAGGCCGGCCGGATCACCTCTTCGACATGGTCGTTGCGCGCCGCGGCAAAAAGGATCGCCTCCATCCGCGTGCCGAAGGCTTCGGCAGCCCCCGACAGCAGCACGTGGCGCACGGCCTCCGCGCCCGGCGATCCGCCCGGTTCGCGCGTCATCAGCACGTCATGACCTTCGCCCTTCAGCGCCTCGGCGAGGCGGCGGATCTGCGTGGATTTCCCAGCGCCTTCCCCGCCTTCAAACGTAACGAACAATCCCGTACCGGATGACAATGACAACTTCCCGCATTCCAGGCGCCGCACGCGCCCCGCTCCTTCTATCTATCCGAAGATATCGGGGAGGAAAACCTTTCGCCGCGGCGACATATTCACCTTTCCCGGCAAATTGTACCAGAAATCGGGCGTCAGACGGGCGCGGGCTGGTCCCAGAGCCAGGAGAAGAACAGCGATTCGCCGAGTTCCAGCATGGCATCGACCGCGCGGCTGCTGAGCGAGCCCTCGCCGACTGCCTGCACCGTATAGAGCGGCACCTCCCTGAGCAGCCGGCTGCCTGCGAAAATCCTGAGCGTGCCTGCCTGGCTATCCGGCTTGACCGGCGCCGTCAGCGGCCAGCGATAGATGATGCGCGCCGACAGCCGGTCGGGATTGCTGATCGGAATATAGACGCTGACCGGCGCCTTGGCGACGAGATCGACGGTGCGCGCCGTGCCGCCATAGACGCTGGCGGCGCCGATCACTTCCTTCTCGCCGAAGATCTGCCGGTTCTCGAAGGCCGTCAGCCCCCATTCGAGTACGCGCTTGGCCTCCTCCGTCCGCTCCTTGTCGGAAGCGATGCCGGCAAGCGCCAGAAACAGCCGCCTGCCGTCGCGCTGAACCGAAGCGACAATCGAATACCCCTCGCCCTCGGTAAAGCCGGTCGCAAGTCCGTCGGCGCCGAGGTCGAGCCCAAGCAGCGGGTTGCGGTTGCGCTGGAAAATCTTGTTCCACTCGAAATCCGGCTGCGCGAAATAGGGGTAAAGGTTCGGATAAGATTGCTGAAGGGCGGCGGCGAGCGTCACCATCTCGCGTGCCGTCACCTTGCTCTTGCCATCGGGAAGGCCGGTGGAATTGCCGAACTCCGCCTTCTCCATGCCGAGCTCGCGGGCACGCCGCGTCATCGACCCGGCAAATTGCTGCTCGCTTCCGGCCATGCCCTCGGCGAGGATGATGCAGCTGTCATTGGCGCCCTGGATGGCGACGCCCTTGATCAGGTCCTCGACGCGCACGCGTGATTTCAGGCTGGCAAACATCGTTGCCGTCCGCGACGGCGCGCCGCCTGTCCGCCAGGCATATTCGGAAACGGGATATTCGGTGTCGAGCGTGATCTGGCCCTTGGTCAGCGCCTCGAAAACCAGATCCATCGTCATCAGCTTGGCGAGCGAGGCCGGCGAAAAACCTTGATCCTCGTTTTTGGCGAGAAGCACCGTGCCGGTGGCGGCCTCTATCATATAGGCCTGCGCCGCCTTGGTGGCGAAACCGGCGCCACCGCCATCGGCTGCAAATGCGCCGGTGGTGAGCGACGTGAGGCATGCAAGCAGGCGAAGCATGGGCTTCAGCATCGCAATTTCCATTGATCGAGCGGCGTATGTCGGGAGGTTAGAACGCGAGGAAATCCGATGCAATTGCCAGTTCAGCGCGCGGCGAACTTTGACTGCTGGCGCTTGGCCGAGGCAAGGATGGACTCTTGGGTCAGCCCGTCATTGCGCACCATGACCGCGTCGAAGGCGAGATCGACGGTCACCGTCTTCACCTCTTCGTTCTGGTAGCCGAGCGCCAGCGAATTCTGGGGCCGCTCGTAGGGCATCGGACCGATCTCCGGCAGCACGACCATCTGGTCCATCGCCTGAGCGCCATTGTTGAAGGACGGCGCTGTTGGCGCGACCAGAACATGGCCAGCCGGTGCCTGAGCGGGCGCTGCGGCGCCTGCCGCATTGTTGCGGGCGCTCGGCGTCGAGCCGGCATAAGAGGTGGCCGACCTCGGCACCGGCACGTTGGCCGGCGTCTCGTAGTCTTCCGAACTCTGTAGCTGGTCGCGGGTGATCTTGCGGCTGTTGGAGGCGACCATCACGCCGGTTGCGATCTGGCCTTCCGGATTGACACCGGGAATGCGGCTGCCCTTCGGCGCGTAGGAGGCCATCAGATAGGGCATGTCGTGGCCGTCCATGCGGGCGCGGCCGACATATTGCACGCGCACCTTGCCGGTGCCGCTGTGCTGCAGATCCAGCATGTCGGCCGTCTTATTGGAAAGGTCGATGATGCGGCCTGCGTGATAGGGACCGCGATCGTTGACGCGCACGATGACGGAGGAACCGGATTCGAGATTGGTGACTCGCGCATAGCTCGGCAGGGGGAAGGTCGGATGTGCAGCGGAAAGATGCATCTGGTCGTAGACTTCGCCATTCGCCGTCAGGCGCCCATGAAAGGCCGAGCCATACCAGGAGGCGACGCCGACCTTGTTATAGGCGAAATCTTCCTTCGGATAATACCACTTGCCTTTCACCTCGTAAGGGTTGCCGACGATGTAGCGGCCGCCGCCCTTCGGGATATTGTTGCCGGTGGCGACCCGCGGGCTCGCCTTCACGCCATATTCGGATTCGGAGAAATATTCTTTGCCGTGGGATTTTTTCTTCGGCACCGCCTGCGTCGTGCCGCAAGCCGCAACCGTCGCACACATTGCCGAGATCGCCAGCCACCGTGCTGTCGTTGCGAAAGACGCCGCCCCGTAATCCAGTTTCATATGCCCCACGCCGCTCAAAGATCGTTATGGTTAAGGAACCCTGCCCATCTTGGGGCAATAGCGCCTTATTCCCGCCCGCCTAACGAGGCTTTAATCTTGCTAAGTTCGTGGCAAATTTACGAACGATTTCGCAGCGATAGCGACAATTCTAATGGTTATGGTTTATAAATCACTAACGGAAGCCCTTTCCGCCTGCCCTTCCGCCGCCGCAATGAGGCCCGAAATGATCGTGCCGATGCGGGGCATATGGTGAACATCCGGACGCTTCCGGACACCCCCAAAGCGCCATATTGAAACACGGCCGGCGCGTATTTGATACGCCTCAGCGGGGCGGCTCTCCCTTCTGTATGGGAACGAATTGTCCGCCGCAGGCTTTGAAGGTTTAGACCTTTGGAGGATAACCATGAACGATGAAACCCTGACGCGGCTCGATACCATCAGCCAGCAGTTGCACGCTCGATCTCGCGCTCTTTCCCAGCCGGATAAAGACAACGACATCGCAATCCTGATGTCGGCCCTCGCCGTGACGATGGAGGCGGTTCGATCTCTCGGCGAGGATATGAACCAGCTCAACGGTCCGAAGGGCCTTGGATCGGACGGAAGCTAAGTCCGTTGAATCTCCAGTTGTATGCCACCTTCTCATTGCAGTGCCGGCCGAGCTTCTATCATTGAGAGGTCAGCGGTTTTGCTTACGGCGGCGACCCCGGTCGAAATGCGCATAGTCTGCGCGAGAGATGCGCGTGGCATTTCGATAGCGGCCGAGTGGTGCAGATCTTCGTCGGACCAATTCCCCGTCAACCTCCGTTCTGCACCAGGAACTTAGTTTCATCGTGCTCATAACGCAGGCGCAGCAAGCTCAGCCTCCAGCGTCTGATTATCCTCGAACGATATCCATGGCCAAGGCAACTGCCCCTAAGTGCAATAGCGCGGATATTCGAATGCGTTAGGTTGCTTTCTGACGCCAAAATCTCTGTGACAGTTAGGGAGGCATGAGATGAGCGATAAAACGGGAAGGACGGATCTCAATAGTACCCGGCGCCAGATCCTGCTGGGCGGCGGCTCGGCAATCGCCTTGGCGGCATTCTGTCCGATCGCCAGCATTCCGGCGCTTGCCCAGGCAGGAGCAAAGAAGCCGAACATTCTTGTGATCTTCGGCGATGACATTGGCTGGTGGAACACCAGCGCTTACAATCGCGGTCAGATGGGATACCAGACGCCAAATATCGACCGTATCGCCGACGAAGGTGCGATGTTCACCGATCTCTACGCGCAGCAATCCTGCACGGCGGGGCGAGCGGCCTTTATTACCGGCCAAAGCTGTTTTCGCACGGGGCTGCTCAAAGTCGGCCTTCCCGGAGCCAAGGAAGGCCTGTCTGAGAAGGATCCGACGATCGCCGAACTGCTCAAGCCGCAAGGTTATGTTACCGGCCAGTTCGGCAAGAACCATCTCGGCGATCGAAACGAGTTTCTGCCAACCGTCCACGGCTTCGATGAATTCTTCGGCAACCTCTATCACCTCAATGCCGAAGAAGAACCGGAGAACCCCGATTACCCGAAGGATCCACAGTTTCGCGCAAAATTCGGACCGCGTGGGGTGCTGAAATGCAAAGCGAGCGAGACAGACGATCCGACCGAGGATCCGCGTTTCGGAAGAGTGGGCAAGCAGACGATTGAGGATACGGGACCGCTCACCAGAAAACGCATGGAAACCGTTGACGAGGAATTCCTAGGTGCTGCCAAGGACTTCATCGACCGCAGCGCCAAAGCCGAAAAGCCGTTCTTTTGCTGGTTCAACGCGACTCGGATGCATATCTATACGCATCTTAAGGCGGAGTCGAAAGGCAAAACGGGCTTGGGGATCGTTGCCGACGGCATGGCTGAATTCGACGCTATGGTTGGCCAGCTGCTCGACCAGCTCGACGAACTTGGCATCGCCGAAAACACCATCGTTGTCTGGACGACCGATAACGGTGCAGAGGTGTTTTCCTGGCCTGATGGCGGCACAACGCCTTTCCATGGCGAAAAGAATACCAATTGGGAAGGTGGTTACCGTGTGCCCGGGATGGTGCGCTGGCCGGGCGTTGTCAAACCGGGAACCGAGATCAACGAGATTGTTTCCCACGAGGATTGGCTGCCGACCTTGGTTGCGGCAGCCGGCGAGCCTGACATCGCAGCCAAGCTTCTGACCGGCTATGAAGCGGCCGGCAAGACATTCAACGTGCATCTTGACGGCTACAACCAACGCCAACTGTTTGACGGGACAGGGCCTGGGGCGCGCAAGGAGTATTTTTACTGGACTGACGAGGGGAACCTGGCGGGATTACGCTACGACCGGTGGAAGCTAGTGTTCATGGAACAACGAGCAGAAGGGTTGGACGTGTGGCAGGATCCTCTGATCACACTGCGATTTCCGAAATTAATCGACCTGCGCGCCGATCCGTTCGAAATTGCCCAGCATGCAGCGGGAGACTATGCAAGATGGCGCGTCGAACATGCCTTCGCGCTGGTTCCGGCCCAGGCATACGTGGCCAAACATCTTCAAACCTATGTAAAATATCCGCCCCGCCAGTCGCCGGGCAGCTTCTCGCTGGACCATGTGCTGGAGAAACTCCAGCGGGGTGGCGGACAGTGATCAGACGTTGACGAAGGCAAGGATGTCGCCGTGAATTTTCGGCGGCATCCCGACTATGATCGGAAAAAGATCGATGATTGCGAATGAGAACGGGCAAGCGACGACTATCCTCCAGCGAGCCAAGCACGAGATAAAGGAGTACGCCTTCCTCTGCGTCTATCTCTATGTCTGTTTCGCGGCAATCCTCCTCTACAAAATGGCCGTCCTCGGTGGTCAGGGTGTGGAATTTCTTGTGTTCGGCATACCCGCGATCAAGGCCCTCATTCTTGGAAAGTTCATCCTGCTCGGTCATACGATCGGCCTCGGAGAGCGGTCCGGTAGTTCGAGACTTCTCAGCGTCGTCGCCTATAAGGCGGCACTCTATCTGTCGCTGATCCTCGTCATGTCGCTTGCTGAAGAGTGCGTCGTTGGCTTCCTTCATGGCCGGGCACTCTCGGTTGTGATCGCCGACATAGCCAGTCGGCTGCCCGAACTCCTGGCTATGAGCGCAATCATGCTGTTGATCTTGATCCCTTATCTGGCATCGAGGGAACTGGGAGTGGCACTCGGCAAAGGAAGGCTTTGGAGTCTGTTCTTCGCACATCGCGAGGTGCAGTAATTTTACGCGAAGGCCGGCAAAGACGAGTTCTCTTCCAGACGTTGATGACGGCAACCAGCCGGGGTCAATTGAGTGAAGGTCTTTGCGAATAAATGATCAGTGAAGGTCGGATGCAAGGCAAAGCCATGTTGGAACCACCGATTGTGAAAGCGCGTGCGAGCGGTCGTATGTTATGGATCCCCGGCGGCGATTTCCTGATGGGCTCGGATCGCCACTATGGGGAGGAAGCCCCGGCGCACAGGGTTCGTGTCGATGGGTTCTGGGTGGACACATGCCCCGTGACGAACCGGGCGTTTTCCGCCTTTGTCGAGTCGACCGGCTATGTCACCGCGGCGGAGCGGCCGGCCAACCCGGCAGACTATCCCGGTGCGATCACGGAAATGCTGGCACCATCATCGGTCGTTTTCGTCAAGCCAAAGCCGCCCGTTGACCTGACGAACCACTACAACTGGTGGAAATATGTGCGCGGAGCAAACTGGCGGCATCCGCGAGGGCCGGCAAGCACGATCAAGGGGTTATTGGAGCACCCGGTCGTCCATGTCACCTTCGAGGACGCACAAGCCTATGCGGCCTGGGCCGGCAAGGAATTGCCAACCGAAGCAGAATGGGAGTTTGCCGCACGCGGAGGGCTTGAGGCGGCGGACTACGTATGGGGAGAGGAAATGTTGCCGGGCGGTCGGCATATGGCCAACACTTGGCAAGGCGAGTTTCCCGTCCAGAACAGTCGCGAGGACGGTTACGAGGGGACATCTCCCGTGGGGAGCTTTCCGGCCAACGGCTATGGTCTGTTCGATATGGTCGGCAATGTCTGGGAATGGACGACCGACTGGTATCAAGAGCATGGCATGATCGACAGCCCGTGCTGCACGATCTCGAATCCTGTCGGCGCTGAACTCTCGAGCAGCTATGATCCGCGCCAACCGCAGATCCGCATTCCACGCAAAGTCATGAAGGGCGGCTCGCATCTTTGCGCGCCCAATTATTGCCGCCGTTACCGGCCGGCCGCACGCATGGCGCAACCCGTCGATACAGCAACTTGCCATCTAGGCTTCCGATGTATTGTCCGCTCATAATGCAAACAGCGCCCCGCTGATTTCGCTGGCTGAGGGATTCAAATCGGAGATAGACAGCTTCATCGGCTACAAACGGCTGTGCTGGCCAAATAGGGACGCTTGGCGCCTCTGCCGCAATTTTCAGAAAGCTTGCGCCGGGAACGATGCGCGCGAAGCGTTCATATTCAACATGATCGGAAGCGGTGGGCCGCGCCTACGCTGCCGGTGGGCGATACCGAACCGACTTCGCCTTTTCCAAGGCTTCGATCGTATCCTCGACGCTGAGGAGGACGGTGGTCTCCATAGAGCTGAGCGCGCCTCCTGCGCCGATCGCAAGTGCGACAGCCGCCATCGACACGTTGTCAGGCGCCTCCCACAGATTCCAACCATCATGCTCGCCGAAGGCGTACCAGAACCCATGCAGCTTTCCGCCCACGGATTCAATGTAACTACGTGCCGCCTCTCGGCGATCCTCGGGCTTTTCGATCATCCGCGCCCAGGTCTCGGGCGTATAGCTGAAGCGTGTGAGATACATGGCCATGGTTTGTTCCTCCACCGGAACACGCAGTTAACGCCCAAGCAAAGGAGAACGCGAGTCATTTCCAGGGAGCGAAACGGGCCCCCTCGGTGTTCACGCTCGAATTTGTTCGCACGTCATGCCAGGATGCCTGCAAATGCTGCAGAGAACGTTGACGCTGCTATCAAAGCTGCTAAAAAGCCAGCCATCGAGTGATTGGGTAGCAAATCGGCAGCAACGGCCGGTTCGCAGAAATCGACAAAATGTAGATTTCTCGACCTTTTCAATCAGATGGAAGAGTGTCCGAGTGGTTTAAGGAACCGGTCTTGAAAACCGGCGTGCGGGAAACCGTACCGTGGGTTCGAATCCCACCTCTTCCGCCATATGCCGATTTTTCCGAAAATTCGCACGAGATCCATCCGTCATCGCAATCGTCATGAAGGTCGGCCTTCCCTGAGGGCAATAGATGAGTTTCACGCCCCCTCCTTTGCGTTGACGATCAGATGATATACAGGCAGCAACAGGACGCGACCGCCATTAACTTAAGAATGGGGTCGGGCGGCAGATTGACGTCACGTCGCTGCCACGAGATCACGTGGCCGTCCTCTGGTCGGCGTGCGCGCAGCTTGACCCTGCATGAGAGCAGCAGTCGCCTATCTCGACTGATTTGATATTATTGGGGCTGCAACGGCAAGGGAAATGACTTTGTCAGCAGCGCCCTAGGTCTTCGGGTTTCCGAGTTGGTATGCCCGGTGTCTTAAGCGGCCCAACAAGCGCGAGGCTCCTTTTATGATCGTTCAAGCTTGCATCAACGGCGCGCGGTCGAGCGATTTCCATCCCCTTCTTCCCCTAACGATCGATGCTATGGTGCGTGATGCCACGGCTTCGGTCGCTGCCGGCGCTGCGGAGCTCCATGTTCATTCGCGAGGAACCGATGGCAAGGAGAGCCTTGCCGCCGTCGACGACACTGTCGGCGCGATCCGCCGTGTCTGTCCGGGAACGCTGATCGGCGTGTCCACCGGCGCCTGGATCGAAGGTGATCGGGAGAAAACGCGGGAAGCCATCCGCCGCTGGCGTGTCCTGCCGGATTATGCCTCGGTGAACCTTTCCGATGACGATGCGCCCGGTGTCATGCAGCTCCTGCAGCAGAAGGGGGTCGGCATTGAAGTCGGACTGGCATCGGTCGCCGATGCGGAGCGCTACATCGGCCTCGATGATCATGAACGGGTCTTTCGCGTGCTCATTGAGCTCGATGACGAACAGGATTTGCAGCGCGCATTCGATATCGCGGACGGCATCATCAAGGCGCTCAGGGATAGCCGGGTCAATCGGCCCATTCTTCTGCACGGTTTCGACTACACCGTCTGGCCCTTCGTCAGGTTGGCGCGCGAGCGGCGCTACTCCACCCGTATCGGCCTGGAAGATGGCAAGCACCTCCCTGATGGGACGATTGCCAACGACAATGCCGCGCTGGTCACTGCGGCCGTTGCGATCTTCCGTGGCCACTCGATCTGATCCCGATGTGTCGGCGGTCAGGCGGCAGTTCGGAATCTCTTCGGCGCCACGGCCGGCATCGTCAAGGCGCAGAATGTTTCGAAATACGGGCTCGGCGATGCGGCCAAGTGCACGAAGACATGGAAGCGCGCCGAGCGCGCGGTTCAATCATTCTCATTCCATGATGCCAATGCAGCCTCATGAAGCCGGCTGCCCTGGTCGCAATCTTGACCGTCGCTCCTATCGGCAAATAAGCCGGACGCGGCCGACCTCAGTCGGTGATTGCCGAATAGCCATCACGAGAAGTACGCGTATATCAGGACGCCAATAGAGCCCCAGAAGACAAGCGGCGCCAGGATCATCCCCGCAACGATCATTTTAGTCACAGCAAAACTCCGACACCTCCACGCATGCCGAAGCAACCTATTGCATCGATGGGAAGTTGCTATGGGCACGAAGTCCGGGATGGATCGGACCTTGGTCTGAGCTGCGCTGGCGCGGGCTAACCGAAAACGTTCAGCCGCTCGATGAAGCGCCCCTTCTGAGCGTGGCGTTCACGGATCGAATGCAGGCGGCGGGTGAAATCGGCAGTGCCGCCATTTTGTTCTGCGATCGTCTTCAGGTCGGTGAGCAGGCTGGCGGCCTTGTCGTAGCCGGAAGCGTTGCGGCGCTCGATCTCGGTCTCGATCTCGCGCCAGACCGAATCGCCCCGCTGGATGATCGCGTTGAGCCGTGTGCGGCGGGCGCGGGCCTCTTCTGCCTCCTGCTTTTTTCGTTCCGCCGCCAGTCGCTCATTTTCCTTGCGCTCGCGGATGTGGCAAATCGCACCGGCACGGGCTTGCAGTTCCGCAACCGTGTACGCGGCGGCCGGCTTGGCTGCGGAGGACGCGGCGGAGAAGCTCCGGACGTTTTTCTGCAGCTCGCTTGCCACATGCGGATCGCCCTCGATCAGACGGGTAAGCATCATCGTCTTCTCATTGTCGGGCAAAGCGGCGACAAAGCTTTGGACGGCATCCGATGCCATCGAGCCGGCCAACGTCGTCTCGGCCGGGCGTTCGGCGGCCGCTGCAACGAGGTCGGCATCGAGACCGAAGAATTGCGCGAAGGCTTCAAGTGCATCTGTCATCGGACCTAGCCCCGGCAGTGGCGCCACCTCCTCCGGCCCGAGCGACTCCGCCTGAACAGCCATCAGCCACAGCAGATAAAAAAGCCTGAGATCACCGCCCAGCACGTCCGCGCGCAACGGCATCAGCGCCGCGAGCCAGCCCGGCCCCTCTTCCCAATCATCCTCGGATTCCACTTCCTCGCATATGATATCGAGGATCAGGTTTTCACCTGAGGTGGTAAGTTCGGCGCCATCGACCGCGCTGAGAAATCCGTCGAGCCGTCGCTGGTCGATGAGCCGCTTTGGAAAGCGGATCATCAGGCGCCTCGTCCCCCAATTGGCGAGGTAGAGGTGCAGGTCGAACCAGCGCTCCATGAGGTCGGCCGGATCACCCTTGAAGTCGCCCCATTCGTAGGAGTTGGTGAAGCTCGTGGAGGTGATCCGCGCCCGGGTCGATAGCTCCCGGAGGGACCGGCGATCCGCGTCGTTGAGGCGGCGGTCGATCGCTTGGAATTCGTAATATTGATATTCACTCATGGCCGTGGTGGTCGAGATTTCATCATGGACGAAGGCGGTTCCAGTCTGCGGCGCCGTTCTGTCTTGATCAGACCGGATGCAGTACGCCGTCAGTTTCTAGGATTCGCAGCGCCTCGGCAAGCGTCACCCCGGAATGGAGCCGCCACCATTTGCCCGTGTGCCGCATCCAATAGATATCGAACCGGTCTGGTCCCATGCGGTCGATGCGGGCGAAGGGGGCATCGAACTCTTCGCCGCGATTGTCCTCAAAGCCGGATCTGTAGCGCTGCATGAACCGATACCGATTTCCCGCCCATGAGCCCCTGATATCGATGACATAGTTCCACTCGGTCGGCCGGATTTCGGGCAGGAAGCGCGGCTTCAGAATATCGCGAATGAAGGCCTCGCAGGCTGCAATAATCGCCTGCTTCTCAAGATTGTCGGCCGGAGCCGGCTTCTCGATTCGCGTCCCGATCCATTGTCTCTTGCCGGCCATATGCTCAGCCCATTTTCATTGCTACCGAACTTTACCCTGCGAATTAGGCTGGATAATAGAATAACAAACCACTGAAAAAGCGAGCAGCGATGATGAAATTAGGCTGGCAACCACGGAAATGGCTCGAGAAAAAGAGCAAGCGCGGTAACCGCGGCTACCCCATGGGTACGATCGCCTATTATGGGCCTGACAACCGCCGCGCCAGCAAGGCCGCCGTCAGCATTATGCCGGCGCTGCATGCGGATCCGGTCGATCTGCGCCGATGGTTTGCCGAAACCGGCGACCTCAGGACGGACGAGACCGTTATCGCCGAGATCGCTGCATTCCTGCGCGAGAATGAAGTGAAATCGGTGGTGATGGCGGATGGAATCCTCGGGTGCCCCCACGAGGAGGGAATCGACTATCCTGTTGGCGAGGCGTGCCCGGAGTGCTCATATTGGAAGGGGCGAAACCGCTGGACCGGCAAGCTCGAGTCCAGTTGAATTCCCGGCGGCTTGTGCTCGCATGCCCATACCGGGCACCGATCATGCGCCTTCGGAATTGGTTCGGCGTCGATAAATCCCGGCCGCGATGGCGAGTGCGGCGATAACCAGTGCTGCCGCGACCGCGAAGGTCGTCCGCATACCTGAGGCAACGGCCTCGGGATGCGCCGCTGTGATATCGGGTGTTCCCGAAGAGAACGCGAAGACGGCGCCCATCACGGATGCGCCGGTAATCAGCCCGAGATTGCGCGACAGGTTGAGCATGCCCGAGATGACGCCGCGCTGGTCCGGTCGGACGTCCGCCATGACGGCAGTGTTGTTGGCCGCCTGGAACAGCTGATAGCCGGGTGTCAGCATGGCAATGGCGGCGATGTAGCCTGATATCCCGGGAAGCACGGCCATGGCGACGGAGGCTGCCGCCATGGCGAGGAGCCCTGCGACGACGACGAATGGGCCGTCCAGACGGTCGACCAGGCGACCGGCCGGGACCCCGCTCAAGATGGAGATGACGGGGCCGATCGACATGACGATGCCGACGAGCGCTTGATTGAGTCCGAGCGCATGGGAAAGGTAGAACGGCGCCACCACCAGCGTCGCCATCATCACAGTCGACACCAGCGCGTTCATCACGAGGCTGGCGGTGAGCACGCGATTGCGGAATACCGTCAACTGGATCAGCGGTGATGCCGCTCTCGCCTCGGCGAAGACGAACAAACCGGTGCCGAAGACGGCGGCCGAGAGCAGAGCGATGTTCATCGGCCCAAAGCGACCGTGCCCGATCGTCATCGCCAGCGCATAGGCCGAAAGCGTCAGCGCAAGCAACAGTGTGCCCGCCATGTCGAAGCCCTTCCGATCCGTCTTCCCCTTGCTGATATCGGCGGGCAGATGGCGATAGGCGAGAAAGAAGGTCAGAACGCCGAGCGGCACGTTGACGAGAAAGATTGCCGGCCATCCGAGCCCGGCGATCAGCAGGCCGCCGAGCGAGGGCCCAAGAGCGGTGCCGATCGCTGACATCGTTCCGAGCAGCCCCATGGCGCTCCCGGTTCTTTCTTTCGGCACCGTTTCGCCGACAAAGGCCATGGTCAGAGCCATCATGATGGCCGCACCCAGGCCCTGCACAGCGCGCGCGGCAATCATCAGCCATAACGTCGGCGCGACGCCGCAGAGGACCGAGGCCAGCGTGAAGAGCAGGATGCCGATGAGCAGCAGCCGGCGGCGGCCGGTGATGTCGCCGAGCCGTCCGACGCTGACGATCAGGGTGGTGATGGCAAGGAGATAGGCGAGAACGATCCACTGCACGTCCTGGAAGGCCGCATCGAACGCCTGCGCCAGGCTCGGCAGGCCGACATTGGCGATGCTGGTGCCGAGTGACGGCAGCAACATCGAGAGGGAAAGACTGGCAAGCGCCCATCGTACGGAGGGTGCCTGTTCGGCGATGGCCTCGCTTCGCTCTGCAATGATCGATTTCACCCCGTGAACTCCGTTTTCCCCGAATGGAACCGGTGAAAACCTAGTCCTCTGCTTGATATGGCGGAAGGCGCATTGTTTGCACTTAATTCATGCGTCTGACGCCACATCACGATGAAAGTGTGTTATACCTGACGCATGTCGACGCCCGATCTCAACCTTCTTGTCACCCTCGATGTGCTGCTTGCCGAAGGCAGCGTTGCGCGTGCGGCGCAAAGGCTGCGGCTCAGCCCGTCGGCGATGAGCCGGGCCTTGGCGCGATTGCGCGAAACGACGGGCGATCCGCTGCTGGTGCGCGCCGGCCGTGGCCTCGTCCCCACGCCCCGCGCGCTCGAACTGCGCGAGCGGGTCGGCCGGATTGTCGAGGACGCGCAGGCGATCCTGCGTCCTGCAGAGGCGCTCGATCTTGGACAACTGGTCCGGACGTTCACGCTGCGCACCAGCGAAGGCTTTGCCGAGAGCTTCGGACCTGATCTCATCGCCCGCCTCGGCCGGCAAGCGCCCGGCGTGCGGCTGCGCTTCGTGCAGAAGCCGGACAAGGACAGCGCCCCGCTTCGCGACGGGACCGTCGATCTGGAAACCGGCGTCGTCGGCGGGACGACGGGTCCGGAGGTGCGGGCGCAGGCCTTGTTCCGCGATTGTTTCATCGGCGTCGTGCGCTTGGGGCATCCGCTTTGCGAGCGCGAGATAACGCCCTCCCTTTATGCCGCCGGCCAGCACATCTACGTCTCGCGGCGCGGCCTCGACAAGGGACAGATCGATGACGCCTTGAATGCGCTCGGGCTGGAGCGGCAGATCGCCACCATCGTCAGCGGCTTTTCCACGGCGTTGGCGCTCGCCCGGAACTCCGATCTGATCGCCAGCGTGCCCGAACGCCACACCGAAGCCTTGCGCGCGGGAATGCACAGTTTTCCCCTCCCCGTCCCGACGCCTGAGATCACGGTGTCATTGCTCTGGCACCCCAGGATGGATGCCGATCCGGCGCATCGCTGGCTGCGCGGCTGCGTTCGGGACGCCTGCGCGCGAGCTGATTGAAGGGACGCGTAGGCTGAAGATCCTGACCAATCGTTGACTATTCCAAGCCAACATGATTTCCCGTCCGGATCACCAAGCGGGGACATTATGACCGACATCATTGTAAAGGACAGCAACGGAAGCCAGCTTCACGACGGCGATTCCGTGACGCTCATCAAGGACCTCAAGGTCAAGGGAACCTCGGAGACGCTGAAGCGCGGAACGCTGGTCAAGGGCATTCGTCTGACCGACAATCCGGGCGAGATCGAGTGCAGCACCAAGCAGGTCAAAGGCCTCGTGTTGAAAACCGAGTTTTTGAAGAAGGCATAGGATCCGCCTCGCTCGCGATGCTGGTTGTCGACGCATCGTAAGGCCGCCCGCCGATCAATCGGCCTTCACCGCCTCCTGCGGCACTTCCTCGGTGATCACCTCGAAACGGGAGAGCGTTGCCGGACCGAAGGCTGTCGACATGGCGACGTCGGTGGCGTCGCGGCCGGTTCCCATCAGGATTCGGCCGATGCGCGGCGTGTTGTGGCGGGCGTCGACCGTATGCCAGTGGCCGCCGAGAAAGACCTCGAACCAGGCGCTGAAATCCATCGGATTGGGATCGATCGGAACGCCGATATCGCCGAGATAGCCGGTGCAATATCTGGCCGGGATATTCATGCATCGGCAAAGCGCGATGGCGAGATGGGCAAAGTCGCGGCAAACGCCCGCCTTGTCGGTGAAGCCGCCATGCGCTGTCCTGAGGACGTCGGCCTTCAGGTAATCGAAAGTGATGTGGTCATGGACGAAATCGCAGATCGCCTGGACGCGCGCCCAGCCGAGCGGCGTCGACGAGAACGTCGCCCAAGCGAAATCTGCAAGCCTGTCGGTGTCGCAATAACGGCTTCCGAGCAGGAAGACCAGCACATCGTCCGGCAGGTCATTGATCGCGTGCTGGACGGCATCGTCGGGAACGATGTCGGGTTGGCCGCTGTCGTAGATTTCGAATTCCGTGGAGATCGTCGTCAGCCCCGGCGGAGCGACGATCCGGCTGCAGGCATTGCCGAACACATCGGTATAGCCCCAGGCCTCGATCGGCCGGTCGAATGTCAGGATCTGATCACTGAGAAGATCGGCGCGACGGGAGGGATGAATGTTGAGGACGAGCAGCATCGGCGTCGGCTGCGTGCATTCATAGCCCAGATGAAACCCGGCGCGTATCTTCATTGTCGCTTCCTTGTCGCGTCTCCGCATCGGTGGAGGTGAGTATTGAACGTTGATCGCGCTACCCGGTTCCGTGGTCGCGGAACTGTCGCTGCGTGGGGGCCGGCTCGGAGTATTCAAGATTACTTCGGAGTTACCTCGTGGTGACGTTGACCTGCACCGTCATGCTGTCGAAATCCTTCCCGTCCCCGTCATAGCTGCCGCTCAACGGGACTGCCTGGCGCGGATCGCGGGCAACCGCGACACGAATGAGATCGCGGTTGCCGACGATGCCATTGGTCGGATCGAACTCCGTCCAGCCGGCGCCTGGAAGATAGATCTGGCACCACGCATGCGTCGAACCGCCGCCGAGCACGGTGGAACCGTCCCGGTCGGGAACATAGACATAGCCTGTGACGAATCGCGCCGCGAGGCCGAGGATGCGTGCTGCCTCCATCATCAGAAGCGCAAAATCCCGGCAGGTGCCGGAGCGAAGCTGCAAGGTCTGCACCGGCGTCTGCGTTCCATGTTCATGGCGCCGCGCATAGACGAAGCTTTCGCGGATGGCGTAACAGAGCGTCATCAGCAGATGCCCGGTCTCCGTCGGACGCCCCTGGCGCACGAACTGTCGCGCCCAGCGTCCGACCTCGTCGTTCGGGTCGGGATAATGGCGCTGCATCGCCGGGGTCAGATCAGCGATCTCGTCCTTGTCGTAAGAGAATGGATAGGTCAAGGCAGCCTCGTCGACCTTCAGATCCAGGGCGACCTGCGGCGTATGATCGAGCGTGATCCAGGTTTCGAAACGAAGTTCGGACGCCGGCCTCGAAAAATCGACGAGCGCCACGCAATTGCCGAAAACATCGTGGATCCAGCGCACATGACTTTCCTCAGGATAGATCGTCAGCGACGCTTCGATCAGTCGCTGGTCGAAACTGTCGCGCGGCCGGAACATCAAGCGATGCTCACCGAAATCGACGTCCCTGACGTAACGGTAGGACGTGATGTGGCGGACGGAGAAAATCGTCATAAGCCACCGTCGAATCTGTTCACTTTTCTGCTCCAAGGCGGAAACGCCGCCTCTCTTCTGCGGAAGCGCCCTGCCGGCTTTCCCGCTCATCCCGATTTCTTGTCATATAAGCACGTTCGAAAGATTGCTATTGTATCTTGACCGATCGACGGCAGGGCCGTCCAACCTAAGAGGATAACATGCATATCATCTGGGACGTTCTGACGCTTCTGCTGACAATCGGCTCGCTCTATGGCGGTCGCGAATACCGGATTATTCGCGCTCGTGCCCGCGCTCAGAACTGGGGCAACTTCTGATTCGATCCGGATATCTATGATTTGATTGCGAATCATGGCCGCGTCGGTCGTTGCCGGTCACCGTTACGTCGAATGACGTAAAGTGATGCGCTTAAGAAAATGCTTTATTATTTGAGACGGAGTCTATCCGTCCATTCTCCCTGTTAATCCTAAGCCCGCCTCACCCCAGGCGGGCTTTTTTTATTCCATCGCCTGCATCACTTCTTGGCGCCGGCCGAAAGCACCCGATGTGTCGCATTGTCCATGGCGTGGCTCGCTTCCTGTCCATCCTTCTTCAGCCCGTATGCGGTATTGCCGCAGCCGGAAAGTGTCATCAGGCAGATACAGGCGATAGCGATTGCAGCTTTTGGCATCAAGTGTTTCCCCGAATGAAAAGGTGATTCAGAGCATGATGCCGAAAAGTGTGAGCCGGTTTTCGGACGACATCATGCTCTAACTCTTAATTTAGAACAGGATTCAGATTTTAGGCCGCCGGGGCCTAAATCATCCTGTTCTAGGGAAGATGACGCATTCTTCGCCAAAATCAATCCGCGGGCGCTGAGCGCGAACTCGCGACATGGAACTCCGTGACGCCACACGCGTTTACGGGAGCCATCCAATTGGGGTTGACGACATGGACTACCAGATTGCCTTCGCCGCGACGGTCGCAACAGCGTCCTTCCTCGTCTTCATGCTGATCGTCCACCGGACCTGATTTGCCCCGCGGCAAATGGATTGGCCCTAAAGGCGCGCGATCACTGGAACCGGTACTGACCGCGTTCCGCGGCCTCATTGTTTGCGATGCCGAGAGATAACAGCACCAGTTTCCGCCTCGATAGCAAGGCGGAAAATGGAAGGTCTGAAGCGCATATATCGCAGATGATCCGACAACAACACGGGAAAGGTGCAAAACAAAGATTTCAACGTCCGAAAGTATTTTTGCGTTTTTCGATGTATTTAATTTTAATTAATTGCCAAGCTTAACTATCCGTTAACAATATCGTTGCGCTCCGTCCGATTCGGCTTATGCTTTACGCAAAAGGGGAGAGGAAGATGTTTAGCAAAAGCCTGATCATGCCTTTCGGATTCGCAGTGCTCGCCATTGCCGGCCTATTGTTCCAGATTATCGCCCACGCGTTGAACTCTCCGGTCACCTTGCTGCAGCCGTGAGTCACATAAGTTGCTGAACCCGCAAGCAATCTCAGTAACTGGGAGTGGAACTTCCTTTCATTTCGTGCATTCTGTGACTCGTTTTGCCAGGAGGGAAATAACCATGGAAGACGCAGGCGTGGGTTGGATTGCAGCCATCATTATCGGCGGTGTCGCCGGATGGCTGGCGGAAAAGGCCATGCGCAGCAGCATGAGCCTGCTCATGAACATATTGCTCGGCATCATCGGCGCTATTGTCGCCAACTGGGTCCTGGGTCTGTTGAACATCCAGCCGCTCGCCGGTTGGCTGGGTTATCTGATCACCGGGTTCGTCGGTGCCTGCATCTTGATCGCGATCGGGCGTGTCATCCGTCGCTGACTCGCTCGCGATAGCTGGCCTCAGGCGCCTTGCCGGTGGTCGGAAATATTAAAAGCCGGGCGTTCATGACGTCCGGCTTTTCCTTACCCCGAATTCCCGTTCAGCGACGGCTGAGCAGGCCGAACACGTAGGCAATGCCTGCCGTCACGGCGAGTGCCACGAGCGGCTCTTCGCGCACCTTGTCGCGCAGCCGTTCCGTCATCAGCGAAGCCTCATCGGTCACCGCCGACTTCGCCCCCTGCCCCAGCGCGACCACGCTTTCCGTCAATCGGGAGAGATCGTTGCGAAGGGCTGCGACCTGCGCCGACAGATCGTCTGCTGCAATATCAGCCTTGACGCGCGCAGCGGTGGATTCGGCGGAAGCGGTTTTCAATTCTGCCATGGTCTGCTCCTGTTTCATGGGATGCCGCTTCAACGAAATGGCGGCCCGAAAGGTTCCGCCGCAACCGATCTTTTGTTCGCCGCAAAGCCGCCACGGCCGAGCGACCGCCTTGTGCAGCTTTTCGCGCGACAAACCCTTCATTTCCTGTCGGGTTTGTTTTAAGGAACGTCGAATGTCCGCCCGTGCGCGGGTTAATGATACTGCGAGGTTTGCGTTTCTATGTTCCATATCCTGAGAAGAGCTGCTCAGACCTGGGTTGCCAAGCTCCTCCTGCTTCTGCTCGTCGCGTCCTTCGGCGTCTGGGGTGTGTCGCATGAGCTGCTGTCAGGCGGCAACAGCACCACGGTCGTGACCGTCGGCGATCAGCATGTGGACGTCAACGAATTCCACCTCGCCTATCAGCGCCAGGTAGCAAGCCTCAGCCAGCAGTTCGGCACGCGCCTCACCCCCGAGCAGGCCCGCGCCTTCGGCGTCGAGCAGCAGGTGCTCGCCCAGCTCGTCGCCGGCGCCTCGCTCGACCAGCTCGCCGAAGACATGAACCTCGGCCTTTCCGAAGATCGCCTCGCCCAGCTGATCGCTGACGATCCGGCTTTCAAGGCCGTCAACGGCCGGTTCGACCGCGAGCTCTTCATCTCGCGCCTGCAGAATGCCGGCATCCGTCAGGACGATTACATCAAGGAGCGCAGCAAGGTCGCTGTCCGCAGCCAGGTGGTCGATGCCATCTCCAACGGCTTCACCGCACCGAAGACGCTGGTGGACGCCCTGAAGCTCTATGGTGACGAAAGCCGCAGCATCGAATACCTGCTGCTCACCAATGCCAATATCGAGCCGATCAAGGCGCCTGCCGACGACGTGCTGGCGACGTGGTTCGAAGGTGTCAAGCAGCGCTATCGGGCGCCTGAATACCGCAAGCTCGCCTATCTCAAGCTGCAGCCTGCCGATATCGCCGATGCCGCGACCGTCACCGACGACCAGATCCACGAAGCCTTCGACAAGAGCAAGGATACCTATCGCACGCCTGAAAGCCGCACCATCGAACAGCTGACCTTCGCCAGCAAGGATCTCGCCGCCGCTGCTGAAACGGCGCTGAAGAGCGGCACCGGCTTCGACCAGCTGGTTTCCGACCAGGGCAAGACGGCAAGCGACGTGCTGCTCGGCGAGTTCACCAAGGACAAGGTTCCCGACCAGGCCGTTGCCGATGCGGCCTTTACGGTTTCGCGCGATGGCGGCACGACGCCTGTCGTCGATGGCTCCTTCGGCCCCGTCATCCTGCGCGTCACCAACATCAAGCCGGAAACGACGAAGAATTTCGACGAGGTGAAGGAGGATATCCGCAAGCAGCTGGCGCTCTCCAACGCCTCTCAGGAAGTGATCAACGTTCACGATCGCATCGAGGATCTGCGCGCGGGCGGTTCGACGCTCGAGGATATTGCCGGCCAGCTGAAGCTCACCGCCGTGACCGTCGACGCCGTCGATATGACCGGCGCCGACAAGGACGGCAAAGAGGTCAAGGATATCCCAGCCAGGCAGCAGCTGCTCGGAGAAGCCTTCAAGACCGAGGTCGGCGTCGATGCGCCGCCGCTGCCGATCGGTAACGACGGCTATGTCTGGTTCAACGTCCGCGAAATCACGCCGGACCGCGACCGCCCAGTCGCCGAAGTGCGCGAAAAGGCCGTCGAGGACTGGACGGCGGAGCAGCAGAAGGCCGAGCTCGCCAAGAAGGCCGACGCATTGAAGGCCGAGGCGAAGAAAGGCACGGCCCTTGCCGATATCGCAACGCCGCTCGGCATTGCCGTCGAAAGCAAGAGCGGTGTCACCCGCTCCACCGATGATGCAGTCCTCGGCCGCGCCGGCGTCACCGCCGCCTTCTCCGGTCCGGTCGATACGGTCGCGAGTGCCGTCGGCGCCGATCCCTCGACGCAGATCCTGCTGAAGGTCACCGAGGTCAACACCCAGCCGACCGGCGAAGTGCTGAACAGTCGCGATGCCCAGATCACCGCCATGGCCAATGCCGCCGGCGACGATATTCTCGATCAGATGGTCAACCTGCTGCAGACGCAGTACGGCGCTCAGATAAACCAGACGCTCGCTGAACAGGCGACGGTCCGCTAGGAGGCTTTATGACCGATCTGAAGCCGTTCCTGGCCAAGGCCGCAAGCCGCGAGCCGCTGACGCGTGACGAGGCCCGCGCAGCCTTCGACATCCTGATGTCGGGCCAGGCGACGCCCTCGCAGATCGGCGGCTTCCTGATGGCGTTGCGCGTGCGTGGCGAAACCGTCGATGAGATCGTCGGCGCCGTCACCGCGATGCGCTCGAAGATGCTGACCGTCGAGGCGCCTGCCGATGCGATCGACATCGTCGGCACCGGCGGCGATGCCAGCGGCACCTACAACATCTCGACGCTGGCGGCGCTGATCGCAGCCGGCGCCGGTGTGCCCGTCGCCAAGCATGGCAACCGGGCGCTGAGTTCGAAATCGGGCGCAGCCGACAATCTGGCCGCACTCGGTGTCAAGCTCGACGTCGGTCCCGAGATCATCTCCCGCTGCATTGCCGAAGCCGGCGTCGGCTTCATGTTCGCGCAGATGCATCATTCCGCCATGCGCCATGTCGGCCCCTCCAGGGTCGAGCTCGGCACGCGCACGATCTTCAACCTGCTCGGGCCGCTCTCCAGTCCGGCCGGCGTCCGCCGCCAACTGCTCGGCGTCTTCTCGCCGCAATGGCTGGTGCCGCTTGCCGAAGTCATGCGCGATCTTGGCTCCGAATGCGTCTGGGTGGTCCACGGCGACGGCCTCGACGAGATCACCACCACCGGCATCACACAAGTCGCAGCCCTCGAAGACGGCAAGATCCGCACCTTCGAGCTCTCGCCCGCCGATTTCGGCGTCAGCCCTTGCGTGCTCGCCGACATCAAGGGCGGTGACGGCGTTGCCAATGCCGCAGCGCTTCGCGAGGTGCTCGGCGGCGCCAAGAATGCCTATCGCGATGTCTCGCTCGCCAATGCCGCCGCCTCGCTCGTCATCGCCGGCAAGGTCGAAACGATCCGCGACGGCATGACGCTGGCCACGCAGTCGCTGGATAGCGGTGCGACCGCGCTCGCCCTCGACAAACTCATCGCCGTTTCCAATGATATCGACTAGGATTGTTCGATGACCGATATCCTGAAGAAGATCGAACTCTACAAGCGCGAGGAGATCGCCGCTGCCAAGGCGGCAGTGTCGCTTGCCGATCTGAAGGCGATGCAGGCCGGCCAGTCCGCGCCGCGCGGCTTCCACAAGGCGCTCGTTACCAAGCGTGATGCCGGCCGCTTCGGTCTGATCGCCGAGATCAAGAAGGCAAGCCCCTCGAAGGGTCTCATTCGCCCGGATTTCGATCCGCCGTCGCTGGCAAGCGCCTATGAGGCCGGCGGTGCCGCCTGCCTTTCGGTGCTGACCGACAGGCCGAGCTTCCAGGGGGCGCCGGAATTTCTGACAGCCGCCCGCGCTGCCAGCGCGCTGCCGGCGCTGCGCAAGGATTTCATGTTCGAGACTTATCAGGTGCACGAGGCCCGCGCCTGGGGCGCAGACTGCATCCTGCTGATCATGGCCTCGCTGTCCGACGATGAAGCCGAACGCCTGCAGGACGAGGCCTTCGCCCTCGGCATGGACGTGCTGGTCGAGGTCCACGACGCCGAGGAGATGGAGCGGGCGCTGAAACTCTCCTCGTCGCTCATCGGCATCAACAACCGCAATCTGCGTACCTTCGAGGTCAGCCTGACGGTCAGCGAGGCGCTTGCCCCCATGGTGCCTGACGACCGGCTGCTGGTCGGCGAAAGCGGCATCTTCACCCATGCCGATTGCAAGCGCCTGCAGGCCGTCGACATCAATACCTTCCTTGTCGGCGAGAGCCTGATGCGCAAGGAGGACGTCGCCGCCGCCACCCGCGCGCTGCTCTTCGGCGAAGCCGCCATCGCGGCCGAATGATATGAGCGGCCAAAAGCCAGGCCTCACGCATATCGGTGCCTCGGGCGAGGCGCATATGGTCGATGTCTCCGACAAGGTTGAGACGGTGCGCATCGCCATTGCCGAGGGCCATGTGAAAATGGCGCCGGAAACGCTCGCGCTCATCCGCCAAGGCGATGCCAAGAAGGGCGATGTGATCGGCACGGCGCGCCTTGCCGGCATCATGGCGGCAAAACGCACCGCCGATCTCATCCCGCTCTGCCATCCGCTGATGCTGACGAAGGTCACGGTCGAGATCGAGGAAGATGCCGCCCTGCCCGGCCTGCGCGTAACGGCGACCGCCAAGCTGACCGGCAAGACCGGTGTGGAGATGGAGGCGCTGACCGCCGTCTCGGTCGCGTGTCTGACGATCTACGACATGGCCAAGGCGGCCGATAAGGCAATGGAGATCGGCGGCATCAGACTTCTTGAAAAGTCCGGCGGAAAATCCGGCGATTTCCGTCATCCGGAGGCAAGATGAACCTTCTCCCGGTCGCCGAAGCCCTGAACCGCTTGCTCTCTCGCGCAAAGCCCATTGTTACGTCCGAGACGCTGCCGCTTGCCGAGGCTGAGGGCCGCGTTCTGGCCGTCGATCTGACAGCCGGCCTGACCCAGCCGCCCTTCAATGCTTCCGCCATGGATGGCTATGCGTTACGCCGCGAAGACGCGCCGGAACCGGGCGCCGTGCTGAAGGTCATCGGCATGTCTTCCGCCGGCCACGGTTTCGAGGGAAGCGTCGGCCAGGGAGAGGCCGTCCGTATCTTCACCGGCGCGCCTGTTCCGCCAGGCGCCGACAGCGTCCTGCTGCAGGAGGATGCGGAGAAGATCGAGGGCGGCATCAGAACCAATTTCCCTGTGCGGCAGGGCCAGCATGTGCGGCCCCGCGGCCAGGATTTCGCCGAAGGCGAAGCGGTGCTGTCGGCCGGCACCGTGCTCGACTTTTCGCGGCTGACGGTCGCTGCCGGCATGAACCGGCCAGATGTCGAGGTGCTGCGGCGCCCGCTGATCGCCATCCTCGCAACCGGCGACGAATTGCTGCCGCCCGGAAGCACGCCCGGCCCTTCTCAAATCATCGCATCCAATACGTTTGGTATTGCAGCTCTTGCCCGTAAAGCCGGCGCCGATGTGCTCGATCTCGGTATCGTGCCTGACGATAAGGCCAAGATCAGCGCGGCGATCGACACGGCGCGGGACGCCAAGGTCGATGTGATCGTCACGCTCGGCGGCGCTTCGGTCGGCGACCATGATCTGGTGCAGGCCACGCTGATCGAGGCCGGCATGCAGCTCGATTTCTGGCGCATCGCCATGCGCCCCGGTAAACCGCTGATGGTGGGGAGCTTCGGCGAGACGCATGTGCTCGGCCTGCCCGGCAATCCGGTTTCCAGCCTTGTCTGTTCTCTGCTCTTCCTCGAGCCGCTGATCCGCAAGCTCGCCTCCCTGCCGCCGGTGCGGCGCGAGGTAACGGTGGAGGCCGCGGTCACACTGCGCGCCAACGACCACCGGCAGGACTATATCAGGGCGAAGCTTTCGAAATCCGTCGCCGGCCAATGGCTCGCCGAACCTTTCGGCAAGCAGGATTCCTCGATGATGAAGGTGTTCGCCGCAGCCGACTGCCTCGTCATCCGCCCGCCGCACGCGCCGGAACTGCCGGCCGGAGCGCCCTGCCCCGTCATGCTGTTGCGCCCGGACCTTCTGGCCTGATATTGCAGTTGCAATTTGTCTCGTCTGAGCAATCTTTTTCGCTCCTGCAGGCTGATCACGGCCGCAGGAGCCACGTGTATAGGTGATGCTTATGTTATCCAGGTGCACGTTGTCGGCCGTCATCCTTCTCGCAGCCTGTTCGTCCGCCGTTGCGGCGGTACAAGGAAGCCCCGCACTGGAGACACCTTCCGATCCCGGCGCCCCCTGGGCGACTGAGTGGCTAGCGCCCGATCTGAAAGACGCGGCGACGCCAAAAACACTTATTCTTTGCTCGGATGATATGACCGAGCATCTCAGGCGATATCGGTTGCTGATTGAAAAGCTCAGTGTGCTGAAAGGCCATACGATCCTGGATGGAAGCAAGCTTGGGGTGCGCAAGCCAGCGGCCGACATCGGCTACATCGTCTTCGCGCATAAAGGTAATGAGGACCAGATAAGCAATTGCGTCGCAAACTACCCGGAACTCCAGCCGATTGTCACTAACTTCATCGAAAAGGAGATATTGGCGGAACAAGATCAATTTCAGGATCTGATAAAGGCTGGAATTTTGCCGAAGCAAGCACAGCCGCGTCAATGTTTTGGAAAGTATTACTACCAGACCAAAGACTACTACCTCAAAGAGATGGTTTGCGCTGATTGAAATGGATTACTCCTCAGACAATAGATGCTTTGACGAATCCCTTGCGGCTACCTTTGGCATCCATCCTGAATCTTGTCGTTTAGCCGGCATCTGCATCGATGACGGAAAATGAAAACACTGCGTCTGCATTGAGCACGCAGTCATTCGGTTGGGATAGAAGGTAACGCGGCAGCAAGACTAAGTGTTAATCTTGCCGTTCAGTATTGCCGGCAAGCGAAAGACCCCCGCGTGCACCGCCTTGCCCCCCTTACCTGCGCCGAAATCCGCAACCGCATGGGTGGCGATTCGCCTGAGTTCACCCTGCGGCAGGTAGGCCCGCTCGGGATCGCCGATCAGCACCTCGACGCCGCTCGCCTGGCAACGCCGCAGGAAGGCCATCACCCGCAAGGCAAGCGAGGGATCGTAGAACAGGTCGCCGACCACGAGAAGGTCAGTCGCTGGTGGCTGATCCTCGACGATATCGGCGGCCAAGGCCACGATGTTCACACCGTTGATCGCTGCGTTGAGCCCGATTGCGGCAATGGCATTGGCATCGATATCGACCGCCGTCACCATGGCTGCTCCGGCCTTTGCCGCCGCGATGGCGACGAGCCCGGAGCCGGCGCCGAGATCGAGGACGTGGCGACCGGCGACCGTTTCCGGCCGATCGAGCAGATGGCGGGCTAGCACCGCGCCGCCGGCCCAGGGATAGGCCCAGTAAGGCGGCGGGTCGGCCTCTCCACGACCGGCAAGCCGCCAGAGCCCGCTCGCAGGTCCTGCCGTATGAAGCCGGATCTCGGGGACGGAGGGAACGGGTGATATCGGCAGGTTGGCACGGATTAAAGCGGCCGGATCGGGTTGCGACATGCCCGGGCGTTTCATCGTCGTCACCGAAGCTCAGTAATTCTTCATAGCGAGATGCGGCATGCCACCGTCAAGAAATTCCGCGCCATAGGCGACGAAGCCGAAACGCTCGTAGAGCGGCAGCTTGTCCGCCTGCGCGGTCAGATAGAAGCGGTTGTTGCAGGCGCCGCGATGCAGGTCTATCGCTCGCCCGATCATTGCGGCTGCAATGCCCTGGCCGCGCCATTGGCCGGCAACCGCAACCCGGCCGATCTTCACATGTTCCTCGGCGTAGATGACCCGCAGCGTGCCGGAGACCTCGCCCGCCGTGACGGCGACGAGATGATGGGCGTTGAGATCGTCGGCATCGAATTCCTCGGCTTCGGGAACCTTCTGCTCATGCACGAAAACGGCGCGTCGCAGCCGGAAGGCCTCATTGCAGAGCGTACTGAAAACCGGGACACTGAGGATCGCCGTTTCCATCACCATCCTTGCCTCCCTCGGGGATACGGCCCAAAGCCCTCCGCCAGACCAGCGAAGGGCTGCCGGCAAAATCAGCCGGGCTTCTTCTTTGAAAACTTGTTCTTCGGTGCGGCGCCGCCCTTACCCTCATATTTGGGGGCCTCGGATCTGGGGCCTTCGAATTTCGGCTTGTCGGACTTCGGGCCATCGAAAGGGGGGTTGCCCGGCTTCTTGCTCCAGGGTTTGCTATCCCGTCTTTCCCCGCCGCTATTGTCGGCTGCAGCATAACCGCCGCCCGGACCCTTGCCGAACTTGTTCTTCGGCCGCTCGCCGCGGAACGAATCATCCGGCCGCTCGTCACGGGATGGCTTGCCGGCATAGGGTTTTGGCGCAGGCGCCCGGCTGAAGTCCGGCGTGCCGGAAAGCCTGGTCACGCGGATACCGCGTTCGAGCGCCTTGTTCGGACCGATCGCCGCCAGGAAGCTTTCGGCGCTCGCCGCGGCGATCTCCACAAAAGTTTCCTCGGGCTGCATCTTGATCGCGCCGATCTCGCGCTTTGTCACATTGCCGTTGCGGCAGAGCATCGGGATTAGCCAGCGCGGCTCGGCATTCTGCTTGCGTCCGACCGAGACGGAGAACCAGACGCTGGCGCCGAAATCTTCGCGCGGACCCTTCTGCGCCGGCTCGTACGGCTCGGCATTGTCGCGGCGCTTGCGGCTGCGCTCGTCCTGTACGGTGACCTCGAGCAGATCCTCTGGCGCCGAGTGATTGGTGCGGTAAAGACGTAAGAAAGCCGCGGCAAGCTTTTCGGCGCCGTGGCTGGCGAGAAGTTGCTGTACCAGCCCCTGCTCTTCCTCCTGCGGCGTTTCGTTGAAGATCGGATCGGCGAGCAGCCGCTCGTCGTCGCGCTCACTTACTTCCTCGGCCGAAGGCGGGCGCGCCCAGGCAGCCGAAATACCGGCATTCTCGAGCAGGCGTTCCGCCTTGCGCCGTGCATTCAGCGGCACGATCATGGCGCTGATGCCCTTGCGTCCGGCCCGGCCGGTGCGGCCGCTGCGGTGCAGCAGCGTGTCCGGATTGGTCGGCAGGTCGGCATGGATGACGAGATCGAGCCCCGGCAGGTCGATGCCGCGGGCGGCAACGTCGGTCGCGATGCAGACACGGGCGCGCCCGTCGCGCATCGCCTGCAGCGCGTGGGTGCGCTCGTTCTGCGTCAGCTCGCCGGACAGCGCCACGACGGCGAAATTGCGGTTGTTGAAGCGTGCCGTCAGATGATTGACGGCAGCGCGCGTCGAGCAGAAGACGATGGCATTGGTCGCCTCGTAATAGCGCAGCACGTTGATGATCGCATTCTCGCGGTCGCTCGGGGCGACCATCAGTGCGCGATATTCGATGTCGATATGCTGTTTTTCCTCGGCCGCAGTGCTGATGCGCACAGCATCGCGCTGGTAGCTCTTGGCAAGCTTGGCAATCGCCGCCGGCACCGTTGCCGAAAACATCAGCGTCCGGCGTTCGTCCGGCGCCGCATCGAGGATGAATTCGAGATCCTCCCGGAAGCCGAGATCGAGCATCTCGTCGGCCTCGTCGAGCACGGCGGCTTTCAGTTCCGACATGTCGAGCGCCCTGCGGCGAATATGGTCGCAAAGCCGGCCGGGCGTGCCGACGACGATATGGGCTCCGCGTTCGAGCGAGCGGCGTTCGCTGCGGATGTCCATGCCGCCGACGCAACTGACGATCACCGCGCCCGTCATCTCAAAGAGCCAGTCGAGCTCGCGCTTGACCTGCAAGGCAAGCTCGCGCGTCGGGGCGATGACGAGGGCGAGCGGAGCGCCGGCATTGCCGAAGCGCTCCCTGCCATCAAGCAGCGTCGGCGCCAGCGCCAGACCGAAGGCGACAGTCTTGCCGGA
This sequence comes from Rhizobium leguminosarum, assembly GCF_001679785.1. NCBI lineage: Bacteria > Pseudomonadati > Pseudomonadota > Alphaproteobacteria > Hyphomicrobiales > Rhizobiaceae > Rhizobium > Rhizobium leguminosarum. Next base: position 1,561,666 of record NZ_CP016286.1, read on the forward strand.
GCCGGTCTGGGCCGAGACCAGCGCGTCGGAAGCGGCGAGCGCCGGATCGAGCATCGCCTTCTGCACCGGAGTGAGTTCGGCGTAACCGCGCTTCTGCAACGCCTTGGCGATCGCCGGAACGACGCCGTTAAATTCTGTCATGAGTTCGATCTTTCGGAGCTGTCAGGCGCGTTGCTGCGCCATGGCCGGAACCAGCCGGCGGGGTATTTGCGCCGTTCCTAGCCGCTCCCGCGGCGATTGTCAAAGCGTGCGGCTACGCCACAGCCAGGCGTCGATGCGACTTGCTCGGCCGCGCAGCGCCGTTTCCAACGGTCCCTCCATGCGACCGGACTGCGTGAGCACGCTATCGGGACCGGCGGCGCGGACGATTTCGGCGCTCAGCGCCAGCTCGACGCCGTGGCGGGCGGCCACCTCCATCAGCCGGCTGCCGACATTGATGGTATCGCCCGCCGCGGTGATCTGCTGCCGGTCGCCGCTGCCCAATCGCGAGGCGACGATCGGGCCGCAATGGGCGCCGACCTTGAAGCCGATCTTCTTCTGGGCAAAGCCCGCATGCGCTTGAAGCCAGGCCCGGGTGCGCTCGCACAGACTGACGGCGCAGGCGGCAGCGCGGGCGGCGTCGTCATCGGCGGGCTGCGGCAGGCCAAACAGGATCATCGCCCCGTCGCCCATGAAGCTGGTGATGGCGCCGCCATGGGCGCGCGCCTCCTCGTCGACCAGTTCGAAGAAGCCGCTCAGCATCTCGCTCACCGCCACCGGCCCGACATTTTCGCTGAGGCCCGTGAAGCCCGAGAGATCGATGAAGATGACGGCGGCGTTCTGGCGCACCGGCGCGGCGAGGAAGTTCGGATCGCGCGCCAGCCACTCACCGAGCCCAGGCGCCTCGATGCGCTGCAGAAGCGCGCTCTGCTCGGCGAAATGGCGGGCGCGGCCACGGTCGAGCCAGAGTTCGGCCGCGCCGAACGCCAGCGCCGGCGGCAGCGCTGCGGCGATCGGCAGCGCCGCACTCAGCCAGTAGCCATGCGCATAGGCCGACAGATTGAGCATCGCCCAGACGATCAGCGTCAGCACGATGATGACATAACCTGCCGCACTCCGGCGCCAGGCGACCAGCGACACGAGCACGATCGGCAGTCCGACGGCGGTGGCGGCATCGATCAGCCGCATCCTGCGGTCGCGCACCATGCCGTCACCGGTAACAAGATGGGTGATCGCCGTCGACATCACCTCGACGCCGGGCATGACGGGATCGAACGGTGTCGGGAAGACGTCGCCGCCGCCGGTGACAGTCGAACCGATGACGACGATGCGGCCTGCCACCGCATCCGCCGAAAGCTTGCCATCCAGCGCATCGGCGGCGCTGAAGGTTGCGATGCTGCCGTGCCCGCCATAGAAGGTCACCGGCAGACGCTGGCCGATATCTGTGGGAATACGCAGCTTTCCGAGCATGATGGCGTCGCGTTCGATGGTGGGATCGACGCCGAGCGCCACCGACGCGGCACGCAGCGGAAAAGCCGGATCTAGCCGGTCTGCGGCACGCGAGATCAACGGGATGAAGCGTGGCGTGCCGGTCTGGTCGGTTGCGACATTGACGATGCCGACCGCGGCGACCTCGGCAAAGCGGGGAAGCGGCAACAGCAGCTGGTTTGCCTCCGGGATGGCGGCAAGCGGATCCTCGGCCGCATCGGTGACCCGCTGACTGCTTTGCGCAAAAGTGGCCGCGGCCGCAATCACGCTTGGCCCCTGGCGAAGGGCTGATGTCAGCGCGGCATCACCCGCCTCCGGCCCCGGATCGACCAGCAGAATGTCGATCGCCAGGGCCTTCGGCTTCAACGCGGTGATCGCATTGGCGAGGCGCGCAAGTGTCGCCCGATCGAGCGGATAGCCGTGTGCCCTAGCGGTGCGGTCGTCGATCGCGACGATCGAGACGACGGGAGGCGGTGTCTTCGCCCCGACGATGGCGCTGCGGATATCGGCAAGCGAGGCCTCCATCCGGTCGAGAAGGCCGCTTCCGGCATGGAGATTGACATAGCCGAGCGCAGCTCCCCAAACACCGGCGAGCAGCAGCGCGATCACTGTCAGCAGGCGATGGTTCATGGGATTTATTGGCCGAGACGGGCAAGAAGGGCAGCGGCGCGCGGCGCCGGCCAGCGACGCACGACGAAGGGTTCGGTTCCGGCGGTAACGTCGACGCCCTCGCCCGGCGACAGCACCACCGGCTCGCCGGCCGAGCGGCGGACTGCGACGCTGCCTCTGACGACCAGCACCGAGGTCTGGCCGCCTGCGACATCGACAGCCCATTGGGTGCCGCGCACAGCCGCGATCGCCTGCGGCGTCACGACCTGGAAACCACCGGCGTGCTGGGTGTTATCGACATCGACGAGAATGGCCTTGCGGCGCAGCGATGCCGAATCGGGGCTGCCGTCACGGTTGCGGTCGACGAGGCTGTAGGCCGCGCCGGCCTCTGCCGTCACCGTCACGCCGCCCGGACAACTGAGTACCTGGCGGGCGCCGGCATCACGCGATACCGTGCAGCCCGCAGACTGCGCAAAGGCCGCCCCATGCGGAATGAGGCCGGCAGCGAGTGCGGCGGCAAAAAGGCTGCGAAACGTCGTATTCATGGAAAGTCCCCTTGACCGTGCGGAACAGCTCTTTTCGAAAGCGCCCGCCAACCGTCTTCTTCCCAACCGTCTTCTAATGTGAAGCATGATAGCCGAATTCAAATATTTCCCTAGACCAAAAAAGCAAATCGTCGCAATCGCCGGCGGAATTCTTACGCTCTATTATCCGTTTCAGGCACCGGTCCGGTATAACGCGCCCGCGGCCGAATCAATTCGCCGCTGTCGATCTGTTCCATTGCATGGGCAAGCCAACCGACTGAACGGGCAAGCGAGAAAATGATGATCGGCGCCTCCCTTGGGAGACTGAAGGCGGCGGCCATTGCGGCAAGCGCAAAATCGACGTTGACCTTCTCGCCGACCATCTCCTCGCCCACTTCCCGGACCTCGGCAAATTGCGGCGGCAGGGGGAAGTGCGACAGCAGCGCCAAGGCCCTGACATCGCCATCGGGATAGAGCGGATGGCCGAAGGCCGACAGGCGATTGCCCTGGGCAAGCGTAAGGCGGATCGCCTGCTCCGCCCCAAGGGTGGAAGCGGTCTCCATCAAGGCGCCGACGCCCTGCCAGGCAGCGCCGTGCAGCGGCCCTGTCAGCGTCGCCAGACCGGACAGCACGGTGGCCGAAAGGGCTGCACCCGCCGACGCCGTGACCCGCGCCGCAAAGGCTGAGGCGTTGAGTTCGTGATCGGCAAGCAGTACCAGCGCGCGGCGCAGGCAATCGGCAGCATGCGGCCGCTGCCAGCTTGCCGCAAGCCTGAGATGCAGCGGCCGGTCGGAAGGCCCAGGCGCCAGAGCATCGGCGACCGTGTCGAGAACCCCGCTTGCTTCACGCCGAAGTGCTGCCTGAGAGCGGCCGAGCGACGGCAGATCCGATGTCACCCGCCCTGCCAGCGCCAGGAATGCCGCCTGAAGCGACGGAGAGGCATGTCCGGTCCCGCTGCCGGAGGAGAGTGGCTCCGCGCCGTTCCAGAGCAGTGCCGCCGTCTGCTCGAGCGTCGCGACTTCTGCGAAACCGGCCGCATCCTTTCCGCGATAGAAAAGCCGTCCGCCGATGATGGTCGAGATTGCCGAGGACAGAACTGGATCGCCCCAGCGGATCGCCTCGGCGGCGACCGTTTCGGTCTTGCGGCGGCCGGCATGGCGTTCGGCAAGCCGCTGTACGTCGGCAGCCTGGTAGAGGCTGCGGCGCGGGTCGGCGGGATCGGGCCTGGCGCGGATGCGCCCGCGACTGACATTTGCATAAAGCGTCTGCGGCTTGGTCTTCAGCGCCTGCAGCGCCTCCTCGGCGGTCAGCCAAGACATCGGAACCTCATGTTGATCAATTGCGTCAAGATTGACGTCAATGAAACTAGGTCGGATCATCCGGACCGTAAAGGAGAAACAACATGAAAAACGGCTTGGAAGATGTCATTGCTGCCGAAACGCTGCTTTCGGATGTCGATGGCGAAGCGGGGCGACTGATCATCCGCGGCGTGTCGCTGGATCACCTGGTTGCAGACGGCACCTATGAAGGCGTCGCCGCCCTATTGCTCGATGGGCTGATGGAAAAAAGCTTCGACGAAGCGGAATTGCGCGACTGGTTGGCGCAGGAGCGAACGAGGATTTTCGGCCATATCAAGGCCGCCGATGCCGCCCTGCTCGCTTTGCCTCCTATTGATGCGATGCGGGCGTTGATCGCCCGCCTGCCCGACGGCGAGGATTTCGATACCGCTCTCAGCCTTCTGGCGGCGCCCGCAGTTTTCCTGCCGGCGATCCTTCGCAAGCAACGCGGCAAAAGACCGATCGCGCCGGACGCCTCGCTGCCGCAGGCGGCCGATATCCTGCGCATGCTGACCGGAAAATTGCCGACCAGGGAGCAGACAGCGGCACTCGACACCTATCTCGTGACGATATCAGACCATGGCCTCAATGCCTCGACCTTCGCATCGCGCGTTATCGCCTCGACGCAGGCCGGCCTCACCTCTTCGGTGCTCGCCGCACTGAGCGCGCTGAAAGGGCCGCTGCATGGCGGCGCGCCCGGTCCCGTGCTCGACATGCTGGATGCGATCGGCACGGCGGAGAATGCTCACCCGTGGCTCGAGGAAGCACTCGACCGCGGGGAAAGGCTGATGGGTTTCGGCCACCGTATCTATCGCGTCCGCGATCCGCGCGCCGATGCGCTGAAGGGGGCGCTGAAGCCGCTGATATCAACCGGCCAGGTGAACGGCGCCCGTGGTGCTTTGGCGGAAGCCGTGGAGGTCGCTGCATTGGCGATCCTGAAGGCGCGCAAGCCGAACCGGCCGCTTGACGTCAATGTCGAGTTTTATACCGCGCTGCTGCTCGAAGCGCTCGCCTTTCCGCGTGAGGCCTTCACCGGCGTCTTCGCGATCGGCCGCACCGTCGGATGGCTGGCGCATGCGCGCGAACAGACGCTCGACGGCCGGCTGATCCGGCCGCGCTCGGTCTATATCGGGCCCCTCCCGGCGGCTGCGTGAAAGTGGAAGGGGGATTTATCCAGATCGCGCATAACCGCGCGATCTGGAGCCGAACTCGTCAGACGAGACGGCTCTGTTCCGTCGCCGCTTCGATGAAGCTGGCAAACAGCGGATGCGGGTCGAGCGGCCGGCTCTTCAGTTCCGGGTGGTACTGCACGCCGATGAACCAGGGATGATCGGGATATTCGATCGTCTCCGGCAGCACGCCGTCCGGCGACATGCCGGAGAAGACGAGGCCGCAGTTCTCGAGCCGGTCCTTGTAGTCGATATTGACCTCGTAGCGGTGGCGGTGACGCTCGGAAATATCGGTGGAACCGTAGATATCCGAGATCTTCGTGCCCTTCTTCAACGCCGCCTTGTAGGCGCCGAGGCGCATCGTGCCGCCGAGATCCCCGGCTGCCGTGCGCTTCTGCAGCTCGTTGCCCTTGACCCATTCGGTCATCAGGCCGACCACCGGCTCTTTCGTCGGGCCGAATTCGGTCGAGGAGGCACCGGACACGTCGGCGAGATTGCGCGCCGCCTCGATGACCGCCATCTGCATGCCGAAGCAGATGCCGAAATACGGCACCTTGCGCTCGCGGGCAAAGCGGGCAGCGTGGATCTTGCCTTCCGAACCGCGTTCACCGAAGCCGCCGGGCACGAGGATACCGTGTACCTTTTCGAGATAAGGCGCCGGATCTTCCTTTTCGAAGACCTCGGACTCGATCCATTCAAGATTGACCTTGACGCGATTGGCGATGCCGCCGTGATGCAGCGCCTCGATCAGCGACTTATAGGCATCCTTGAGGCCGGTATATTTGCCGACGATGGCGATCGTCACCGCGCCCTCCGGCGTGCGGATGCGGTTGCACACCTCTTCCCACGGATCGAGCCGCGGCTTCGGCGCCGGCTCGATACCGAAGGCCGCGAGCACTTCGTCGTCGAGGCCTTCCTTGTGGTAGGCTATCGGTACATCGTAGATGTTGGCGACGTCGAGCGCCTGGATGACGGCAGACGGGCGAACGTTGCAGAACAACGAGAGCTTGCGGCGTTCGGCTTCCGGAATTTCGCGATCGGCCCGCACCAGCAGGATATCGGGATGAATGCCGAGTGCCTGCAGTTCCTTCACCGAATGCTGCGTCGGCTTGGTCTTGAGCTCGCCGGCCGCCGGAATATAGGGCATCAGCGTCAGGTGGACGTAGACGGCAGTGCCGCGCGGCAGGTCGTTGCCGAGCTGGCGGATCGCCTCCATGAACGGCATCGCTTCGATGTCGCCGACCGTGCCGCCGATCTCGCAGATGACGAAGTCGTAGTCGTCATTGCCCTCGATGACGAAATCCTTGATCTCGTTGGTGACGTGAGGGATGACCTGCACCGTCGCGCCGAGATAGTCGCCGCGCCGTTCCTTGTCGATGATGTTCTTGTAGATGCGGCCGGTGGTGATGTTGTCGGTCTTGGTCGCCGAACGCCCCGTGAAGCGTTCGTAGTGACCGAGATCGAGATCGGTTTCCGCGCCGTCGTCGGTGACGAAGACCTCGCCGTGCTGGGTCGGGCTCATCGTGCCCGGGTCCACGTTCAGATAGGGGTCGAGCTTGCGAAGCCGAACCCGATATCCACGGGCCTGCAGCAACGCTCCGAGAGCCGCGGCCGCAATTCCTTTTCCGAGAGAGGAAACCACGCCGCCAGTGATGAATACGTATCGCGCCATGGGATTCACCGGATACCTTTTCAAAAACGATTCCACCAGCCCAAAAATTCTTTTCCAGAACTTTCGATGCGTGGCGCAGGAATCTGAACAAAAGAAAACCGGCAGACCCGAGGGCCTGCCGGCGGTTTATGTCGAAGACCGGCTTACTGTCCCGTCGGGACGCCGGAGGGCTGAGCCGGTGCCGGCGCGGCCGGAGCTGCGGGCGTTGCCGGGGCAGTCGTTGCCGGAGCGGTCGTTGAAGGCGCGGTGGCCGCCGGGGCCTGAGCACCAGTTGCAGGCGCCTGAGCGGCGGGAGCCTGCGGTGCGGGTGCTGCCGCGCCGCTGCTCGGAACGCCGTTGCCGGCCGGCGGGGTTGCCGGAGCCTGCGCGCCGCCGAGCGAATCGAGAATACCGTTACCCTGGCCGCCTGTTGCCGGAATGCGGTCGAGAATGTCGCTCGGTCGGCCCTCGTAACGCGTCAGGATGCCGAGGCCGAGCGAGGTCAGGAAAAACAGGGTCGCAAGGATCGCGGTCGTGCGCGTCAGCGCATTGGCCGTGCCGCGGGCCGACATGAAGCCGGAACCGCCGCCGATGCCGAGGCCGCCGCCTTCCGAGCGCTGGATGAGCACGACGCCGACAAGGGCGAGCACGATCATGAGATGGATGACAATCAATACGGTCTGCATGGGTCCAGTCCTGCCCGCCTGGAGACGGACATAAGTAAGAATTCTGGCGGCTCTTTACATGAGGCTTTCATCTATTCCAAGCCCTTCAGCCCGGAATAAACTCGGGAATAAACCCAGGAGTAAAAAATGCCTCAGGCGAGCAGCGCCTCATAGGCCCGGTAGATGGCGAGGAAGTCGGCCGCTTTCAAGCTTGCTCCGCCGATCAGCGCGCCGTCGACATTGGCAATGCCCATCAACTCATGGGCATTGGCCGGCTTGACCGAGCCGCCATAGAGAAGACGCATCTTGCGGCCTTCGTCGCCGAAGCGAGCCGCAAGCTCTGCCCGCATGAAGGCATGCGCCTTTTCGACATCACCTGATGTCGGCGTCACGCCGGTGCCGATCGCCCAGATCGGCTCGTAGGCGATGACTGTGCTCTCAGCGGTGGCGCCGTCCGGAACCGAGGCGGAAAGCTGGCGCTTGATGACGTCGAGCGCCTGGCCTGTCCGGCGCTCATCCGCGGTCTCGCCGATACAGATGATCGCCGTCAGCCCTGCGGCGAAGGCGGCCTCCGCCTTGGCGCGCACCAGATGATCGGTTTCGGCATGGTCGGTGCGCCGCTCGGAATGGCCGACGATGACATAGGTGCCGAAACAATCGGCAATCATCTCGGCCGAGATGTCGCCGGTATGCGCACCGGATGGGTTCTGATGGCAGTCCTGAGCGCCGATCGCCAGCGGGCTGTCGGTGCACAGCGCCGTCGCCACATAGAGCAGCGTCGCCGGCGGGCAGATCAGCGCTTCGACCTTGTCGGCCAGCGGCGGGCGAACACCCTCGGCGATCGCCTTGATCTGATCCAGGGAGGCACGCATGCCATTCATTTTCCAGTTTCCCGCCACAAGCGGGCGCACATCAGGTGTCATGCTGGCCTTCCACGATCTGCTTATGCCTTGGGCAATATCAAAAGCTTGCAGCAAAGAAAAGCATCATGCCCTTGACGTAAGGGGAATCTCTGCGATCCCGCGCATATTTCTGCCGAAAACCGCCCTTTCGTTATTTTTATGCATGTCGTTATCACAAAAACCGCTGCACACTTTTGCGCGACATGCTTTAGCCAGCCAGAATCCAGTTCAACACCCTACGCCAGTCGATCATCCGGATCGGCGTCCCGTGATTGCCGGTCTGAAACAGCGTGAAACGCGCCGGATACTTTGCCTTGTGCAGACTTTCGAACAGCGCCTGCTGGTTGGCGGCGGCATAGACCGGGTCACGGCTGCCATGGGCGAACCACAGCGGCAGCTTCGCCTTGTAGAAGGCGCTCCTGGTAAAATCGGGATCGGTCACCCCGCTCATAACAAGCATGCCCTTCAGCCGCTTGACGCTGTCGCTGTCGCGCGCAACGCCCCAGCAAACTTGGCTGCCCATCGAGGCGCAGGAAAGGATGATCGGCCGGCCGGGCGATTGCGCGCTGGCATAGCGGATCAGGCCGGCGATCGCCGCAACGCCGCTGCTGTCGAAGCTCTTGACCGTCGGCGAATAATAAACGCCGCCATTGCCGGCGACGAGGTTCTTCAGCCGATTGAAATTGCCACCGAAGCTATAGTCGTTGGCACCGAGCCGGCGGTCGCCGTCGCGCCCATGGATGAAAATCACCGTGAAAGCGGCACTCTGAGCGGGTCCCACCCTGGTGACATCAAGCTTGATGCCGTCGAGAGACAGCGTCTCGTCCGCTTGCGCCTTGCGGATGCCGAGCGCCACATATTTCTGCTTCACCCGCTTTTGCGGGATCTGGTCGCGGCCGTTGATATCGCGCATCTCGTCATAGTCGATGACCTCGAAGGCGCCGTCATCACCTGTCTGCAGCACGGTCTGCTTCGAAAACAGGTCGTCCTTGAAAGGCGGCAAAGCGTCGGCCGCCTCTGCCGGACCAACAGCGGAGAGGACGGCCGCGCACAAGAAAAACGCCGCAATTGCGGTGATGATGGTGCAATGACTTGTGGACATTCGCATTCGGATGGTTCCTGAAGCCTGCCGCCGCTTGCCATTCTGCGCCCGGCAACGCAAATCATTTGGGAAAAGCCCACCCAAACCGGCGGTGTCGCGTATAGAGGTGCTTTCTGGCAAAATCTGCCTGATTCGCAAACGTGGCATGAAATGCGGTGATTTTGGGTCGGCGGCGGATGCCCGCCCAAGCCAGACCTAAGACAGGATGAAGATCTGAACGGCTCCATGGACGATAGCAACGACCTCTTTTCCGGAATGCCCCTCTCTGAAAAACGCGAGGAGGCGCAGAAGCCTGCGGTGCCCGCCGAACGGCCGCCGGCTCCGGCTGCGCCTGCCGCAGCAGCATCCCCCGCTGGCGGCGCCTCCGCACGCCCGGCGCCCGCCGCCTCGAACTCGGATGATTACGGCGCCTCGTCGATCCGCGTCCTCGAAGGCCTCGAGCCGGTGCGCATGCGCCCCGGCATGTATATCGGCGGCACCGATGAAAAGGCGCTGCACCACCTGTTTGCCGAAGTCATCGACAACGCGATGGACGAGGCGGTCGCCGGACACGCCAATTTCATCGAGGTCTATCTCGACCTCGAGGGTTATCTCACCGTCTCCGACAATGGCCGCGGCATCCCGGTCGAGAACCATCCGCAGGTGCCGGGCAAGTCGACGCTCGAAGTCATCATGACCAAGCTGCATGCCGGCGGCAAATTCGACGGCAAGGCCTATGAGACGTCGGGCGGCCTGCACGGCGTCGGCGTCTCGGTCGTCAACGCGCTTTCCGACGACCTCGAGGTTGAAGTTGCGCGAAACCGCAAGCTCTACCGCCAGCGCTTCTCCCGCGGCCTGCCGCAGGGCGGTCTCGAAGAGTTGGGCGACGTTCACAACCGCCGCGGCACCCGCGTGCGCTTCCATCCCGACCCCCAGATCTTTGGGGATCACATGAAGTTCGATGCCGCCCGCGTCTTCCGCATGGCGCGCTCGAAAGCCTATCTCTTCGGCGGCGTCGAGATCCGCTGGAGCTGCGAGGCGGGCGTGCTGCCAGAAGGTTCCGAGGTCCCTGACAAGGCCGTCTTCCACTTCCCCGGCGGCCTGAAGGACTATCTCCAGGCGACGATGGGCAAGGAGTTCACCGTCACCCGCGAGATCTTTGCCGGCAAGACCGAGAAGACCAGCGGCCACGGCTCGATGGAATGGGCGATCACCTGGTATGGCGGCGATCCGCAGGTGCATTCCTATTGCAACACCATCCCGACACCCGAAGGCGGCACGCATGAGGCGGGGCTGCGCATCGCGTTGACCAAGGGCCTGAAGGCCTATGCCGAGCTGACGCAGAACAAGCGTGCCGCGCAGATCACCACCGACGACGTGATGATTTCGGCCGTCGGCATGCTGTCGGTCTTCATCCGCGAGCCGGAATTCGTCGGCCAGACCAAGGACAAGCTTGCGACAGTCGAGGCCCAGCGCATCGTCGAGAACGCGCTGCGAGACCCCTTCGACCATTACCTTGCCGACAATCCGAACGAGTCGGCCAAGCTGCTCGACTGGGTGATCGAGCGCGCCGAGGAGCGCCTGCGCCGCCGCAAGGAAAAGGAAGTCAACCGCAAGAGCGCGGTGCGCAAATTGCGCCTGCCCGGCAAGCTCGCCGACTGCTCGCAGAACACTGCCGAGGGTGCCGAACTCTTCATCGTCGAGGGTGATTCGGCAGGCGGTTCGGCCAAGCAGGCGCGCAACCGCGCCAATCAGGCAATTCTGCCGCTACGCGGCAAGATCCTCAACGTTGCCAGCGCCGGCCGCGAAAAACTCGGCGCCAACCAGCAGCTCGCCGATCTCGTCCAGGCGCTCGGCTGCGGCACACGCTCGAAATACCGCGACGAAGACCTGCGCTACGAGCGCATCATCGTCATGACCGATGCCGACGTCGACGGTGCCCACATCGCCTCGCTGCTCATCACCTTCTTCTATCAGGAGATGCCGGAGCTGGTGCGCGGCGGCCACCTCTTCCTCGCCGTGCCGCCGCTCTACAAGATCACTCAAGGCTCGAAATCCGCCTATGCCCGCGACGACAATCATCGCGCCGAGCTGATGCAGACGGAGTTCAAGGGCAAGGCCAAGGTCGAGATCAGCCGCTTCAAAGGTCTCGGCGAAATGATGCCCGCCCAGCTCAAGGAAACCACGATGGATCCGTCCAAGCGCACCCTGCTCAAGGTGCTGATCGACGAGGTGGATTTCGAAGGCACGCGCGCCGCCGTCGACGATCTGATGGGCACCAAGCCGGAAGCCCGCTTCCGCTTCATCCAGGACCGCGCGGCCTTCGCGGAAAATCTCGATATATAGCGTATACCATCGAACGCGCCGAACGGTCTGAGGACATGAGTTCGGCGCGATGCATTTTAGCATTCACGATTTCACGGAACTGACGAAGAACCGTAACAACTCCGTCAAACAACCGGCGCATGAAGCTGTCGGCGTGCCTCCCCAGGGAGCATTTGCGCCGGTCGAACGGTTTTCAAACCCCTTGCCGGATATTTGTCATGACCAAGCGTTTTCTCGCGGTTGCCGCTTTCGTTCTCCTGTCCAGCACCGTCACCGCCAGCACCACAGATATTGGGGCCACCGATATCGGCGCCACCTTCAAGACCGCCTGCCCCTTCGGCGATTGCGCCGCTGGCATCTCGCTCTCCTATCTCGGTGAATTCGTCATCCCGACCGGCCACATGGAAAACGGCGTCGAATTCGGCGGTATTTCCGGCCTCGATTTCGATGCCGCCACCGGCCATTATATTGCCATCAGCGACGACCGCTCGGAAAGAGGCCCTGCCCGCTTCTATGAACTCGACGTCGATCTCGACGCGTCGGGCCTCAAGGGCGTCTCGGTCGTCAAGCAGGTGACCTTGAAGGACAAGAACGGCGAGCCCTTCGCTGCCCGGACCGTCGATCCGGAATCGATCCGCCTCGGCAAGGACGGTATCTATTGGGGCAGCGAAGGCGACGGCAAGGCGTTGCTGGCACCCTTCGTCCGCGTCGCGTCGCCGGACGGTTCCTTCGTTCGGGAATTCAAGCTGCCGGAGGGCTTTGCGCCCACCGCGGACAAGTCGACCGGCATCCGTGACAATCTCGCCTTCGAGGATCTTGCCATCGCGCCCTCCGGCGATGTCTTCGTCGGTGTCGAAGCCGCCCTTTACCAGGATGGTCCGAAATCCTCGCTGACGTCAGGCAGCCTGTCGCGCATCGTCCGCTACGACGGCACCACCAGCGAGCCGAAGGCTGAGTATGTCTATCCCGTCTCGCCGATCCCGCAGGCCGCCACCAAGGCCGACGGCGGCAATGACAACGGCATGTCCGAGATTCTCGCCCTCGACGATCACCGCCTGCTCGCCGTCGAACGCAGCTATGCCCAGGGCTTCGGCAACAGCATCAAGATCATGATGATGGATCTGGCCGATGCCACCGATGTATCCGCTATCGCTTCGCTCGCCAAAAACGACCAGCGCGTCGCCCCCGTCCGCAAAAGCCAGTTCCTCGATTTGAGGGCGATCGGCATCGTTCCCGACAATATCGAGGCCATGTCGCTCGGCAACGCCAAGGACGGCACCGATGTTCTCATTCTCGGCTCCGACAATAATTTCTCGGCCAGCCAGAAGACGCAATTCTATGCCTTCAAGGTTCTCAGCCGTCCGCAGCAGTAAGACGTCCGGATCTGAGCGTCGAATAGGCACGCTTTGTATACGCTTTCACGGTGCCGACCTTGAAACCGTCGGGATCATGGCCCATAACCAGAGTACAAGAAAAAGAAGAGGCGCGCGTGGGTGTGTTCGACCGTCAGAAAAGCAATCATGAACCGCGATGGCTCGGATCGTCGGCGCAGACGCGCACGCCGCTGATTCCCTCCATTTCGGCGGCGCGCTGGCTGCTGGTCCTGGTCGTCGCTGCCGGCGTCTATTTCTTCTACGGCTTCCTCGTGCCGGTGCTCGCAGCCCTCGTCATCGGCTTTGCCAGCTGGCCGCTCTACCGCAAGCTTCTTGCCCGCGTCGGCGGCAATACGACGATCGCCGCGACCATCGCCATCATCCTGATCATCACCTTCCTGGTCATCCCGATCGGGCTTGCGGTGACCTATACGACGGGCGAAGTGCGCACCTGGGTCGCTTGGGCAATCCACGCCAACCGCGCCGGCGCCCCCACGCCCAACTGGATCGTCGCGCTGCCTTGGGCCGGCGCCTATCTCGATGAAGTCTGGACAAAATATATCGGCAGTCCCGGCGCGCTCGGCGAGGTCATCCAGGCGGTCAGCGGCGCCAATATCGGCAACATCTACCGTGCCGTGCTGGCGGCCGGCGGCGGCGCCTTCCACCTGCTGCTGACGCTGCTCTTCATGCTGATCGCGCTGTTCTTCGTCTATCGCGACGGCTTCTCCTTCTCCAAGCAGATCGACATGCTGGGCGAGCGCATCCTGCCGAACCGCTGGGAGCGTATTTCCCGCGTCGTGCCGGCGACGATCAGCTCCACCGTCATGGGCATGACGCTGATCGCGATCGGCGAAGGCATCGTGCTCGGCCTTGCCTACTGGATTGCCGGCGTGCCCTCGCCGGTGACGCTCGGCGTGCTGACGGGCGTGATGGCGCTGATACCTGGCGGTGCGCCGCTCTCCTTCACGCTGGTCTCCGTCTATCTGCTGGCGAGCGGCTCGCATGTCGCCGGCATCAGTCTCTTCGTCTGGGGGACGGTCGAGCTCTTCATCGTCGACAAGACGCTGCGGCCGAAGCTCGTCGGCGGTCCGATCAAGCTGCCCTTCCTGCCGACCTTCTTCGGCCTCGTCGGCGGCGTCAAGACGATGGGTTTCCTCGGCCTCTTCATCGGCCCGGTGCTGATGGCGCTGATCGTCGCCATCTGGCGCGAATGGATCCACGAGGCCCGCAACGCCGACAAGAGCGAGGCCGGTCCGCAGATCATCATCGACGAACAGGCCCCGCCGCCGGTCCCCGGTTCGCCGAAAACCATGCCGCGCGTCGCCGAAGGCTGAACATACCTTTGCAGACTGGCTACCCCAGCCGCTTTTCCATGAACAGGCTGAGCGGATCCGGCAGATAGCTGCCGAAAGGCTCGATGTCTCGATATCCATATTTGCGGTAGAGCGCGATCGCCTCGGGCTGGTAGATGCCGGTTTCGAGCCGGATCGCCGTCAGACCCTTTTCTCCGGCGATCGCTTCGAGCGCATTCATCAGGCCGCTGGCGATCCTCAGCCCCCTCGCCTCGGGATCGACGAACATGCGCTTGATCTCCGCCGTGCCGTCCCCGGCCTCGACCAGCGCGCAGCAGCCGACGATCGCATCGCCATTGCGCGCGACCAGAAAGCTCACCGAAGGCTTTTCCAGCACGGAAAGGTCGACCAGATGGTTGCTCTCCGCAGGATAGAGCGATTGCGCATAGGCATCGGAAAGATCGAGAAGCCGGATGATGCCCTCCTGGCGTGGTGGTTCAAGGGTAATGGTGACGGACATGTTGGCTCCCTCTGCCGGCGCGGGACAAATTTTCCCCGATATGGCGAAGAGTTAATGCCCTTGCCTTCATTCGGTTGGAATTGCGCCCTCTAAGACGATGATGTGCTCAATAATCAAGGAAGCAGAATATGCAAGCGGTGCTGATCGCGATGACCATTCTCGGCTGCGACGATTCCATCAGCCAGTGCAATTATGTCGCGACCGTCGATAAACGCTGGGAAACCATTGCCGCCTGCGATGCCGAAGCCGAACGACGGCTGAAGACCTATGTGAATGCCAACTATCCCTCGGTGATCGCGGTGTGCGAGGCGCCGAAAGCCGTCGCCGCCGCCGAGCCGCCGAAACCGGCGCCCGTGCCAGCCGCCGCGTCCGAGGTGGCTGTCGCAGCGCCCCAACCCGCAGGAAGGATCGCCGGTTTTGCTGAAGGCATCGCCGGGCAGGTCCGCGCCCATCTGCCCTCGGGCAGAAACGTCAAGGACACACTGACCAAACCCGTGCACTTCGTCTCCGCCAGCTATTCCTGGGTGGTGACGCGGCTGGCTGATTAGGCGGCCGCAAGCGCCGCGTAGACGCGGGCCGATTGTCGCTGCTCGTTAACGTGCAGCTTTTCCACCATGTCGAGCAACTCGCCGATCGCGCCATGCGCGTCGTGATGGCGGAATTTTTCGAGAAGACGGCCGCAGACATTGCCGAGCACGCTGCCCGGTGCTTTTCTGGCGGCGTCGCGCCACAGCATCGTCGCCTCGACGAAGATCACGCTGATATCCCTCGGCAGGCCGGCGGACTCATAGAGCGCGCGCACCGCATGCATCCGCCCGGTTGCCAGGATCGAACGCACCCGGCGCTCGCTGCACGCGGTCAGATCGACGATCGCGCCGGCGAAGAAATCCACCTTGCCGGCGCAGAGCGCATGCATCAGG